>NZ_JBFHQR010000028.1:0-21208 GCF_041592135.1 Porticoccus sp. | reverse complement strand
TTCCCCTCAGACCTGCCGAGCGAGAGAACAACACAGGGAGAATTGCACAGGACGTGCAATTCAGGCTTGCCGGGGCATGGACGCCCCGTCAAGCCGGCCCGTCGTGGTGTGCTCGCAGCGAGGGAAGCCCGCAGGGCCAGGTCTGCGGAGCGTGCTTTTTTGGTGACTTTTTTTGCACGAGCAAAAAAGTCACATAAAACAATTACCCGGAGATAATGGAGCTATCTGCGTCCCTTTCTATGGGCACACAAAGAAAAGTGACCATAAAACTCACCGATAAAAAGTTCTGAAAGAAAATTTTATCACCGAGAAAATATTATTTTTTCTGGTAATGGACCATCAGGTCGTGGGTATTCCAGGGCAGCGCCCGGCCGCGCTCAATCCCCAATTCATCCACCAGCTCCAGCAGCGCCGCTTCGCTGTGGGCCTCGATTTCCAGAAATTCCGGAATATGCGCCAGCTCGTCGAAATACCTGTCGAACACCAGGTGCTGGCCATGGAGGGAAAACTGCGCGCGCATTTTGCGCAATGCCAGCATCTCCCGGCAACCCAGTGCTGCCAGAATTGTGCGCATCACCTCGAAGTCCGCGACGGCGGTTTCGTGCTCCTCCATGATCTTGGCGACACCGGTGCTGAGGGTTTGCTTGAAGGTGAGTTTGACCCCATCCTGTTCCTTGCGCAGGCGCAGCAGATTGCCCGCCGCGCGAATGGAACCGTCTGCATCGTCGTAGAGGATGGCGGAAAATTCCGCTTCAAATTCCTTTTCGCCGCCCAGCGCCAGAATTTTTTGTTCCAGAAAAGGCCGATCCACCTCCAGCACCTTGACTTCAATTTCAGTGATGTTTGCCATGATCTCCGCCCTATCCTATTGTCATATTAGTGTCACACAAGCGTGTCAAAAAACGCGTATTGTTGTCCGCGATAACTCACCGCAGCGCTTTGATAGTTTATGAAAAAATACCCCTATTTCCCAAAGGAATTGAGCTGGCTGGCATTCAATGAGCGGGTGATACAGGAGGCGCAGGACGCGGACAACCCGGTGATTGACCGGGTACACTTCCTCGGCATTTTCTCCAATAACCAGGATGAATTCTTCAAGGTGCGGGTGGCGGATGTGCGCCGCAAGGTGTTGATTGAGCAGGTCGCCGGCACGGCCAAGGAGAGCAAACAGTTGCTCCGCGACATCAACAAGGGCATCGCCCGTCTATCCGAGCAGTTTGATGTCGCCTTTCAGTCCATTCTCAAGGAGTTAAAAAAACGCCGCATTCACTTCCTGATTCCGGCTGATCTGTCGACGAAACAGGGGGAGTGGGTCAGGCGGCATTTTCGCGAACAGGTGCTGCCGCGCATCGTGCCGATTCTGGTCACCCCGCAAATCGACCTTTCACGGGTATTGCAGGACGGGGCCAATTACCTGGTGGTGGAAATCCGCAAGGGCGAACAGGTCAACTTTGCCCTGCTGGAAGTTCCCGACACCAGCAGCCGCTTCCTGCGCCTGCCCAACGACGAGAAAAACCGTCACCGCTATTTCATGATCATCGACGAGGCGATTCGCTACTGCCTGGACCTGGTGCTGGCGGACTTCTTTGATTACGACCAACTGGATGCCTGGTCGATGAAGTTTTCCCGGGATGCGGAATATGTCCTGGATGACGATATTGATCGCAGCCTGGTGGAAAAAATGTCCATCGGGCTGAAACAGCGCCTGCAGGCCAACCCGGTGAGGCTGACCTTTGACCGGGAGATGCCCGCCGAGATGCTGGACATGCTGAAAAGCAAGTTCGGCTTTACCAAAGGCGACAGCATTATTCCCGGCGGCCGCTACCGCAATTTCAGGGACTTTATCGGCTTTGCCAACCCGGGGGAGAAGTATCTGGCCAACCAGCCCTTGCCGCCGCTGTCGATACGCAAGTTCGACCGCGCCAGCAATGCCTTCCGGGCCCTCGACCAGGGGGACATCCTGCTCTATTACCCCTATCACAAGTTCAATTATTTCGTGGAATTGCTGCGCCAGGCCGCCTTCGACCCCAAGGTCACCTCCATCAAGATCAATATCTACCGGGTGGCCAAGGACTCGCGGGTATTGGAATCGCTGATGGATGCCGCCCGCAACGGCAAGCAGGTGACGGTCAACGTGGAACTGAAAGCCCGCTTTGACGAAAAGCAGAACCTCGATTTATCCGAGAAATTATCCGAGGCGGGCATCAAGGTGATGCTGGGTATTCCCGGCTTAAAGGTGCATTCGAAACTGTGCCTGATCAACCGCATTTCTGCCGATGGGGAAAAGCTGTACGCCCATATCGGCACCGGCAATTTCAACGAAAAAACCGCTGAAATCTATACCGACTTTTCGCTGTTCACCTCCCACCCGGAAATCTGCAACGAAGTGCGCAACGTGTTCAATTTTATTGAAAATAGCTTCAAGCATTACGATTTCAAATACCTGCAGGTCTCGCCGCTCAATAATCGCGCGAAGATCCGGTCATTGATCAACCGGGAGATCACCGCCGCCAGGGCGGGCAAGCCGGCGGCGATGACGCTGAAACTGAACAACCTGGTGGATGAAAGCATTGTCAAACTGCTTTACCAGGCGAGCCAGGCGGGGGTGAAAATCCGCATGATCGTGCGCGGCATGTGCTCGCTGCAACCGGGGCTTGAAGGTCTGTCGGAAAACATCTCCATTATCAGCATTGTCGACCGTTTCCTGGAACACCCCCGCTGCCTGGTGTTTCACAACGGCGGCAACCCGGAGGTGTATATCTCGTCGGCGGACTGGATGACCCGCAACCTGGATTATCGGCTGGAGGTGGGGGTGCCCATTCTGGACCCCAAATTGAAGAAACAGGTGATCGATATTCTGGAAATCCAGTTTACCGACCGCTGCAAGGCCAGGGTGATCGACGCCGAGCAGAGCAATGTTTACGTGAAGCGCGGCAACAAGAAAAAGATCCGCTCACAGATCGCCATCTACCACTACCTGAAAAAATTCGAGTAACAGCAGGCTTATTTTAACGCCAGCGCCTCGCCGGCAAAGGCGACACCCGGCCAGCCGTGGGCGATGAAATTGCGGATGTTCTGGTGGTCGTCACCGGCGGGATTTTCCAGCACATCCACCCGGTAATAATCGCCAAAGCAGTGCAGGGTCTGCTGCTCGCTCAACCCGTTGAGGCGGGCAAACGCAAGGATCTTGCAGGAACCGTTATTCTGGCCGACCCCGTTTTCCGTGCCGCCATTGCTGAACGCCGTTTCCTCGAAGCGGTAGTTTGCGTCGATCACCGCAATGCAGTCCGTGAAGGAAACGGATTCGGGCGCTGTTTTCAGCTTTGCCAGCAAATGCTCGACGGACATGGCGCTCCCCTACTGGCGAATATTGTCTTTCATAAACTGCTGCACCGCGCCGATATCCTTCGGCTGCACGGCGTAGCGCTCTTCCCGCTGGAACAGGTCGGCCATGTGGTGGGGCAGCGGCGGGTCCTGCGGGTAACCGGCCTTGCGCACCGCTTCAGGGAATTTGGCCGGGTGGGCGGTGGCCAGACAAACCATGGGAATATCCCGGCGGCGGCGGGTCTGGCGGGCCGCTGCCACACCGATGGCGGTGTGGGGGTCGAGCAGGTATTCGGTGTGCTCCCAGACCTCGGCGATGACGCGGATCATGGCCTCGTCGTCCAGCCGGTAGCTGGTGAACAGTTCCCGGGCGCGAGTCAGGGCGCTGTCGCTGAGGCTCAGGTTGCCACTGTCCTTGAAGTCTGCCATCAGTTTGGCGATAGCGACGCCGTCGCGGTCGTAGAGGTCGAACAGCATGCGCTCAAAGTTGCTGGAGACCATGATATCCATGGACGGCGACAGGCTGTGCACCAGCTGGTGCAGGCTGTGGTCGTTGGCGCTGATGCAGCGGTGCAGGATGTCATTGGCGTTGGTGCCGATCACCAGTTGGTCCACCGGCAGGCCCATGCGGCTGGCCAGGTAACCGGCGAAGATATCGCCGAAGTTGCCGGTGGGCACAGAGAACGCCACCGGGCGGTGGGGCGCGCCCAGGGCCAGGCCGGCGTAGAAGTAGTAGACGATCTGGGCCATGATGCGCGCCCAGTTGATGGAGTTGACCGCCACCAGCTGGCGGCCTTCCGGCAGGAATGACTGGTCGCCGAAGCTGGCCTTGACCATGTTCTGGCAGTCGTCGAAGTTGCCCTCCAGGGCGATGTTGAAGACGTTGTTCTCCAGCACCGTGGTCATCTGGCGGCGCTGTACCTCGGACACCCGGTTGTGGGGGTGGAGGATAAAGATGTCGACATTGTCGCTGTGGCGGCAGCCCTCGATGGCCGCGGAACCGGTGTCGCCGGATGTGGCGCCCATGATCACCACCCGCTGGTCGCGCTGCTTCAGCACGTAGTCCAGCAGGTTGCCGAGGAATTGCAGGGCGAAGTCCTTGAACGCCAGGGTCGGGCCCTGGAACAGTTCGAGAATGAATTCGTTGTGGGCGGTCTGCACCAGCGGCGCAATGGCGTCGTGGCGGAAGGTGCTGTAGGTCCTGGCAATCAGATCGCGCAGGTCGTCGTCGGGAATCTCGCCGTCCACAAACGGCGCCATCACCTTGAACGCCAACTCCTGGTAGGACAACCCGGCCCAGGAGGCAATTTCCTCGGCGGAGAACTGCGGCAGGGTTTCCGGCACATAGAGACCGCCGTCGCTGGCGAGCCCCGCCAGTACGGCATCTTCAAAACTCAGTGCGGGCGCCTGCCCGCGGGTGCTGATGTATTTCACGTTCGCTACCTGTTTATTCTGTCAGCCCAATGGCTTATCCCAACGACTCAACCCGGATGCGCACCACGTCGCCCTTGGTGGTGGACAGGGACTGGATCTTGTCCACCGCTTCATCGAGCTTCTGCTCGATGGCGCGGTCGGTCATGATGATCAGCGGCACATATTCCTCGCCCTCTTCCCCTTCGTGCTGGATCACCGCCTCGATGCCGATATTCGCTTCACTGAGGATCAGGGTGATTTTCGACAGCACGCCGGGCACGTCCCGGGCGGTGATGCGCAGGTAATAGGCGGTCTCCACCTTGTCGATCGGCAGTACTTCGAAGTCGTTCAGGTGCTCCGGCTGGAAGCCCAGGTGCGGCACCCGGTGTCCGGGATCGGCGGTGAGGGTGCGGGCCAGATCGACAATGTCGGCGATCACCGCGGAGGCGGTGGGCTCGGCACCGGCACCGGGGCCGTAGTAGAGGGTCGGGCCGGCAGCATCGCCCTTCACCAGCACCGCGTTCATCACCCCGTCGACATTGGCGATCAGCCGCTTGCGGGGAATCAGGGTGGGGTGCACCCGCAGTTCGATGCCGCCGTTGTTGCGGCGGGCGATGCCCAGGTGCTTGATCTGGTAGCCGAGCTGCTGGGCGTAGGCCACGTCCTGGGACTCCAGCTTGCTGATACCCTCGGTAAAGACCTTGTCGAACTGCAGCGGAATACCAAAGGCCAGCGAGGCCAGGATCACCAGTTTGTGGGCGGCGTCGATGCCCTCCACATCGAAGGTGGGATCGGCTTCGGCGTAGCCCTTCTGCTGGGCTTCCAGCAGCACGTCCTCAAAGGCGCGGCCCTTGTCGCGCATCTCGGTGAGGATAAAGTTGCCGGTGCCGTTGATGATGCCGGCCAGCCACTGGATGCGGTTGGCGGAAAGGCCTTCGCGGATCGCCTTGATAATGGGGATACCGCCGGCCACCGAGGCTTCAAAGGCCACCGTGACGCCCCTGGCCTTGGCGGCAGCAAAAATCTCGTTGCCGTGCTCGGCGATCAGCGCCTTGTTGGCGGTGACCACGTGCTTGCCGTTTTCAATCGCCTTCAGCACCAGATCCCGGGCCACGGTGGTGCCGCCGATCAGCTCCACCAGGAGGTCGATGTCCGGGTTCGCCGCGACTTCAAAAATATCGCGGGTGACGGGAATATCGCCGAGGTCGCAGGCCGGGTTCGCACGGCGCGCGCCCACCTGGGCAATTTCAATGGCACAACCTGCCCGCGCATTGATCACTTGAGCATTGCGCTGCAGGACATTCACGGTGCCACTGCCCACCGTTCCCAGGCCACAGAGGCCGATTTTTACAACGTTCAACGTATTCGCCTTGGTTAAACCGGTTTATTGAATGATACCTATGACAGCCGAATCATTATTGTGCTGTTTGCCGCTCTCCGGGCAGCAAAACACCGGCAATCCCTGCGGGCACAACGGGGAAATCTGGTTGACATAACAAAGGGATGGCAACCTTAAAGGGCAGCAACTCCGGTGTCAATCTGGAGGGGGGACGGCGGGGCAGAAACAGCTGAAATGGGGTTAGTTCAACCCCATCATTTTCAGCAGCTCCGCTGCCGGGCGATAACCCGGCAGCAGGGTGCCGTCTTCCAGCACCAGCGCCGGGGTGCCGTTGACGCCCACTTTGTGTCCCAGTTCGAACTGGGCGGCGACCGGATTGCCGTCGCAGACATTCTCCGGCACAGCTTTGTTGTTTTTCAGTGCCGTCAGCGCCGCCTGGCGATCATCCGCACACCAGGCGGAGGCGATTTTTTTATAGGAGGGCGAACCAACTCCGGCGCGGGGAAAGGCCAGATAGCGAACTTCGACACCGGCCAGGGTCAATTCGGGCACCGTTTCCTTGTGCAGCTTGCGGCAGTAGCCGCAGTCCACATCGGTAAACACGTAGAGGGCGGCGCGGCGCTGGTCCACCGCCGGGAAGATAATCATGTCTTTCTCCGACACCTGATCCATCAGTTCTTTGCGAATTTTGGCGGCGGCCAGATCCTGAACCGGCACGAACATGCCGGGGCGGGCCTGGTACATTTCACCGGCGAGGATGTACTCGCCATCGGCGCTGGCATAAAGAAACTGGGTGCCATTGATACGCACCAGGTAGAGGCCTTTGATCGGCGAGGTTTCGACATTGCCGAACTGCATTTCCGGGCGGGCGGCTTTCAGCTTGGCGATAATGGCGGCACTGATCTCAGCGGGGACTTCTGCGGCGTTCACGGCAGGCACCAGCAGCAGCACCAATAGCCAACCGATCATTTTTTTCAACATCATGGCATTTCTCGTTTCGGGGTATCAGACCGCAAAAGGACATCTTCTCGCCGCCACCCCACAGGGGGTTTGAGTCTAGGGGACAACAGGGGTTCCACTCAACCTCTGGGATGATGTTGTGCATGCAGGGATTTGATGCGGGTGCTGGCGATATGGGTGTAAATCTGGGTGGTGGAGAGGTCGCTGTGCCCCAGTAGCAATTGCAACACCCGCAGATCGGCGCCGTGATTGAGCAGATGGGTGGCAAATGCATGGCGCAGGGTGTGGGGGGAAAGCGGCTTTTCGATACCCGCCCCTTTGGCATAGCGTTTGATGCTGTGCCAGAAGGTCTGCCGGGTCATCTGCCGGGCCCGGTTGCTGGGAAACATCACGTCGCTCTGTACCGCGCCGAGCAACAGCGGGCGCGCCTCGCGGATATAGCGCGCCAGCCAACTGAGCGCCTCTTCACCCATGGGCACCAGTCGCTCCTTGCCACCCTTGCCAAATACCCGCACCACCCCCTGGCGCAGATTGGCCTGATGCAGGGTCAGTCCCACCAGTTCAGATACCCGCAAGCCGGTGGCGTAGAGCACTTCCAGCATGGTGCGGTCGCGCAAGCCCAGCACTGCAGCGGTGTCCGACTGGGCCAACAGCGCCTCCACGTCCGCCTCGGTCAAACTTTTCGGCAACGGCCGCCCCAGCTTGGGGTTTTCCACCAGTGCCGTGGGATCGCCCTGGATGCGGTTTTCCCGCAGCAGGTAGCGGTAGAAGCCCCGCAGGCAGGAGAGTTGACGGGCGGCGGAACGGGCCGAGATACCCTGCTGGAAACGGTGGGCCAGATAACGCTGGATATCGCTGCCGCTCGCCCTGCTGAGTGAGCTGCCGGATTGCCCCAGCCAGGCGGCAAATGCCGTCAGATCCCGGCGGTAGGCGTCGAGGGTGTTCTGGCCGAGTCCTTTCTCCATCCACAGGACATCCAGAAAGGTGTCGACAAGCTGTTGATCTGCCGGATTGCTAGCCATGGCTTACTCTAACGGGCTGCAGTTGAGCGGGCAATTGGGCGCCCGCCACAGGCCATAAAAAAGGCATAAAAAAAGGCACCAACCTGTGGCGCCTTTTTTTGCTTCCGCGAAAGAAAACTCAGTTGAGTTTTTCCTTGATACGGGCTGCCTTGCCGGACAGTTCGCGCAAGTAGTACAGCTTGGCCTGGCGAACGTCGCCGCGACGCTTCAGCTGGACGCTGTCAACCAGCGGGCTGTAGGTCTGGAAGGTGCGCTCTACGCCGACGCCGTTGGAGATCTTGCGCACGGTGAACGCGGAGTTCAGGCCGCGGTTGCGCTTGCCGATCACCACGCCTTCAAATGCCTGCAAACGCTCGCGGTTACCTTCCTTTACCTTTACCTGAACGACAACGGTGTCGCCCGGGGCAAACGCCGGAATTTCTTTGGTCATTTGTTCCGCTTCAATCGCGGCAACAATCGGGTTTTTGTTACTCATGGTTTGCTCCTCAGCTTTTGTCAGTTGGTGGCATGCCACCTTTTTGAGTAGCGCCGCACAGAGAGGAAAACGAATCAGTCGCTTTCATCTGCCGGCTCTTTGACGATCCTGTCCAGTATTTGCCGCTGCTCGTCACTGAGCACCAGCTTGTCCAACAGGTCCGGACGTCGCTGCCGGGTCCTTTGCAATGACTGCATCAGCCGCCATTGCCGTATTTTTTCGTGGTTGCCCGACAGTAAGACCTCGGGCACCCTTAACTCGTCGTACTGCTCCGGCCGGGTGTAGTGCGGGCAATCCAGCAGCCCGTCGGCAAAGGAATCCTGGTCGGCGGAATCCTCGTGGCCCAATGCACCGGGCAGTTGCCGGATCAATGCATCCAGCATCACCATGGCGGGCAACTCTCCACCGCTGAGGACATAGTCTCCAATCGACCACTCCTCGTCGACTTCCAGCTCAATCAGCCGTTCATCGATGCCTTCGTAGCGCCCCGCCAACAGAATCAGGTCACCACCTGCTGCCAGGCTGTTGACCGCTGGCTGGTTCAACACCCGCCCCTGTGGGGACAGATAGATCACTTTGGCCGGGCCATCAATCCACTGCCGGGCCCGCGCAATGGCCTGTCGCAACGGCTCAACCATCATCACCATACCGGGGCCGCCACCGTAGGGCCGGCTGTCCACCGTCTGGTGGCGGTCGCTGGTAAAGGTTCTGGGATTAAAGAAATCCAGCTCCAGCAACCCCTGCTTGATCGCGCGACCACTGATACCGTACTCAGTCAACGCGGCAAACATTTCCGGAAACAGGGTGACCAGGGCTATTTTTTTCGCCGCCATTCACACTGCTCCGCTGTCAATCACTCAGAAGTCCGGGTCCCAGTCGACCTCAATCTGCCGGGTATCGAGATCGACGCCCAAAACAAACTGTTCCGCGTAGGGGATCAGCCGCTCCTGTTGATCCAGGCTGTCGGCATCGCCTTGCACCACCAGCACATCGTTGGCACCGGTTTCCATCAAGGCGACTACCCTGCCGAGCCTGATACCCTCGGTGTTGACCACCGACAGCCCCTGCAACTGGTACCAGTAATATTCACCGGTCTCCAGGGCGGGCAAAATGGCCTTCTCGACGGCGATATCCCGCTGGCAGTACTGCCGTGCCTCGTCGCGGTCATCGACACCCACCAGGTGAATCATCAAGCCCTTGGCGGAGGTGCGATGCTGATCAAACTCAATCAGTTGCCAGCCATCGGCGCTCTTTAACCACCAGGGTCGGTAGCTGACAAGGTTGTCTTCCAGCTCGGTAAAGGCATGCACCTTTACCCAACCCTTGATGCCGTGAACGCTGGTAATACGCCCGACAATGACGGGATCAACGGGATCCATCGCGTTCAGGCCGTCCGTTCTGCGGTATCGATCAGGCTTGCTTGGCGGCTTCTTTCACCAGCTGGCTGACGCGCGCGGACAATCCAGCGCCCAGGCCAACCCAGTGTTGTACGCGCTCAGCGTCGACGCGCAGACGCTCTTCCTGGCCGCGAGCAACCGGGTTGAAAAAGCCAATGCGCTCGATGTAGTGGCCTTCACGGGCAGTACGGCTGTCAGTGACATTGATGTGATAGAACGGACGTTTTTTGGAGCCGCCACGAGCCAAACGAATGGTTACCATGAAAATTCTCTTCTGTATTGAGTTTCAAATTACCGGTTGCCAAGCCCGACGTTGGGCTATGGCCAATACCCGACAAACGCCGAGCATCATTGAAAGGCGCGGGATTATAGCGAAAACATGCCGCGGTGTATACCTGAAAAGCCCCTTTCACCTACACGGCAAAGTACTGCGAGATTAAGGGGTTAGCTGCACAGCGGCCGTATTAGAACGGAAATTTTTTGCCCCCCGGCATCATTCCGCCCGGCGGCATACCACCGCCGGGGAAACCACCTGGACCGGTGGGCATATTGCCAGCCATGCCGCGCATCATCTGCTGCATGCCCTTGCCCTTCATTTTCTTCATCATCTTGCCCATCTGCTTGTGTTGCTTGAGCAGGCGATTGAGATCCTGAAGACTGGTGCCGGAGCCCTGGGTGATGCGCCGCTTGCGCGAACCGTTGAGGATGTCCGGATTGCGGCGCTCGGCGGGGGTCATTGAGTTGATGATGGCCTCCATTTTGCCGAACTGCTTGCCCATATTGGCCTGCTCCACCATCTGGGACATATTCCCCATACCCGGCAATTTGTCCAGCAGGCTGGAGAAGCCACCGAGGTTTTCCATCTGCTGCAACTGGTCGCGCAGGTCATTCAGGTCAAAACCCTTGCCCTTGGCAACTTTCTTGGCCAGTCTTTCGGCCTTTTCCCGGTCGACTTTCTGTTCCACTTCCTCAATCAGGGAGAGCACGTCGCCCATACCGAGAATGCGCGACGCGATGCGCTCCGGGTGGAACGGCTCCAGGGCGTCGGTCTTCTCGCCCACACCGAGGAACTTGATGGGCTTGCCGGTTATCTGGCGCACCGACATCGCCGCACCGCCGCGGGCGTCGCCGTCCACCTTGGTGAGGATGATACCGGTCAGCGGCAGCGCCTCATTAAAGGCCTGGGCCGTGGTCACCGCGTCCTGACCGATCATGGCGTCGATCACGAACAGGGTTTCCACCGGGTTGACGGCCTTGTGCAACTGCTGGATTTCCGCCATCAGGGCGTCGTCGATGTGCAGACGGCCGGCGGTGTCCACCAGCAACACGTCGACAAACTTGGTTTTGGCGGCCTGCACCGCATTGCGCACGATGTCCACCGGCTTCTGGTCGGCGGAACTGGGGAAGTATTCGGCCTCCACCTCAGCGGCCAGGGTTTCCAGCTGTTTGATGGCGGCGGGACGGTAGACGTCGGCGCTGACCACCATGACTTTCTTCTTCTGCCGCTCTTTCAGGTACTTCGCCAGTTTGGCCACGGAGGTGGTTTTACCCGCCCCCTGTAAACCGGCCATCAGCACCACGGCGGGGGGTTGGGCAGCGAGGTTGAGTTCCTCGTTGCTGTCGCCCATGACATGCTCCAGCTCAGTCTGGACAATTTTCAGGAACTGCTGGCCGGGATTGAGACTGGAACTGACTTCCTGCCCCAGTGCCCGCTGCTTGACGCCGTCCACAAAGGTTTTCACCACCGGCAGGGCCACATCGGCCTCCAGCAGCGCCATGCGCACTTCGCGCAGGGTTTCCTGGATGTTGTCTTCGGTCAGACTGGCCTTGCCGGAAATTTTCTTCAGGCTGGCAGACAAACGGTCACTGAGATTTTCAAACATCGCCATGGCAATTCTTTCGACAGCTTCTCTAACTAGGGGGGCAGAGTATACCCGAAAGGTGGCCGGGTTGGGGATGGACTCTTTTCGCTACCCACTATCTGTGACACACTTTCGGGCCACCGAGGATGACAACCACCTTTATGTTTATCGCCACCGCCGCCATCGCTGTCTATCTCTGCGCGACCCTGTTCCAGGTGTTGCAGCTTCGCCAGCACCCGAACCTGCGCCTCATGCCGCTGCGACTGGTCTCCGCCCTGGCAATCGGGCTGCACGGCTACGTCAGTATGGTTTGGGTTTTCACCGACCACGGTCTGGATTTTGGCCTGTTCCCGATGAGTACCGCGATCAGCTTCACCATCAACCTGATCGTGTTGATCAGCAGCTTCCGCAAACCGGTGCACAACCTGTTTTTGCTGCTGTTCCCGCTGGCCGCCATCATTCTCGCCACCACTGTGCTGGTGGGCAGCACCGGCGTTCCCTGGCAAGCGGTGTCAGCGCCTATTGGCATCCACATCTTTATTTCCATCCTCGCCTACAGCCTGATGAGTATCGCTGCGGTGCAGGCAGCCCTGCTGGCCCTGCAAAACTGGCGCCTGCGCCACAAACGACTGGGCAACTGGCTGCAGGTCGCCCCCCCGCTGCAAACCATGGAAGCGCTGCTGTTTGAGGTACTCTGGGCCGGGTTTACCCTGCTGACCCTGTCGCTGGTCACCGGCTTCCTGTTCTTTGAGGATTTCTTCGCCCAGCACCTGGTGCACAAAACGGTCTTCTCCCTGTGCTCCTGGCTGTTTTACGCCATCCTGTTGTGGGGCCGCCACGTCCGGGGCTGGCGCGGCAACACGGCGATTCGCTGGACCCTGATTGGCTTCAGCGCCATGGTGCTGGCCTACTGGGGCAGCAAGTTCGTGATTGAAGTGGTGCTGTCCTGACCGGGATCCCCGACACAACCCTGAAAACCCCGCTGGGCACTACATTCAGAGGTCGGCGCCCCGTCACAGAATGGTTGCCAATTACGGCAAACTTCTTCACCATTGGACGCCCTGCTCAAGCACGAGGTCTTTCCTCCCTTGGATGACGCCCCACTCTGGCTGCTATTTAGTATTCTCGGCGGCCTGTTGCTACTCTCCGCGTTCTTTTCCGGCTCGGAAACGGCCATGATGTCGCTCAACCGCTACCGGTTGAAGCACCTGCGCAAACGGTACAGCGGCGCCCGCAAGGCCTATCGCCTGCTGAAACGCCCCGACCGCCTGATCGGCATCATCCTGATCGGCAACAACATGGTGAATATCCTGGCCTCGGCCATTGCCACGGTGGTCGCCCTGCGCCTCTACGGCGACAAAGGCATCGCCATTGCGACGGTACTGCTCACCCTGGCCGTGCTGATTTTCTCTGAAGTCACCCCCAAGACACTGGCCGCACTGCACCCGGAAGGCATTGCCTTTAAGAGCAGCCATATCCTGAGACCGCTGCTGATCCTGTTTTACCCCATGGTCTGGCTGGTCAATCACCTGTCGAATGGTCTGCTGCGCCTGTTCGGCGTCAACCCGGACAAGGTGATGGACGTCAGTCTCAGCAAGGAGGAAATCCGCACGGTGGTGGATATTTCCAGTCGCAACATTCCCGAACACCAGGACATGCTGATCAATATCCTCGACCTGGAAACCGTGACCGTCAACGACATCATGGTGCCGCGCAACGATATTGTCGGCCTCAACCTGGAAGATGACATGGAGGACCTGCTGGCCACCGCCATCGGCAGCAGTTATACCCGCCTGCCCGTCTACTGCGGCGATATCAGCCGTGTGGAGGGGTTCATTCACATGAAAACCGTCGCCCGGCTGCTGCGCAACGGCAGCGACGGCCTGACCAAGGAAGCCATCAAGCGCTTCACCCGCGAGCCCTATTTTGTGCCGGAAAACACCCCGCTCAACAAGCAATTGCTGAATTTCCAGCAGGCGCGCCGCCGCATCGGCCTGGTGGTGGATGAGTATGGCGAGATCGAAGGGCTGGTCACCATGGAGGACATCCTGGAGGAAATCGTCGGCGATTTCACCACCAACCGGGCGGAAGACGAACAGGCGGACATCGTCGCCCTCGACAAAACCATGTATGACATCGACGGCTCGGCAACCATCCGCGATATCAACAAGGCCAACCTGTGGGATCTGCCCACCGACGGCCCCAAAACCATCAACGGCTTGGTTCTGGAGCACCTGGAAAGCATCCCGGATGGCAATGTCAGTTTTTCCATTGGTCGCTATCGTTTTGAAACCCTGGAACTCAGCGACAAGATGGTGGCCAAAGTGCGCGTCAAGCGGATGCTCACCGGCGGCAACGGGACAACCGCCGATGAGGACGATGAAGAGGAAGATTGATTAGCCGGGCCGGGGTGTGCCATCGGCACACCGCACCCGCTCAGGCAAAGGGATTGTTTTTGCGACCCCGCTCCGCCGCTTTCACGATGACATCCAGGCGCTCGTCGTCATCCATCAGCAACCAGTCGCGGATTTCCTTGGCAGTGCGGTGACAACCGATGCACACGTCATCCTTGTCGAGTGCACAGATGGATACGCAGGGAGAGGTAATAGTACCCGGAGTAAAAGCCATGTTCAGTGTCGCCTCGGCGGTTTGCGGGGTGCGAATTATCGGCGCTATCGCCTGGCGCTTCAAGCCGGGGGCCTGAGATTGACCCTGTCGGGATAGCGAAGGCGTATACCCGCGTTGAGGGTCTGGTTCAGGAAATCCACCAGCACCACCAGGGTAAATCCCCAGATCCGGTAGCCCCCGTAGATATAGCAGGGCATATCCAGGCTGTAATCCTCACCCGAGAAGTGCTCCACCCTGAGATTGGCCGGATCGAGGAAGTAGCTCACCGGCACCTCGAACACCGCATCCAGCTCCTCCGGATTGGGTACCAGCGGCAGTTGAGGCTCAATCAGGCCCACATAGGGCTTGACCCGCAACAGGTGGCGGGTGCGATTGACGGGCATGCCGGCAATCACCCTTACTTGCTCCGGGTGCAGGGCGATTTCCTCGCAGGTTTCCCGCAGCGCGGTCGCCAACAAATCCTCATCGCCGGGTTCCCACTTGCCGCCGGGAAAGGCCACCTCACCGCTGTGGGAATTGAGGTGTTCGGCCCGCTTGGTAAGAATGATCTTGGGGTCACCGGCCTCCCTGGTGACCGGAATAAGGATGGCTGCATCCACACCCTCTTTGCCGAGAGGCGGAATGCGATCCACCGGAATGGATTTGAGACTGTCGGTAATCTGCTTCAACATGACGCGGTTATCTTCCCTTTCGTTATACTCTGGCCACAGCAGGCTTTTGTTATTGTGTTGATATGCCATGAATTTTTGTAGCCAATGCGGCAAACCTACCCACTACCGGGTCCCCGACGGGGATAACCGGGAGCGCCATGTCTGCGACCATTGCGACACCATACACTACCAGAACCCCCGCATTATCGCCGGCTGTATCCCCACCTCCGGCGACCGGGTACTGCTGTGCAAACGCGCCATTGAACCGCGTCGCGGCTACTGGACGCTGCCCGCCGGCTTTCTGGAGAATGGCGAAACCATCCTGCAGGGCGCACTGCGGGAATGCCACGAAGAGGCGGGAGCACAGCTGAACACCCCATCCCTGTGTGGCATTTACGATATCCCCCATATCAGCCAGGTTTATGTGTTCTACCAGGGGCCACTGAGCAACGACGACTTCCGTGCCGGGGACGAATCCCTTGAGGTAGAGCTGTTCCAGGAGCGGGAAGTTCCCTGGGAGGCGCTGGCCTTTCCGGTGATCACCCTGGCCCTGGAACATTATTTTGCCGATCGACAAGCGACATCATCTGGTGTTCGCAGTGCGACCGTCAGCCGCCGACTGCGCTGAACAGCTACCACCAGACCCAGCTACAGCGGGATATCCGCCAACGGCCAGACATCGTAGGCCGGCTCCTCGTAGGGGTGGGCAGCCAGCAGCGCGCTGACCGCCCCGGCAATCAGCTCGTCCGCACACACCAACTCCACCCGGAATTCTTCCACCCCCGTTATTTCACCCCGCTTGCCGAGAAACGGGCTGCTGCCTTCCAGGGGCCGGAACTGCCCGCTACCCAGCACCTGCCAACAGCAATGCTCGTAGTGGCCAATGCGTCCCGCCCCCGCAGCAAACACGGCGCCTTTCACTGCTTCCAGGTGGTCTACAGGCACATAAAACACCAGCTTATACATTCCATCCCCCCACTTTGATCCTACCTAACAGTTTAGCTGACCCACCCCCGGCATCCGCCATTCCGCAGTCAACTATCACTGCCTGCCGCCCTGCAATTGAGACAAATCATGGCAGTGGCAACCATTTTGTATGATAAATGCCTACAAATTGAAAGGTCTTTGCTATTGCCTCTTTTCTTTCTATAATCGATAATCATTATCATTTGAAGAACAACCAGCGATAACGACAGCACCCGCGGGAAACCAACTGTATGCAATTTGACCAGCTTCAGACAGGAGACTCTGCCCGAGTACAGGGCTTTAGCGAGGTTCCGGAAGCCTACCGCAACCGGCTGATGAGTCTCGGCCTGACCCCCGGCACGACCTTCAAGGTTCAGCACCGCGCCCCGCTGGGCGATCCGATCGCCATCGTGGTGAGAGGATTCCGGCTCAGTCTGCGCAGCCAGGAGGCCGCCGGCATGCAGGTCGAAAAGCTATGAGTCGGGAATTTACCATTGCCCTGGTGGGCAACCCCAACTGTGGAAAAACTACCCTGTTTAATGACCTCACCGGCACCCACCAAAAGGTCGGCAACTGGCCGGGGGTCACCGTGGAACAGAAAACCGGTCAGTTTCGCCACGCCGACACCCTGTTCAAGGTGGTCGACCTGCCCGGCACCTATTCCCTGCACATTTCCTGTCAGGAAGATTCCATCGATCAACAGATCGCCCAGCGCTTTGTGCTGGAAAAGTCCGCCGACCTGATTATCAATATTATTGACGCCTCCAGCCTGGAGCGCGGCCTCTATCTCACCACCCAGCTGATGGACGCCGGCGCACCGCTGGTGATCGCCCTGAACATGATGGATGTGGCGGACCAGAACGGCATTCACATCGATCCCTACGAGTTGTCGCGCAAACTGGGCTTCCCCGTGGTCGCACTGGTGGCCAGCCGGGGCGAAGGGGTCGGCACACTGATTGATGTGGTCGATCACCAGCTGCACAAGGCACCGAAAACCACCCGACCGATCACCATCTCCGAGCCCCTGGAACAGGCGAGCCTGCGCATTCTGGCTCTGATGTCGCAACAGCAGCCCAATCCCTCCCGGCTGGAAGCCACCGCGATACTTGAACGCGACGCGTCGGTATTGCAGCTGTTTGGTGAACAACTGCAGCAGCAGATGCTGAGGGAAGTGGACCAACTCGAAGCCGATCTGCACAGCAGTGCTTCCGACGCCCTGATCACCGAACGCTACCAGTGGATCAACCGCTCCATTGCCAGCGCCATTCACTACGAAACCATCCAGCGCAAGTCCATTTCCGATTACCTGGATGCCGTGTTGCTGAACCGCTTTTTGGCCTTCCCCGCCTTCCTCGGGGTGATGTACCTGATGTTCATGGTGACCATCAACTTCGGCGGCGCCTTCATCGACTTTTTTGATCTGACCGCCGGCGCCCTGTTTGTCGAACTACCCCGGCAACTGCTCACCGCGATTCACTGCCCGCAGTGGCTGACGACCCTGATTGCCGATGGTGCCGGCGGCGGGATTCAGCTGGTCGCCAGCTTTGTGCCGGTGATTGGCACCCTGTTCCTGTTCCAGACCTTTCTTGAAGACTCCGGATACATGGCCCGCGCGGCCTTTATCCTCGACCGGCTGATGCGCAGCATCGGCCTGCCGGGCAAATCCTTTGTTCCCCTGGTGGTGGGTTTTGGCTGCAACGTGCCGTCGGTGATGGCCAGCCGCGCCCTCGACACCCACCAGGACCGCTTGCTCACCACCCTGATGGCGCCATTCATGTCCTGTGGTGCCAGGCTTACCGTCTACACCCTGTTTGCCGCCGCCTTCTTTACCCACAACGGTCAAAACGTGGTGTTTGGCCTCTATGTGATTGGCATTGTCCTGGCGGTGCTCACCGGCATGCTGGTACGGCGCAAAATGCTCAGCCGGGATATCGCCCCGTTCATCATGGAATTGCCCAATTACCATATCCCCACCCTGCGCGGACTGCTGATTCACAGCTGGCACCGTTTGCGCGGCTTCATGCTGCGGGCCGGCAAGGCCATCGTCGCGGTGGTGATTATTCTCAATTTCGTCAATTCCATCGGCACCGACGGCAGTTACAACAACCAGAACACCGAGCGCTCGCTGCTGTCGGCTATCGGCAAGTCCATCACCCCGATCTTTGCGCCCATGGGTGTCAAAGAGGAAAACTGGCCCGCCACGGTCGGTATTTTCAGCGGTATTTTTGCCAAGGAAGTGGTGGTGGGGACCCTCGACGCACTCTATTCGGACATGGCACGCGCGGAAAATGGTCCGCAGGATAAGGCCGCACCCGCCATCACGGCACTGCTGGGCGAGGCGCTTGCCTCGATCCCGGCCAATCTGGCGGAAGTCAATAACATGTGGGGGGACCCACTGGGGCTGAGCGTAGGGGATCTGGAAGACCAGCAGGCTTCCGCCCAGGCGCAAGAGGTACAGCTGACCACTATCAGCCTGATGCAGCAACTGTTTGCAACACCCCTCGCCGCATTCAGCTACATACTCTTCGTACTGCTGTATATGCCCTGTGTCGCCACACTGGGGGCCATCTACAAGGAGGCCGGCGGTGCCTGGGCGTTTTTCTCCGCCACCTGGAACACCCTGCTGGCCTATTCGGCGGCGGTGACCACCTTCCAGCTGGGCAGCTTCAGCGCCCACCCGCAACAGTCACTGATGTGGACGGCTGGCATGCTGGCCATCATGGCCACGGGGTATCTGCTGCTGATGCAGTACGGCAAACGACAGGTGCGCCGCCAGAACCTGATTCCAGTGGTGAACCTGCACGGATAGGGGACCCTACTAAACAGGCCGTTGAGCAACGGCCTTTAGCGAAGGATGATTTCAGGCAGTGCGCTTGGAGGTAGGCGCGAATTTGTGTACGCCGTTCAGCAATTGACGGCAGGTAATCTGACCGATCAACTTGCCATTTTCAACCACCGGGCAGCGGCGAAAACCGCGTTTGAGCATTTCCTGGGCCACGTCGACGATATCGGCCTTGGAGGTCACACAGTAGACATCCCGGGTCATCACATCCCGCACCGGACCCACGCTGGTTTCCTGGTTATAGCGCGCCGTCAGAATGGCCTTCAGGCAATCGATTTCGGACAGTACACCCACCAGGTTGCTATCGTCATCTACTACGCAGGCCCCGGACACCTTGTTGGTGACGATGCGGTCGATGGCCACAAACAGATCATCATCCTGATTGACCTTGACCGGGTTGCGCAGCATGTAATCTTTCAATTCCACGGAATTCAGCATAAACAGAGTCCTTTAACAAACTACTGTTTTCAGCTTAATCGAGAATCCCTGAAGCGGAAACTGTTTGCCGCGACTAAATCACCTGTACTTGATAGGGCTCAATGGCCGCCGGGGCGATCTGCCCCGCCAGCGCTAATTTGGCCCCTGCTACTCAGGCAAACGGATGGCGCAGCACGATGGTCTCTACCCGATCGGGACCCGTGGAGATGATATCCACCGGGGTGCCGAGAATCTCCTCAATCCTGGCGATATAGGCGCGGGCGTTGGCCGGCAGGTCTTCGAGGGCTTTGGCACCGATGGTGGAGTCCTGCCAACCCGGCATCTCCTCGTAGACCGGCACCAGTTTTTCATAGTCATCCGCATGGCAGGGGGTGGCCACCTCATTGCCCTCGGCATCGCGGTACCCCACGCAGAGCTTGATGGTCTCGAGGCCGTCGAGCACATCCAGCTTGGTGAGACAGAGGCCGGACACCGAGTTGATGCGAATCGCCTGTTTCAGGGCCATCGCATCAAACCAGCCACAGCGCCGCTCGCGGCCAGTGGTGGCACCGAACTCGTGACCCTTTTCCCCCAGGTACTTGCCCACGGTATCAAACAGTTCGGTGGGGAAAGGCCCTGAACCGACGCGGGTGGTGTAGGCCTTGGTAATCCCCAGCACGTAGTCCAGGTAGAGGGGACCGAAACCACTGCCCGTGGCGGTACCGCCGGCGGTGGTGTTGGAGGAGGTGACAAAGGGATAGGTGCCGTGATCGATATCCAGCAGCGATCCCTGGGCACCTTCGAACATGATGTTCTGGCCCTGCTCGCGGGCGGTATGCAACAGGCCGATGACGTCCCCCACCATGGGCGCGAGTTCAACCGCCCACTGCTCGGTCAGGGCCAGGGTGTCCTCGTAACTGACCGCCTCTTCCCGGTAGTACTGGCTCAACATGAAGTTGTGGTAGTCCATCAACTCCTTCAATTTGGCGGCAAAGCGCTCGCGGTCGAACATGTCGCCGAGGCGCAATCCGCGGCGCGCGACCTTGTCTTCATAGGCCGGACCGATGCCGCGGCCAGTGGTGCCGATTTTGGCACTGCCGCGGGCGCGCTCGCGGGCCTGGTCGAGGGCAATGTGGATGGGCAGGATCAGCGGACAGGCCGGAGACAGGCGCAGGCGCTCGCGCACTGGCACACCCTTGTCTTCCAGCTCCGCAATCTCGTGCAGCAGGGCTTCGGGGGACAGTACCACGCCGTTGCCGATCAGGCAGGTGACATTCGCACGCAGCACCCCCGAGGGGATCAGGTGCAATACCGTCTTCTTGCCCTCGATAACGAGGGTGTGACCCGCATTGTGACCACCCTGAAAGCGCGCCACGACGGAAGCCTGATCAGTGAGCAGGTCAACGATCTTGCCCTTGCCTTCGTCACCCCACTGGGTGCCGAGCACCACGACATTCTTACCCATGTGTATTCTCTAGCCCTGAAAGAAAATGATTAAACAGGTTTGATTTGATAGGTGCCGTCAAGCAACAACAACTGACGGTCACAGTGTAATTCTTCATAGTCAGGTTGCTGGCCCGGGAAGCCACAAACCACTCGCTCACCGGCGGCTCGCAGCTCGGCGATCACCTGACGCTGAGCACTGTTCTCCACCACCGGAGCGAAAATACCCGCGGCGATCTGCTGACCATTGGAGAGCTGCGCCAGAGCCTGCAAGCTCATATTAAAACCGGTGGCGGGACGGGAGCGTCCGAACTCCTCACCCACGTGATCATAACGACCACCATTGCCAATGGCCTGCCCCACCCCCTGGGCATAGGCGGCAAAAACAATACCGGTGTGATAGTGATAACCGCGCAATTCACTCAGATCCAGGTACAAATCCGCTTCGGGATAGCTTTCCTGCAACGCTT
>NZ_JBFHQR010000027.1:0-21820 GCF_041592135.1 Porticoccus sp. | reverse complement strand
GGGTGCCCGGAATGGCATTTGCCGGAGGCCTAGCCCTCCAGCAAAATCCGCAGCATGCGGCGCAGCGGCTCTGCGGCGCCCCAAAGCAGCTGGTCGCCCACGGTAAAGGCCGCCAGGTAGTTGTCACCCATGTTCATCTTGCGCAGGCGCCCTACCGGCACATGGAGGTTGCCGGTGACGGCAGCCGGCGTCAGCTCTCTGAGACTGGCTGTGCGATCATTGGGGATGACCCGCACCCAGTCATTGGCCTCCGCCAGCATGGCTTCGATCTCATCCAGGGGCACATTCTGAGTCAATTTGACCGTCAGCGCCTGGCTGTGACAGCGCATCGCGCCGATACGCACGCAGATACCATCCACCGGGATCAGGGTGTCGCCAGAGCGGCCGAGAATCTTGTTGGTTTCCGCCTGGCCCTTCCACTCCTCCTTGCTCTGACCGCTCTCCAGTTGCACGTCAATCCAGGGCAGCAGGCTGCCACTCAGGGGAGCGCCGAAGTGTTCAGTCGGAAAACTGTCGCTGCGCATGGCGGCCACCACCTTGCGGTCGATATCCAGAATCGCGGAGGCGGGATCGGCCAGTTCCGCGGCCACGGATTGCTCAATGGCACCCATCTGGGCAATCAGCTCGCGCATATTCTGGGCACCGGCGCCGGAGGCTGCCTGATAGGTCATGGCCGAAGTCCATTCCACCAGACCGCGGTTGAACAACCCACCCATGGCCATCAGCATCAGGCTGACGGTGCAGTTGCCACCGACAAAGTTTTTAATGCCGCCGGCAATGCCATCCTTGATCACACTCAGGTTGACCGGATCCAGAATAATCAGGGCATCATCCGCCATGCGCAGCGCAGAAGCCGCGTCGATCCAGTAGCCATCCCAGCCGGACTTGCGCAGCTCGGGGTAGATGGCCTTGGTGTAATCACCACCCTGGCAGGTGATGATGATGTCCATTTTGGCCAGTGCGCTAACATCCCGCGCATCCTGCAACGGCGGCACTTCCGCCCCCACGTCCGGACCGGGTTGACCCAGCTGGGAAGTGGTAAAGAAAACAGCCTCAATGAGGGCAAAATCATTTTCCTGCTGCATGCGATCCATCAACACCGAACCCACCATGCCTCGCCAACCTACAAAACCAACCTTTTTCATTTAGATTCAACCTGTTAAAAATACTTTTTCACAAATAACTTCGGATAATCCGTGCACCTGCGGCGATCTGTCAAAGTGCCGCCAACACGGCGTTACCCATCTCGACGGTACCCACCAGGGTAGTACCGCTAGTATAGATATCCGGGGTGCGCAGACCTTGATCCAGCACATGACTGACCGCCTGTTCAATGGCAACGGCCGCTTCCGGGGCGTCGAGTGAGTAGCGCAGCATCATCGCGGCAGACAGGATGGTCGCCAACGGGTTGGCGACGCCCTGGCCGGCGATATCTGGTGCCGAACCGTGACAGGGCTCGTACAAGCCCTTGCCATCCTTGTCCAGCGACGCGGAGGGCAGCATGCCGATGGAACCGGTGAGCATCGCCGCCGCATCGGACAGGATGTCGCCGAACATGTTGCCGGTGACCACCACATCGAACTGCTTGGGCGCCTTCACCAGCTGCATGGCGGCGTTGTCCACGTACATATGGCTCAGTTCCACCTCGGGATAGTCCTTCGCCACCTCTTCCATGATTTCGCGCCACAGCACGGTGGCCTCCAACACATTGGCCTTGTCCACGGAACAGACCCGGCGGTCGCGCACCATGGCGGCCTCGAAGGCCACCTTGCCGATGCGGCGGATTTCCGACTCGCAATACTTGTAGGTGTTATAACCTTCGCGCTCACCGTTTTCCAGCACGCGGATGCCGCGGGGTTCACCAAAATAGATACCGCCGGTCAGCTCCCGTACGATCAGGATATCCAGGCCGGCGACGATCTCCGGCTTGAGAGAGGAAGCGTCCGCCAACTGCGGATACAGGATCGCAGGGCGCAGGTTGCCGAACAATTTCAGCCCGGAGCGCAACTTCAGCAGGCCCTTTTCCGGGCGCAAATGGCGCTCCAGCCCATCCCACTCCGGACCACCGACGGAGCCCATCAGAATGGCATCGCTGCGGCGGCCTTTTTCCAGGGTCTCATCCGGGCAGGGGTCACCCACCGCATCATAGGCGGCGCCGCCCAGCAGCCCTTCCTCAAACTCCAGGTCCAGACCAAACTTCTCGTTAACCCTGGTCAACACCTTGACCGCTTCGTCGACAATCTCCGGGCCGATATGGTCGCCCTTGAGAATCAATACCTTCTTGCTCATTTAACCGGCTTCCTCTACTTGATGGCCTTTTTTCATGACTTTACTTGATGGCCCTACTTGATGGCATGAAACAGCCAGGGGCAAGCTTTTTCGCGCTGGGCTTCGTAGCTGTGGATCGCGTCTGCCTCCACCAGGGTCAGGCCAATTTCGTCGAGCCCCTCCAGCAGGCAGTGCTTGCGGAACTCATCGATCTCAAATGGCAGCTCTTCGCCCGAGGGTTTGACAACCACCTGGCGCGCCAGGTCGACAGTCAGTTTATAGCCCTCTGTCGCCTCAGCCTCCTTAAAGAGGCAATCAACAACATTTTCTTCAAAAACAATTGGTAACAAGCCATTCTTAAAGCAGTTGTTAAAGAATATATCCGCATAGCTCGGGGCAATGATGGCACGAAAACCGTAGTCATCCAGCGCCCAGGGGGCGTGCTCGCGGCTCGAGCCACAACCGAAATTCTCCCGGGCCAGCAACACCGACGCCCCCTGATAGCGAGGCCAGTTGAGCGGAAAGTCCGGGTTCAGCGGGCGGTTGGCACAATCCTGTCCCGGCTGCCCTTCGTCCAGGTAACGCAACTCGTCGAACAGGTTGGGACCGAAACCGCTGCGCTTGATGGATTTCAGGAACTGCTTGGGAATGATCATGTCGGTATCGACATTGGCGCGATCCATGGGCGCCACCAACCCCTTGTGTACGGTAAAAGCTCTCACGGCAGCCTCCTCAATCCAGTGTGCGAACGTCGGTGATATGACCGGCAATGGCAGCCGCTGCCGCCATCGCCGGACTCACCAGGTGGGTGCGCCCGCCGTTGCTCTGGCGCCCCTCAAAGTTGCGGTTGGAGGTGGAGGCACAGTGCTCCCCCGCTCCCAACCGGTCTGCATTCATGGCCAGGCACATGGAGCAGCCCGGCTCGCGCCAGTCCATGCCGGCAGCGATAAAGATTTTATCGAGACCTTCCGCCTCGGCCTGGGCTTTCACCATCTGGGAACCAGGCACCACCAGCACCTGTTTCACCGAACTGGCCACTTGGCGGCCCTTGGCGACAGCGGCCGCGGCCCGCAGGTCTTCGATACGGGAGTTGGTACAGGAGCCGATAAATACCCGATCTACCGGAATATCGGTGATCGGCGTACCACCCTGCAATCCCATGTATTTCAGCGCCCGCTCAATGCCCTGACGCTTGGTCGGGTCGGTTTCATCTTCGGCGCGGGGAATGGTACCGGTCACCGGTGCCACCATCTCTGGCGAGGTACCCCAGCTCACCTGGGGCACAATGGCGCTGCCATCCAGCTCGACCACCGCATCAAACGCGGCGTCAGCGTCACTTTGTAACGTCCGCCAGTATTCGACCGCCTGCTCCCACATCTTACCCGTCGGGGCAAAACGGCGCCCCTTGAAGTAATCAATGGATTTGTCATCCACTGCCACCATACCGACCCGGGCACCGGCTTCAATCGCCATGTTGCAAACGGTCATGCGGCCTTCAATGGACATATCCCGGAACACCTGACCGGCAAACTCAATGGCATAACCGGTACCGCCGGCCGTGCCGATTTCGCCGATGATGGCCAGCACCACATCCTTGGCGGTGACACCGGCACCCAGGGTGCCATCCACGAGGATCAGCATGTTTTTCATTTTTTGGGTGACCAAACACTGGGTGGCCAGCACGTGCTCCACCTCGGAAGTGCCGATACCGTGGGCCAGGCAGGCAAAAGCGCCGTGGGTGGCGGTGTGGGAGTCGCCGCAGACCACGGTCATACCCGGCAGCGAGGCGCCCAGTTCCGGACCCATCACATGCACGATGCCCTGCCCCATCTCGTTCATCTTGAACTCGCGGATACCGAAATAGTCGCAGTTCTCATCCAGGGTCTTGACCTGAATGCGCGAGGTCTCATCCGGGATGGCGTCCACCCCCGCGGCGCGCTCTGCCGAATCGGTGGAAATATTGTGGTCCGGCGTCGCCACGTTCACATCCAGCCGCCAGGGTTTGCGGCCGGCCAGACGCAGCCCTTCAAAGGCCTGGGGTGACGTCACCTCATGCAAAATATGGCGATCGATATAGATCAGTGCGGAGCCGTCCTCGCGCTGTTTAACCAGGTGCGCATCCCAGAGTTTGTCGTAAAGCGTTTTTCCAGCCATCGTCTCTTCCAGCTAACGTGAATGGCGATATTTTAGCCAACAATTACAAATAACACGAATTCATATTTTTTATCGTTTCGATTCCAATGTGGAATTCGTATACTGCACCTTATGGACACCCAGTTACTCGAAGCCTTCATTGCCGTCGCCGAAAGCGGCTCCTTCTCCGTGGCGGCGGAGCGTATCCACGTCACCCAGCCGGCGGTCAGCAAGCGCATCGCCCAGCTTGAGGACATTCTTGGCTGCCGGTTGTTTGATCGCATTGCCCGCAGCGTGACACTGACCGAGGCCGGCGAAGCCCTGCTGCCCCGGGCCCATCGCATCCTGCAGGCCTTTGCCGACACCCGCCAGGCCATCCACGACTTGTCCGGAGCGATCAGCGGCAGGCTGCGACTGGCCATCAGCCATCATATCGGCCTGCACCGTTTGCCGCCGATCCTCAAGCAATTTGCCCAGCAACACCCTTCTGTGACCATCGATGTGGACTTTATGGATTCGGAAAAGGCCTACGAGGGCATTCTGCAGGGGCACTTTGAAGTGGCGGTGATCACCCTGGCACCGCAACCCCACCCGAAGATAGAGGCCCGCATCATCTGGCCGGACCCGCTGGTGTTTATGGTGGCCGACGACCATCCGCTGACGGATGAGCCGCACCCCAGCCTACAGACGCTCTGCAACCACCCGGCAATTCTGCCGGGACTCGGCACCTATACCGGTCGCATGGCGCGGGCCGTATTCGAGGAACAGCGGGTGCCGCTGCCGGCCACCATGGCCACCAACTATCTGGAAACCATCAAAATGATGGTCAGTATCGGGCTGGGCTGGAGCCTGCTGCCGGAGAGTATGCTAGAAGCTGGCCTGCGGGCCATCGACATCCCCGGCGTCCATATCGAGCGGCAGCTGGGCTATATCCACCACCGTGAAAAAAGCCTGTCCAACGCCGCCAGGGCATTTATCCAGCTGCTGGACAGGGAAACCTCATAAAAAAACCGCCGACAGCAGCGGCGGTTTTTTCATACTAGGTCACGGGGAGGGACGGCCTTTAGAAGGCGTCAATATCCAGTGCCATCACCGAGGCGGATCCCGCCTTGATGGCCGCCAGATACGCCTGGTTGCGCGGCATGATCTGCTCGGCAAAGAAGTTGGCGGTGGCGACCTTGTTGCGATTAAAGACAGGGTTGCCCTTGCCAGCACCGTTCAGCCGGGTGGCCACCGCCGCACTTTTGGCCAGCAGCGCGCCGGCCACGCTGGTGCCCATCAACATCAGCAGGTTGTAGGCGGCGGCACCGGGAGCGGTCCAGTCCTCACGGGCGTTGCTGAACAGGACTTCCAGCGCCTGCTGACAGGCAGCCAGAGAGGATTCCAGGGCATCCGCCATCACCTCGAGGCCGGCTTCACGGGCCTCCGCTGCGACCGGAGCCAGATCTTTCATCAATTCGGACGCCGATACTCCCTTGTCCCGGGCAATTTTTCGACCCACCAGATCCATGGCCTGGATACCATTGGTGCCCTCATAGATCGGCAGGATACGGGCGTCGCGCATGTGCTGGGCGGCACCGGTTTCCTCCACAAAGCCCATGCCGCCGTGCACCTGTACACCGAGTGACGTCACCTCCATGCCAATTTCGGTACACCAGCCTTTCACCAGCGGCGTCAGAATATCTACTCGACGGCGGTGATAGTCGGCCTGCTCGAGATCCTCCAGTTTATGGACCCGGTCTTCATGGGCCATTGAACAGTAGGCCAGTGCCCGGGCGCCCTCGGTCAAGGCCCTCATCTGCATCAGCATGCGACGCACATCCGGATGGTGAATAATGGTGGCTTTCGGTTCCCCCGGCGCACTGCCCTGCACCCTATCCTTGGCGTAGGCCACCGCCTGCTGGTAGGCCCGCTCACTGATGGAAACACCCTGCAGGCCCACCGCCAGGCGCGCTTCATTCATCATCGCAAACATGTACACCAAGCCCTGGTTTTCCTCGCCCACCAGGTAGCCCACCGCACCGCCATTGTCACCGAACGACAGCGAGCAGGTGGGGCTGGCGTGAATGCCCATCTTGTGTTCCAGACCGACGCAGTACACGTCGTTGCGCTCACCGGAGCTGCCATCTTCATTGATCAGGAACTTCGGCACCACAAACAGGGAGATACCCTTGACCCCTTCCGGGGCATCCGGGGTCCGCGCCAGTACCAGGTGGACAATATTGTCGGTGTATTCGTGATCGCCCCAGGTGATGAAGATCTTCTGGCCGCTGAGCAAGTAGTGATCCCCCTGGGGTACCGCCCGGGTGCGCACCGCGGCCAGATCAGACCCCGCCTGGGGCTCGGTGAGGTTCATGGTGCCGGCCCATTCTCCTGAGATCAGTTTCGGCAGGTAGATATCTTTCTGTGCATCATCGCCGTAGATACTCAGGGCAGTCACTACGCCCTTGGTCAGCATCGGGCACAAGCCGAACGACATGTTGGCGGACTGACTCATCTCGTCCACCGCCACGGCCAGCAGCATCGGCATGCCCTGGCCGCCGTAATTCACATCGCCGGTCAGGCTGGTCCAGCCCGCTTCCGTCATCTGCCGATAAATGCCGTCGAGTGCCGGAGCCGTCACCACTCTGGTGCCCTCCAGCCTGGAACCCTGCCGGTCGGCAGGCTGATTGGTTGGCGCCACCACCTCGCCAAAAAAACGGGCGGCTTCAGTCAGGATCGCGTCCACCATGTCCGGCGTTGCCTCTTCAAACCCCGGCAGCTGGGCAATTTCATCCATGCCGAGAACCTGATTCAACAGGAAACTCATTTCGTCTACGGGAGCTTTGTATACCGTCATCGTCCACCCCTTTGGCTGGTGCTGTTATAGGCAAGCTTGTGCTTAAAGATAGCCTGTTCGGAGGAGGATTCTATCCCTTTGCGGAAAAATGCCCACGGTGTTCTGTGACTCGTGAGTTCCACAGGGGAAAGCCCCGATCAACAGTTTTGAAGGGAGCCTGTGCGGCGGGTCAGTTGTGAGAATGCCTGCGGCTCCAGCAGGTGCCCGGTATCGTCCAGGGCAGGATACGGGATACCCCGGTCGCGGCAAAAACGCGCAATAACCGGCTGGCACCACTCAAACAATAGCTGCCGGTATTCCTCCTGCGGCAGGCGGCCCCGGCCATAGAGCCCGGCGGCAAAACGCTGCCGCTGCGCTTCGGCCAGAATAATGGCGCAGGCCACCGAGACATTGAAGGACTCCGCCATGCCCATCATCGGCACGACGACGCAACCATCGACCCGAGCCGAGGCCTCCGCACTCACCCCGATCTTTTCAGCGCCGAGCAAAAGGGCCGTGGGGCGGGTGTAATCCACCTCCCGGTAATCCATCGCGCGATCGTCCAAATGGGCGGCCAGCACCTGAAACCCCTGCTGCTGCAATTGCTCAATGGGTGTTTCAATTTCCCGGTGAACCCTGGTTTTGACCCATTTTTGTGAGCCCATCGCGGTGCCGGTATGGGGGCGGAAGCGCCCCTTGTCGTAAACGGCGTGCACTTGATGAATACCGACGGCATCACAGGTGCGGATAATGGCAGAAAGGTTCTGGCCCTTGTGAACCTGATCGGTGATGACCGTCAGGTCCGGTTGACGCCGATTGAGAACATCGACAATTTTCTGGTAGCGCTCGGGTGTCATCAGGCCATTATAGGCCAGGCCGCCGCCCAACTTACACCGGATCGATAATATCGTCTGCCCAGCTGATTGCCGCCATGACGGCAGGAAAGCCAATGGTGCTGACCAGCAGGATCAGGGCGTGATGTACATCTGCCTCGGTGGCACCGGCGGCCAGGGCGCGGCGGGCGTGACTGTGCACCGCCCCTTCTGAGCGGATGCTGGCCGCCGCCGCCAACTGAATGAGCTGGGCGGTTTTCTCATCCAGTGGACCCAGCTCCTTGGCAGTGCTGCCCAGGGCCTCCACGGCCCCGGCGAGATCCGGGTATTTTGCGGCAAACCGGGAATAGGTACCCGGCAGGTTTTTCTCCGTCATGTCCTGCACTCCCCTGTAATGGCTGCAACCAATGTGAGTATAGTGACTCAGGGCCAGCCGGGAGCACTTGCGAGCAGAAAACGGCCAACGCACAATCGTCCCCGGGCGGCATGAAAATCCGCTGCGGATGAAACAGTTAATGAAGGGTGATCGACTTGAACTACCTGAGGGGCGAACAACTCTGGCGACAGGTCATGGGCGTTACGGCATCCGCCACGGCTTCCGGGGCGCTGCACTCCATCCCGACCTGTACCCAGGCACAGCGGGAATCCCTGGGCGACACCGACATCTGCTTTCAGATAAGGGTCGTGGAGAATCTCGCCCGCAAATCGGCGGAACTCAAACAGCGCGCGGCACAGACGCCCGCCGCCGAGGACTTCAATCCGTTCCTGCCCCACGACCCCGAGCTGTATGTGGGGGAGCTGACAGATCACTACCGCTGCCTGCTCAACAAATTCAATGTCATGGCCCACCACATCCTGATGGTGACCCGGCACTTTGCCACCCAGTTGGAACCACTGAACCGGGAAGATTTCCTGGCGGCACAGCTGTGCCTGGAAGCCTGCAACGGCCTGGTGTTTTACAATGGCGGACCCGCGGCGGGGGCCAGCATTACCCACAAGCACCTGCAAATGGTACCGCTCCCTCTCGCCGACAACGGTCCGTTTCCGCTACACCAGCCGTTCGCCCGCCTGCCCCTTCGGCCCGGCCAGCTACTCAGCTCACCCCTGCCGGTGGCCCACCTCATCACGACCACGGCATTTGGGGGCGACCCCGAGGCCTGCGCCGAGACAAACTTGACCAACTATCGGCGCATGACAGAACAACTGCACCTGCTGCCCGGCGACGACCGGCTTGCGCCGCCCCACAATCTGTTGATGACCCGGGAGTATCTGTGGGTGGTGCCGCGCCGCTGTGAGCACTTTAGAGGCCTTGCCGTCAATGCCCTGGGATTTGCCGGTACGCTGCTGGTCAAACATCAACAACAATTGCAGGAATTGCAGCAGCTTGGCTGCCTGCCACTGCTCAGGGCAGTCGGCCTGGGCTAGGGCGTAGCGGAAGTAATTTTTTGGGAACTTTTACCGCCATACCCCCTCTGTTATGATCCCATCCCTTGAATTTAAGCGAATGACCCCGATAACCAGACATTGTTTCCATGTCACGGTCGGGCCAACACCGGAATTCATGTAAAAAGATTGCCATAACAATGCTAAAAGACTTTGACTTGCAGTTACGATCTCGCACGGCTCGCCCGCCCCCCGGAGCCCGCAAACCTTAATTTGCACCTCAATCAAGCAGAATAAAAAATGTTAACCCATTGCAGGAGAACAACATGCTGGAAGTGAGCCAGTTAACTCGCTTTTATGGTGAGTTCAAGGCCGTTGACAATGTCAGCTTTAAGATAGGTCAGGGTGAAATCGTCGGCTTACTCGGCCACAACGGCGCCGGCAAAACCACCATCATGAAAATGATCAGCGGTTACCTTGAGCCCAATGAGGGCGCCATCAAAATTGACAGTATCGACCTGCAGCTGGCTCCCAAACTGGCACAGCGCAGCATCGGCTACCTGCCGGAAAATCTGCCCATCTACCCCGAAATGACCGTGGCCGACTACCTGGATTACGCCGGTGACATGAAGGGGCTGAGCGGACAGGACAAAATCGACGAAATCAAACGGGTGATCCAGGCTACCGACCTGCTGGAGAAGCTGCTCGCCCCCATTGCCACGCTGTCCCGGGGCTACAAACAGCGGGTTGGCGTGGCCCAGGCCATTCTCGGCAAGCCTCGCCTGCTGATTCTCGACGAACCGACCAACGGCCTCGACCCCACCCAGACCCAGCAGATGCGCGAACTCATTCACGAGCTGTCAAATCAAGCAACGGTGATCCTGTCCACTCACATCATGCAAGAAGTGGATGCCATCTGTGACCGCGTGTTGATCATCCGCAACGGCGAGCTGGCAGTGGATACCAGCCTCGAGGAACTGAAGAAAAGCAACAGTCTCTTGATCGCCACTTCGCTCGACTATTCCGCCTTGAATTCTCTACTCGTTAACCAGCCCGGTATTCTCGGCATTGAAACATCGGCTGAAGGCAGCACAAAGGCAGGGGCACAAGTACACCGTTACCGGGTCGCAGTGGAGGACGCCACCGACCATTTGCAACTTGGCGCTGTTATCTCCAGAACCCTGATCGATGCAGGTGCCGAGGTGTATGGCATCGGCGAAGAGCGCCGCGATCTTGAAACCCTGTTCAGAGAAGTGAATTCAGCGCCCATGCGCGCTACTACTGAGGAGGCAAAAGATGCAGCCTGATCAAAAACACTTGCCAATGATTCGTCGCATTGCCGCCAAGGAAGTCTCACTGTTCTTTGCTTCGCCTATTGCGTACCTTTTCCTGGCGACTTTTGCGGGCATCAGCCTGTTTATCTTTTTCTGGGGAGAATCTTTTTTCTCCCGCAATATCACCGATGTCCGGCCACTCTTTGAATGGATGCCAGTGCTGCTGATATTTCTCACCAGCACACTCACCATGCGCCTGTGGAGTGAAGAGCGGCGCACCGGCACACTCGAACACATTCTGACCCAACCGCTACCCCTGTGGCACTTTGTCATGGGCAAATTCGTCGGCTGCCTGGTATTGCTGGCTATTGCCCTGTTGATCACCCTGCCACTGCCCCTAACGGTAGCGCAAATGGGCCAGCTGGATTGGGGCCCGGTGTGGGCAGGTTACCTGGCAACCTTCCTGCTGGGTGCCGCGTACCTCTCCATCGGACTGTTTGTGTCAGCCCGCAGTGACAACCAGATTATCAGCTTGATTTGCGCCGTCGCCCTCTGCGGTCTCTTTTATCTGGTGGGAACATCCGTCATCACTGACTTCTTTGGCAACATTGCCGGCGAGTGGCTGCGCACCCTGGGCACGGGGTCTCGCTTTGATTCCATTACCCGCGGGGTGATTGATGTTCGGGATCTCTACTACTACTTGAGCATCATCATTGCCTTTCTCGCCCTGAACACGTTCTTCCTTGAGAAGGAGCGCTGGGCGAATCAGAAAAACACACCCAACCATCAAACCTGGCGCGCCGTCACTGGCCTGCTGCTGGCCAACGCCATCTGTGCCAACCTGTGGCTGGGACAGGTCAACTTGTTGCGCATTGACACCACTGAGGGCAACCAATACTCCATTTCTGAAGCAACGTTGAATTACCTCAACCAGTTGCAGGAACCACTACTGATTCGCGGCTATTTCAGCAGCAAGACCTCACCCCTGCTGGCACCCCTGGTGCCACAGATCAAAGACCTGATTCGCGAATATGAGATCGCCGGTCACGGCAAGGTGAAAGTGGAATTTATCGACCCGGTAAGCGATCCATCACTGGAAGAAGAAGCCAATAAGAAATACGGTATTCGAGCGACGCCCCTGCAAGTGGCCGACCGCTATCAGTCAGCCATCGTCAACTCCTACTTCAATATTCTGGTGAACTACGGCGACGAGTTCCAGACCCTCGGCTTCCAGGATCTGATCGAAGTAAAATCCCGTGGCGACAATGACCTCGAAGTCCAGCTCCGCAACCCGGAATATGACCTCACCCGGAGCATCAAAAAAGTACTCAACAGTTACCGTGGCGGCAACAACCTGTTTGACCTTGTCGATGGCACCGTCACGTTTAATGCCTTTGTTTCGGCAGGACAACTTTTGCCAGAGCAACTGGTTGAATTCCGCAAAGCTGTTGAGGAAGTGACTGAGCAGCTGCGTCAGGATGCCGGCGACCGATTGAAAGTGAATTTTTATGATCCTGAAGCCAACGGCGGCGCCGTGGCCCGGATGATTGGCAAACGATACGGCTTTCAGCCAATGGCTGCCGATCAATGGTCCCAGGATCACTTCTATTTTTATATGACGCTGGAGCAAGATGGCCAGGTAGTCCAGGTATCTATCGAGGACGCCAGCAAGGAAAGCTTTGAGCGCAATGTAAAAACTGGCCTCAAGCGCTTTGCCTCCGGCATCACCAAGACAGTCGCGATGGTGGTTCCTAAGGTCGATCCCAAAATGGAGCAATATGGCATTACCGTGCCACACTTCACCCTGCTGGGGGACACCCTTGCCGCAGATATGAATGTGGTGGACGAAGATCTCAGCGATGGCAGCGTTTCTGCAGAAGTAGACATCCTGATTGTTGCGGCGCCTAACAATCTCGAAGACAAAGAGCTTTTCGCCATCGATCAGTTCCTCATGAAGGGGGGCTCGGTAATTGCGTCCGCATCACCCTTTACCACCACACTTACCCAACAAGGCCTGGGCGTCGCCAAACTGCAGGGCAGCTTCCAGGACTGGTTGTCATTCCACGGTCTTAACGTCGCGGATAAGTTGGTGCTGGATACTCAGAATGCCGCTTTCCCCATGCCTGTAGTGCGCAATGTAGGTGGCTATCAGTCGCAGGAAATCCGTGTCATTGAATACCCCTACTTTGTCGATGTCCGGGAAAGTGGCCTCAATCAGGATAATCCGATTTCGGGCAATATCCCCCAGGTCACCATGGCGTGGGCCTCACCCATTACCATTGACCAAGAAAAACAGGGCAATCGAAAAATCACCGAGCTGATTCACAGCACCGAGAATGCATGGGCATCTGACGATATGGAAATCATGCCCGATATCGACGCCAACGGTATGGCCAAATTCCCGGCGCCACAGGAAACCGGCCCGCAATTACTCGGTGTTATCAGTGAAGGGCGCTTCACCTCCTACTTCGCCGGCAAGGAGTCGCCCCTGCTGGCCGCGGATGACACTGACGAACAACCCGCCGAAGGCGAAAATGAGGGTACGGATAAGGATGCGGCAGAGAACCCTGCCCCACCCGCCGTCACCAGTGTCATCGAGCATTCTGCTGATTCCGCCCGGATTATCCTCTACAGCTCTAACGATTTCCTGCGCGACCAGACCATGACCATGGCCAACTCATCGGCGGGCAGCGAATACCTCAATCCCATGCAGCTGATGTCGAATACGGTGGATTGGGCGCTGGAGGACTCGGGCTTGCTCAGCATTCGTGCGCGCGGCCACTTCAATCGCACCCTGTCCCCCATGGAGCACGACAGCCAAGTATTCTGGGAATACCTGAACTATGCCCTGGCCATTCTCGCCCTGGTGGTTATCGCGCTGCTGCAAAGAAGGCGGAAAAAATCCCGCCAACAGTACTATCTCGATATTTTGGCCAATTAATTGCGGGGACTCCTGATGACTAAGATGAAAACCTGGTTAAGCGCCCTACTGGTGATGCAATTGGCACTGGCAATTGGACTCTACTGGAACGCACAAAATGAGCTGCAAAAAAACCTGCCGCAGCCACTGGTAAACATCGACTGGCAGGCGCTGGATCAGATCGTGATCGGCAACAAAAAAGAGCAGGTTACCCTGGGCAAGGGCGACAGCGGCTGGCTGCTGAGCGAACGGGGCAATCTGCCCACCGTCAACGGCAATGCCGAGGCGCTGCTGGAAAAACTCAAGGGACTGAAAACCAGCTGGCCAGTGGCATCCACCAGCGCCAGCCATGAGCGCTTTGAAGTCACCGATGAGAAATCAGATCGCTATGTCTCGTTCTACCAGGGCGAGCGCCTGCTGGGCAAGCTGATTGTCGGTTCGTCGCCGGGCCTGCACAAACTGAATGTGCGCATGGACGGCGATGACAACGTCTACGCCGTTCCCCTGGAGCTGGTGGACATGATCACCAGCGACCAGAACTGGTTTGACCGCTCCCTGCTGACCACCCAATCTGTCCAGTCCATTCAGGGCGCCGACTACTCCCTGCAAAAAAGTGGCGATGACTGGAAACTGGAGACCGCTTCAGCGCAAGCCCCCGCACTCAGCAGCAGCAAGGTGGCGGATATTGTTTACGCCCTGCAGGGACTCCAGGTGCGCAAACTGGTTACCGAGAAGCCCGATTTGAGCAACAGCGGCTTCGCCCGGCTGTCCGTCAAAATCGCCGGTGCCGACAAACCGCTGACCTACCAGTTTTACCAGACCAAGGAACGCTGCTACGTGACGCGCAGCGATTACGATGCGATGTTCACCATCGGCTGGGGCGATTACGAAAAAATCGCCGAGGTGGATCTCAAACAGTTGACCGACCAGCAACCAGCGGAAGAAAACACCGACAAGGGTGCGGAGAGTACCGCACAGAGCTGAACACCCCGACCATTCGGCAGTCGCGCTGCCGAATGGCCAGGACTCATCCCCTCAACCGGCCCGCAGAAAGCATTTCCGAAAATTTTCCGTGGTCACCTCGGCAACCTCCTGCCAACTGATCCCCTTGATTTCGGCGACCATTTTTGCCACTTCCAGCACGTACCTGGGTTCATTTTGCTTACCCCGATAGGGCACCGGCGCCAACCAGGGCGCATCGGTCTCCACCAGCATGTTCTCCAGGGGCACCTGCCTGACCACCTCCCGCAGCTCGGCGGCATTGCGGAAGGTAATGATGCCGGAAAAGGAAATTAGGAAATTAGGAAATTCAGGTCCATGGCCGCCCTGGCCATCTGCCAGTTTTCCGTGAAACAGTGGATGACACCGCCCACTTCCGTATCGGCGTGCGCCCTGAGTAGCGCCAGGGTCTGCTCGCGCGCGTCGCGGGTGTGCACGATAACCGGTTTTCCGAGCTGGGCTGCCGCCTGCAGGTGATGGATAAAGCTCTGTTCCTGCCAGTCGGCCTGTTCCCGGCCATAGTAGTTGTCGAGTCCGGTCTCGCCGATGGCGACAACCCCGGGCCGGCGCCCGAGTCCGAGCAGCTCGGCCACCGTCGGCAGCGGCGGCAACGCCCGTTGCAGTGGGTGAACACCCACCGATACGACGATATCCCGGCAGCTTTGCGCCATTTCGATCAGCCTGGCGGAGGTTGCCAGATCGACGCCCACCGACAGGAATTGCCCTACCCCGCACTGGCGAGCGGCGTCGAGTAACTGTGACAGGGAATTTTGGTAGTCAGCCAGATCCAGATGATCCAGATGACAGTGGGAGTCCACCAACACGTCGCGCAACCAGCCAATCCGTTTACATGGTGTTGGTGGGTTTGCCGGATTCCAGCAATCCGGCCAGATAGGCCTCGATTTTAGTCACGATATTGCTGTGCCGTTCATTCAGCTGAATACCGACACCCTCCTTGCGGTTACCGCCAAGGCCCTTGGGGGTAAGCCAGATTACGCGACCGGTCACGGGAATGCGTTCCGGTTCCGTCATCAGGTCGAGCAGGATAAAAACTTCGTCGCCCAGCGCATACTGTTTACGGGTGCAAATAAATAACCCGCCGTTTTTAACGAAGGGCATGTAGGCCGCATAGAGGGCGTGTTCGTCTTTGATGGCAAGATTCAGAATACCGTTTCTGACACTGCCGCCAAATGCTTCCATATTCATAGTCAACCCAAGCGCAATTTTCGTAAGTGTACTATAGGGACAAGCGATCATTCCAGTTTGCCAGCCATGGCGGCAAGACAAGCAATATCAGGGTTTGCAGCCGATCACCTGGAAAGTCTCTGCCAGTCCATCAGCAGCTCCTCCCAGAGCAGGCTGACATTGGGATTGGCCGACCCCAGCAAGCGGCTTTTCACCCGCACCAACTTGTCCAGAAAGCGAAACCGCAAGGCCATGGCTCCCGTCGCACCCGCCGTGCGGACCTGTGCCGCCACCCGGCTGTAGAGCCAGTCAATTGCCATTCCTGGCGGGCTGGCGAGGCATTTTTCAGCGGCCACCAGCGGATTCAACTCGCCGGCCGCCACCTCGTCCAGAAGCCGTTCAAAGGTGCGCCTGTTTTCCAGCAGATCCGATTCCAGCAGCCGCAACGCCAGCAGCGGGCGGCCATCGGCATAGCCCAGCAGCTCACTGACATCCCCTTTTCGGCCCCTGACCTGGGCCAACCAGCTCTCCACCTCGGCCAGGGGGGGCACCGCAAACGTCAGCAGGCGGCAACGGCTGCGCACCGTAGCCGGCAGTCGGGACAGCTGGTGGGAGACCAGAATGACACAGGTGCCGGCTGTCGGCTCCTCAAGGTTTTTCAGCAACGCGTTGGCGGCATTGAGATTCATGGACTCCGCCGGGCTGATGACCGCCACTTTCCTGCCCCCCTGCAGGGCGGTTTTGCTGACAAACTGGCCGAGCTCCCGGATCGGGTCAATGCGGATGGCCTTGCCCTCTTCTTCCGGCCCGACCCAGAGCAAATCCGGATGGCTCTTGGCGGCGAGGAGTAAACATTGCTTGCAGCGCCCACAGGCAAAGCCCGCCAGGGGCTTTTCACAGAGCAGCCGGGCAGCCAGTGCCGAGGCAAAGTGTTGCTTGCCGATAAACGCCGGACCACAGAGCAGCAGGGCGTGGGGGAAGCGATCGATCTCAAGCAGCCGGTCCAGCATCTGCCATTGAGGGTGCTGCCAGGGATAGTACATCGCCGATGTTTTTTGACTGAACTCACCCATGAATGCGCTCAAAAAATTGCTGCAGGGCCGCCGCAATGGCCCGCTGGACCAGTTCGAGTGACTGCATTGCATCAATGAGGCAAAAACGGCTGGGGTCTGCCGCAGCCCTGGCCAGATAACAATCCCGCACCGCGTTGAAAAACGACAGCTTTTCCAGCTCAAAACGATCCGGCGCGCCCCTCCCGTTGGCGCGGGCCATCCCCTGATCAACCGGGATATCCAGCAGCAGGGTCAGATCCGGGCGCAACTCGCCCTGCACCAGGGCCTCCAGCTGGGCGATTTTCTCCATCGCCACGCCCCGTCCAGCACCCTGATAGGCGTAGGTGGCATCGGTGAAACGGTCGCAGAGTACCCACTGTCCCCGCGCCAGTGCGGGTCTGATCACCTGTGCCAGGTGCTGGGCGCGGGCGGCAAACATCAACAGCAGCTCGGTATTCTCCGCTACCGGTTCGTCTCTGGGACTCACCAGCAGTGTGCGGATGTCCTCGGCCAGGGGGGTCCCGCCGGGTTCGCGGGTGGCCACATAGGGGATGCCGTGCTGATCCAGCCATTGACGAATAAAGGCCATATTGGTGGTCTTGCCCACACCTTCGCCGCCTTCAACGGTAATAAATTGTGCTTTCTTTGAGGTCATGCAGGAATCGTGGTTACCGTTATTGTGGTCTGGAGCGATAATCCGAGCGCCGTTTCAACTGGAACTCCCGCACCGCTTGCTGGTGTTCCTCGAGGGTAGCAGAAAACTGATGGCTACCATCACCCCTGGCAACAAAAAACAGGCTGTCCCCCTCCTCGGGGTGCAGGGCGGCGTGGATGGCCTCGCGACCGGGCATGGCAATGGGCGTCGGTGGCAGGCCATCAATCAGATAGGTGTTGTAGGCGCCGGGCTGGCGCAGGTGTTGACGGCGAATATTGCCCTGGTACTCACTCCCCAGCCCGTAGATAACAGTGGGGTCTGTCTGCAGGCGCATACCCTGTTGCAAACGCCGCACAAAAACGCCGGCGATCTGGCCCCGCTCGCCGGGATTACCGGTTTCCTTTTCAATGATGGAAGCCATGATCAATGCCTGGTAAGGGCTGGCGTAAGGCAGATTGGGTGCGCGCGCCTGCCATTCGGCATCCAGCACGGCAACCATCCGCCCGTGAGCCCTGAGCAAAATATCCCGATCACTGTCACCGGCACTGTAGTGGTAGGTATCCGGGAAGAACCAGCCCTCCAGATGGTCGACATCCAAGTTTAACTCAACCAACAGCTCATCCATGGCTTCACCCTGTAACACCCGACTGATCTTGGGGTTGTCCGCAAGCAGTGGCAGCCAATCGGCAAACCGCAGGCCTTCAGGGAAGGTCAGGCTGTATTGAATGACTTCGCCGCGCAGCCACATCTGCAGCAGGTCGCGGGGCGTATCGCCCTGATCCAGCTGGTACTCTCCGGATTTAATCAGCGTCTGGTGGCTAAAGCGTCCGTAGGCCGTCAACAAGCGCGGCCATTTGAGCATCCCCGTGTCCGCCAACGCGTGGGATTGAGCCGTCAGGGAGGCGCCCTGGGGAACGGTAATGGTGACAGAGGCACTGTCCAGCGTCAGCGGGGTATCCAGATAACGATTCAACAGCCAGCTGCCCACCAGCATCACCAGCAGTGCCAGGGACAACAGCAGCAATAACCCTTTCTTGATCAGTGGTAGCATGGAAATTCCTGTTGTAGTCGGGCGCGAATGACCTGTACCCCAGCGCCCACGGGCCAACTGCCAATGCCCGCTATACTGCGCACCGGCCAGACCCCGGAAACCGAGTTGCAGACAAACAATTCATCCATGGCCCGCAGTTCATCCCTATTGATTACCGCTTCAAAGGCGGATAAGCCCATACCCGGCAACAGACTGTCCAGCAAATACTGGCGCATCACGCCGGCCACGCCGCATTCGTGCAGGCTGGGCGTCAGCCACTGTCCCGCGCGCAAACAGAACAGGTTGCTAGTCGTCCCCTCTATGACCCCGCCCCGCTGATCGAGCATTAATCCCTCCTGGAATTCATCCCGCCATTCCATGCGGGCCAACACCTGATCCAGGCGATTCAGGTGCTTGATCCCAGCGAGTCCGGGATTGTGGGGTAGTCGATGTCCACAGAGGGTCAGGGAGAGCCCCTGCGGCGACCAGGTAGACAGGGATGCCGGGGTGGGAAACCAATGCAGTACATACTGAGGCTCAGGGGCATCGGCAACCCGGTAACCGCGGCCGCCCACACCGGCCGTCAAGATGATCTTGATCACCCCCTCCCCGGGACAGTGGGCCAGCAGGGTATCGAGGTAGCACTGCAGGCGGGAGCTATCCAGTTTGATCGCCAGACGCTCCGCCCCCAATGACAGGCGCTGCAGATGATAGCTCCACAGCGGCGGCACGCCGCGGTGGAGACGCAGGGTTTCAAACAGGCCATGACCATAGGCCAGGCCGCGATCGAGCACCGGAACGCTGTCAGCCCAGTTGCCGTTGACCAGACAGAGGCGATCGTCAGAACGCATACGGCGGCATCAGCGCGGTTTGTGAGTAAAAATCAGAAACAAAAAAAGCCGCTCGCGGAGGAGCGGCTTTTACTATTCAACGACCCGGCAGCATTAGCCAAGATTGGCGTTGATATAATCAATCGCGTTTTGCACAGTGGCGATTTTCTCGGCTTCTTCATCAGGGATTTCAGTATCGAATTCCTCTTCCAGAGCCATGATCAGTTCAACGGTATCCAGGGAGTCTGCACCCAGATCTTCAACAAAAGAAGACTCGGGTTTTACATCTTCTTCTTTCACGCCCAGTTGTTCAGCGACCATTTTGGCTACGCGTTCTTCGATGCTGCTCATGATATTTATTCTCTCCTGTATCTAAGAAGTATTCTGTTGCACGGCGCCTACAACCACCCCACAACAAGAAATCTGTTTATTGACGGCATGTCAGGCGCGCATTTTACCTCAAATACCGCACTCTGTAACCGCTTTCGACAAAAACCTAAAATTACTTTTAGATTCAGTCCATTAGGCCATATAAAGACCGCCATTGACGTGGATGTTCTCGCCGGTGACATAGGCGCCACCGTCGTTGACCAGGAAGTCGACCACTGCGGCAATTTCCTCGGGCTGACCGAGACGGCTCAAGGGCACCTGCGACAGGATCGCTTCCCGCTGGGCATCGCTGAGCTCCTTGGTCATATCCGTGTCAATAAAACCGGGGGAGACGGCATTGACGGTAATATTGCGCGGCCCCAGCTCCTTCGCCAGTGAGCGGGTAAAGCCACCCACGCCCGCCTTGGTGGCGCAGTAGTTGGTCTGCCCGGCATTGCCCATGGCCCCCACCACGGAACTGATATTGACGATGCGTCCCCAGCGGGCCTTGGTCATGCCCCGCAGACAGGCTTTGGAGAGGCGGTAGATGGAGTTGAGATTGGTATCGATCACATCGAACCACTCCTCATCCTTCATTCTCATCAGCAGATTGTCTTTGGTAATACCCGCATTGTTGACCAGAATCAGCGGTGCACCGTAATTCTCGGTAACGGCCGCAATCAAGCTGTCGACCGAGGCCTGACAGGCTACGTCCAATAACATGCCCACACCGTTGATGCCTTTCTCTGCAAAGCGGGCGGAAATTTTTTCGGCCCCCGCCTCGGAGGTGGCGGTGCCGATCACAATGGCACCCTGTGCGCCAAGGCTGTCGGCAATGGCTGCGCCAATCCCCCTACTGGCACCGGTCACCAGTGCAACTTTGTCCTGCAAGCTCATACTGCTCTCCTCTCAAATGTGTTGCCGCGGTCAGACTGCTGCCAGCGCCTCGGCCAAACTGAATTTATCCTCGGTGGCATAGCTGTTCAGTGAACGGTCTATGCGTTTGCAAAGGCCGCTCAGCACCTTGCCGGCACCACATTCCACGATGGTATCGATCCCATTTGCGGCCAATGTATTCACGCAATCGACCCAGAGTACCGGACTGCAGATCTGCTCGATCATCAACTGCTTGATTTTCGCCGGGTCACTCTCGGTTTTGGCATTGACATTGTGAACCACCAATACCCGGGGTGCAGAAAATTCGGTGGCCATAATCTCGCCAGCCAGTCGATCCACAGCCGGTTGCATCAAACTGGTATGGAAAGGCGCGCTGACGGGCAACGGCATGGCGCGTTTTGCCCCCGCGGCCTTGCAGCCTTCAATTGCCCGCTCCACCGCAGCGGCATTGCCGGCAATCACCACCTGACCGGGAGAGTTAAAGTTGACCGCTGCCACTTCCTGCCCCTGGCAGGCCTCGGCACAGACCGCCCTGATCTTGTCATCGTCGAGGCCGATGATCGCCGCCATGGCGCCTTCACCGGGGGCGACGGCATCCTGCATATAGGCACCGCGATTGCGCACCAGCCGCACCGCATCCTTAAACGCCACCACGCCGGCACAGACCAGCGCCGACCATTCGCCTAGGCTGTGGCCGGCCATCAGCGCCGGTTGCGCGCCATCTTCCTGGCGCCAGATGCGCCAGACGGCGACACTGGCCGCCAGCAGCAGCGGCTGGGTGCGCTCGGTCATGGTAATCTCTTCCTGACTGCCATTCTGCACCAGGTTCCAGAGATCGTAGCCGAGTACTTCCGACGCCTCGGCAAAGGTTTCCTCCACCACCGGATATTGTTTGGCCAGTTCGGCCAACATGCCGATCTTTTGTGAACCCTGCCCTGGAAAGACAAATGCGAGATTACTTTTCATCGCTTACCTCTATTTGATTGTTTTTTGCCGCCAATCGCCCTTCGATCAGGGTGGGCAGATCTCGTTCGACCTCACCGACCGCCACCTCAATGGCTCTGGCAAACGCCCATTCAGTCGCGCTGCCGTGGCTTTTCACCACTACCCCGCGCAACCCCAACATACTTGCCCCATTGTATTGAGCGGGATCGACCCGCTTCAGCAGCCGCTT
>NZ_JBFHQR010000026.1:0-22051 GCF_041592135.1 Porticoccus sp. | reverse complement strand
GGCATTATCCACAGCTGGCTGAACCGTATGCTGCTGCCCGACACCGTCGGCACCGGCGGCGACTCCCACACCCGTTTCCCAATGGGCATCTCTTTCCCCGGCGGTTCCGGCCTGGTGGCCTTTGCGGCCGCCACCGGCGTGATGCCGCTGGATATGCCGGAATCGGTACTGGTGCGCTTCAAGGGCAAAATGAAGCCCGGTATCACCCTGCGTGACCTGGTCCATGCGATTCCCTACTACGGTATCAAGCAGGGCCTGCTGACCGTGGAGAAGAAAGGCAAGAAGAACTTCTTCTCCGGTCGCGTGCTGGAAATCGAAGGCCTCGACAGCCTCACCGTGGAACAGGCGTTTGAGCTGTCCGACGCCTCCGCCGAGCGCTCCGCTGCCGGTTGTACCATCAAGCTGAGCGAAGCCTACGTGGCCGAGTACCTGAACTCCAATATCACCCTGCTGCGCTGGATGATCTCCGAGGGCTACGGCGACGTGCGCACCCTGGAACGCCGCGTGCGCAAGATGGAAGAATGGCTGGCCAATCCGTCCCTGATGCAGGCCGACGCCGATGCCGAGTACGCCGCGGTGGTCGAAATCGACCTGAATGACATCAACGAGCCGATTGTCTGCTGCCCGAACGACCCGGACGACGCCCGCCTGTTGTCCGAAGTCGCTGGCGACAAGGTCGATGAAGTATTCATCGGTTCCTGTATGACCAACATCGGCCACTTCCGCGCCGCCGGCAAGCTGCTCAACGAAGCCACCAGTATCAACACCCGCTTCTGGATCTGCCCGCCGACCCGTATGGATGCCCACACCCTGATGGAAGAGGGCTACTACAACATTTACGGCAAAGTCGGTGCACGCACTGAAATGCCCGGTTGCTCCCTGTGTATGGGCAACCAGGCCCGGGTGAATTCCGGCACCACCGTGCTGTCCACCTCCACCCGGAACTTCCCCAACCGTCTCGGCGATGGTGCCAATGTGTACCTGACGTCCGCCGAGCTGGCCTCGGTGGGCGGTATCCTCGGTCGCTTGCCCACCCCGGCGGAATATATGGAATATGCGAGCAAGCTCGATTCCATGTCCAGCGAGATCTATCGCTACATGAATTTCGACCAGATCGCCTCTTACCAGAAAGCTGCCGATGAGGGCAAACTGATCGCCGCTGAACAGATCGTCAATGTCGCCTGATCCGTTTGCGTGAAGTCCATGAAAAACCCCGCTGATGCGGGGTTTTTTTCGCCCGCTGCCGGCACCCTTTTTTGCCCAGCGTTTTAGGTTGCCTATTCTAATTGCCTGTGCATAAACTGACCTCGTTCTGTCAGGACATCCCGATTTCGACAGGTGTACTCTTTATGCAATACCATTTATACGATTTGTACCGCCAGTCCCTCGCCCCCCTCAATACGGCGCTCGACCTGGCCCATGACATTGTCGCGCACGAGAAAAACCCCCTTTCCAAAACCCGCCTCGGCCGCGTGCGCAAGGCCTTTCTCGAATCCACCATCCGCCTGCTGAAACACTACCCCAAGCAGGGTTTTGAATACGAGCCGGTGGTGATCGACGGCGTCGAACATCCCGTGCGGGAAGACGTGGTACTCGACAAGCCCTTTTGCCATCTGCTGCGCTTCCGCCGCGAAGGGCTGCCAGAGGATGCCCCCAAGCTGCTCTGTGTAGCCGCCCTTTCCGGCCACCACGCCACCCTTTCCCGCGAGACCTTCAGGGAGTTTCTGGACACTTACGAGGTCTACGTCACCGACTGGCTCGACGCCCGCGACGTACCGCTGTCGGAGGGCAAGTTCGGCTTCGAGGAATACGTGGAATACCTGATCGAGTTTATGGAATACATGGGTCCCGGCAGCCATATGTTTGCCATCTGCCAGGCTTCCGTGCCCGGTTTGACGGCCGTGGCCCATATGAGCAAGCACAACAATCCGGCCAGGCCCAGGACCCTGACCATGATGGCCGGGCCCATCGACATCCGGGTCAATCCCAATGAGTTCACCAAAAAAGTGGACAAGATGTCCGCCAAACTGTTGAAACGCGTGGCCATCCACCGGGTGCCCACCCGTTATGAGGGCGCCGGGCGGAAAGTCTATCCGGGCATGCTGCAGCTGGGTGGCTTCATGTCCATGAACATGAAATCCCACGTCCAGAAACACATCCAGTTCTTCAAGGACATCAGCCACGGCAACGTCGAGGACGCCGACCGCCACCGCGACTTCTACGACGAGTATATGGCGGTGATGGACATGGATGCGGACTACTACATGGAAACCATGGAGCGCATTTTCCTCGACCAGAAACTGCCCAAGGGCACCATGACCTTCCAGGGTGAAACCATCAGCTGCAGCGACATCAAGGATGTCGCCATCTTCACCCTCGAGGGTGAAAAAGATGACATGATCAGCCTCGGCCAGACCGAAGCGGCCCTCCACCTGTGCGACAAGCTGCCCAAAAAGCTGAAGAAACACCATGTGCAGATGGACGTCGGACACTACGGTATCTTTAACGGCAGCAAATACCGGGAGTTTGTGGCGCCACTGATCAAGGACTGGATTGACACCCATAATTGATCGCCACACCCGTGTACGGAAAGGCCGACTATTTAGTCGGCCTTTTTATTGGACTGTCTTGCCCTAGCCACTGCCGATATCTGTATAAATCCTGTACAACCATGTAGAATTGCCGGCCTTCCATTCAGGTGATCACTATGAGCGAGCTGCTTTCCCCGGCGGGAACACTCAAGAATATGCGCTATGCCCTTGCCTACGGTGCCGATGCGGTTTACGCCGGCCAACCGCGCTACAGCCTGCGGGTGCGCAACAATGAGTTCAATCACCTGGATGTGATGGCGGGCGCCATTGCCGAGGCCCACGGCCAGGGCAAGCAGTTCTACATCGCCAGCAATATCTCGCCCCACAACGACAAGGTGCGCAGTTACCTGCGCGACATGGAAGACGTGATCGCCATGAAACCGGATGCCTTGATCATGTCCGACCCCGGCCTGATCATGATGGTGCGGGAAAAGTGGCCCGACATGCCCATCCACCTGTCGGTGCAGGCCAATGCGGTGAACTACGCCACCGTGAAGTTCTGGCACACCCAGGGTATCGTGCGCACCATCCTGTCCCGGGAACTGAGCCTGGATGAGGTCGAAGACATTCGCCAACAGGTGCCGGAGATGGAACTGGAGGTGTTTGTCCACGGCGCACTCTGTATCGCCTATTCCGGCCGCTGCCTGCTGTCCGGCTACATGAACCACCGGGATTCCAATCAGGGTGCCTGCACCAACGCCTGCCGCTGGAAGTACGACGCCCACGAAGCCAGGCAAACCGAAACCGGTGACATCATCCCCACCAAAACCTGGGAACCGGAAAAGGCCCCGGACAACCACGATGAAGTGGCGCCGATGATGCTGCTGGAGGAACAGGGCCGCCCCGGCGAGCTGATGCCCGCCTTCGAGGACGAGCACGGCACCTACATCATGAACTCCAAGGACCTGCGCGCGGTGCAACATGTGGAGCGGCTGGTCAACATGGGGATTCACTCCCTGAAAATCGAGGGGCGCACCAAGTCCCACTACTACGTGGCCCGCACTGCCCAGGTTTACCGCCGCGCCATCGATCAGGCCCTGGCGGGCAAGCCCTTCGACATGAACCTGATGGTGGAACTGGATCACCTGGCCAATCGCGGTTACACCGAAGGCTTCTACCGCCGCCATGTGCCCCAGGAGTACCAGAACTACCAACAGGGGGTCTCCACCAACCCCAACCAACAGTTTGTCGGCGAGATCTGCGGCGTCGAGCGCGACAAGGGCTGGTTCACCGTGGAAGTAAAAAACCGTTTTGAAATGGGCGATACCCTGGAACTGATTACCCCCGCGGGCAATATGACCTTTAATCTCGAAGCCCTGGAAAACCGCGACGGCGTGAAGATGGAAGCCGCCCCCGGCTCCGGTCACGTGGTACGCATTCCCATGCCCGCCGACCTGCCGCTGCCGGAAGATGGCGGCTATGCCATGCTGATGCGCTATATGTAATCCCGCGCCACGGGCCGTTATGGCCCGTTGCTGTTAGACTGCCCAAATAGACTGGGATCAAACACCGTGGCGAGACTTATCCTGCTGTTAGCCTTGGGCCCACTGGCGTATGTGGCCTGGCAGAAACTGCGGCAACAACCCCCTGAAAAACAACGCAAGACACTGTTGCGGGGTGCTTTTTTTACCCTGCTGGGACTGGTGCTGCTGCTGGTGGCCAGCGGTCGGGTGCATTGGATTGTTGTGGCCATCACCGCCGCCCTGCCGGTGCTCAAGGGTCTGCTCGGACTGCTGTTGCGAGCGTTGCCTTTTCTACAAGTCTGGCTCAAGAAACATCACATTCCCGCCGATCAACCGCGCCCCGATCAAGATCGGGGGCTCACCGAGCACGAAGCCTGGCAACTGCTGGGGTTAAAACCGGGGGCCAGCCGGGAAGATATTATCCGGGCCCACAAACGACTGATACAGAAAGTCCACCCGGACCGGGGCGGCAATGATTATCTGGCCTCGCAGCTCAACACTGCCAGGGATTTACTGCTGAAACGGCACGGCTAGCAATTGCCCAGCAGCAGGTGGATGTAACGCCCCAACCACAGATAGGGTTCGCGGCGCGAATAGGCCAGCTCCATCTCCACCACGGATTCCGGCACCCCATTGCCACCCCGCTGGGTGGTGACATAGTCGGAAAACACCCTGATACCGCTGGTGCCAAGCACCGCCAACTTCTGTTCCTCCACCCAGTCGAGTACCTGTTGCGGATACAACGGATTGCCCGGCGTCAGGCTGCCGGGGTCCGGCACAAAAGTTTCCCTTTTCAGCAGGTTGAAGTTGCCGCGAATCAGGTTGCGGTATTCCAGGGCGTGGCGGTTGTAGTAGGTGAACGACAATATTCCCGCTTCGGACAGAAAGTCCTTCAGCGCCGGCAGCAACTGCTCCGGTTGCGCCAGCCATTCCACCACCGCATGGCACAGAACCAGGTCGAACTGGCCCAGTTCCCGATCGATCAATTCCTGAAACGGGCCCTGGTGCCAGGCGATCTGCTCAGACACCCCCACCTCCCCGGCGGCCTGCCGGGCCATGTTCAGCATTTCTGCAGAAATATCGTTGACCACCACCTGATGGCCCAGTGCCGCCAGGCGGATCGCCAGCTGCCCCAAACCCGCACCGATATCCAGTACCCGTAGCGGCCGCTCCCCATGGATTGCCGGCACCAGCTCTTCCAGGTCCCGCCACAGCACCGCCAGGCGGATCTCGCCTTTCCGGCCACCGTAGACCTTGCGCTGAAAACGCTCCGCCAGATCATCAAAGTTTCTGTCTGTGTTCATAACCCCTTTACCTAGTTGGGCGAATTTTCTGAAAAGCGCCGGCACCGAAAGGGCACCCTTTTTTGAATCAGCTTGACCGGCCAGGGAATCCTCCCGATCCCGACCGGCAATATACTAACGTCGGATTTTGCCCGGAAAAATCCCCCTGTCGCAATCTGGCCAGCCGCCAAATAACCATAACTAGATTGAGGGTATTTATACGGATCTGCTATATTGACCGGACACAGGGACGGAGCAGGACGCGTCGCATGGCACCCCCGACATTCAATCCCGACCAAAACATCAGACTTTTTTTAGCAAAATTATTGGAAGCTGGCGGAGCAGACAGTGTCGTTGACGCGCTCTCCTTTCTGGATACCGCTTTCGTGCTTACCCGGAACGGGCAGCTGCTCGCCGCGAACGAAAGATTCGCCGATCTTATCGGTTACTCACGCAAAGAGCTATCGGGTATTGATGTCACCAAGCTGGTGGCTTTTAAAGACCGCGCCCAGCTACAACACAAACTTTCTACCAACTTCTCGAGTACCTACAGATTGGACTTATTGACCAAATCCGCCGAGGTTAAACATGTCAGTATCACCCCCTGTGTTTTCACCTCCAGCGGCACCGTTTATCGGCTCGCGGGATTCGTCGACAACACCGATATTATCAATCTGAAAAATGCCCAGATTCACCATCTGCACAATATATCGAGGGCATTGATCAGGGCCATTGAAGTGCGCGACCCCTATACCATCGGCCACATGAGTCGAACCACACTTATTGCCCTTGAAATTGCTGCGGCGCTCGGCCTGCCCAAGGCGACCATGGAGGCCATCGAAATGGGCGCCGGTCTCCACGATGTCGGGAAAAGTGCGATTCCCATTGAGATCCTCACCAAGCCGGGGAAGCTGGCCGCCCATGAGTGGTCATTTATCACCAAACATCCGGAAATCGGCCACCGGATGTTAGCGGATATTGGCCTGGACAAAGTATCCACCGACATTGTGCTGCTGCATCATGAATGCTGGGATGGTTCAGGTTATCCCCACGGCCTCGTCGGGGATGATATCCCGCTGGAAGCAGCGGTGGTTCATGCCGCCGACTCCCTTGAGGCCATTGCAGGGGTGCGCCCCTATCGCAAGGCCTATAGTTTTGAGGAGGCCGTTAACATCATGGAAGAGGTTCGGCAGAAATACCATCCGGATGTCCTGAAGACCTGTGGTGAACTGGTCAAGTCAGGCAAGTTCTCTGGCAAAGAGTACAACCCCACACCTTTCTATGAGCAGGAGATATGGGGGTAACCGGACCTCTCGCTGAGCGGCTCTGGCGGCTAAACAACCCAAATAACAACGCGCTCACCAAGCTGCGATTGACGGCGAAAGGGCATCCTTTCGCGCCAATCCTCGCCCATTGCCTTGCGGGGTCATAACAACACCAATACAATGCTCGGCCAGTTACCCACACTCCGCCCCGGTGGCACAGCTGGATAGCGCAGCCCCCTCCTAAGGGGCAGGTCAGAGGTTCAAATCCTCTCCGGGGCGCCATTTTTAACAACCTGTTCGACGCCTGCCATGAACCTGCTGCTACTTGAGCCCGGTGACTTTAGCTCCGACAACCGGGTTGTGTTGACCGGCAGGCGGCTCAAGCACCTGCAGCAAGTCCACCAAATCCGGGCCGGCGATACGCTCAAGGCGGGCCTGCTCAATGGCCGGAAAGGCACCGCGACGCTGCTGTCCTTATCCGATCAGACGGCAGAGCTGGAAGTCTCCCTGATCTGCAATCCACCCCTGCCCCTGCCAGTGACCCTCGTGCTGGCCCTGCCGCGCCCCAAAATGCTCCGCCGCATCCTGCAAACGATTGCCACCATGGGCGTCAAACAACTCTACCTGGTCAACAGCTGGCGGGTGGAAAAAAGCTATTGGCAAAGCCCCTGCCTGACCCTCCCCGCCATTCGCGAGCAATTGATACTCGGTTTGGAGCAGGGTGGCGACACGATCCTGCCGGAGGTTCACCTGGAGACGCGCTTTAAGCCCTTTGTTGAGGACAAATTGCCCGCCATCGCCGCTGCTGGACTGGCGCTGGTCGCCCACCCCTACGGGGGGATTCCCTGTCCCACCGGCGCCAGCGGACCGGTGACACTGGCGATTGGCCCGGAGGGCGGCTTTATCGACTATGAGGTGGACAGGTTGCAGGCAACGGGGTTTCAGTCCGTCACCCTGGGGGAACGTATCCTGCGGGTTGAAACTGCCATCCCAGCTATTTTGGCCAGAATATTCCCTTAAAACATGATGTTACACCCACAGACTGGATAGCGAGTTAAACAGTTGCGCGAACATACCATTGTCGTTATTGTGCTTTTCTAAACTGCTCGGTCAAAAATTCCGACTCGACCGAATACCATCACAATAACGAGAGGGAGTAACCCATGAAGCTTTACGACTGTGCCGTAGCCCCCAATCCAAGGCGGGCCAGGATGTTCATCGCCGAAAAGGGCCTGGATATTCCGAAAGTGGAAATTGACATCATCGGCGGGGAAAACCTCGGGGACGCATTTCTGGCGGTCAATCCCAGAGGCCTTTTACCGGTATTGGAACTGGATGACGGCACCCGCTTTGATGAAACCATGGCCATCTGTCGCTACCTGGAAGAGCTCTACCCCGAACCGCCCCTGCTGGGCACCACGCCGGTTGAACGCGGCCAGATAGAATGCCTGCAACGAAAAATGGAATTCGACGGCATGATCGCCACCTCGGAGGTATTCCGCAACCAGGCCAGCAACGAGAATTTCTGCTACCGCAGCCTGCCGGGGGTCGGCGACCTGCCAGCCATTGAAGGGCTGATAGAGCGCGGTACCAAGACCCTGGATCGCTTCTTTTACTGGCTGGAAAAATTCCTGGAAGGCAACCAGTTCATCGCCGGGGACCGCTTTACCATGGTGGATATTACCGCCCTGTGCGCCGTCGATTTTGCCAAGTGGGTGGATATCACCATCCCCAGGGAAAACACCAACAGTCTGCGCTGGTACGAGGACGTCTCCGCGAGACCCAGCGCCAAGGCCTGACACAGCGAACCTTCCGCTGAACCCCCGGCCTATGGGCCGGGTTTTTTATTGCCATCCCATTGCAGCACAAGGAGGTGTTACGGCATCGCCGTTATTCAGTCTACTCGCGAGCATTTGAAGACGGGGTTTTACAGTAAACCAACAGGGGAAACCGGTATTTACTGGCTTTTGGTTTTTATTTTCTGCCACAACCGTCGGCAGCCACAGAACTTGGATGAGACTCATCTTGTTGCTTTCCCCGAGTACTTGGCAGGTCGCCACAATGTCGCCCCTTCCGCCCCAAGGACGGCTCTGAATGCCCCGCTGTAATTGGACCGACAAATGCTTGGTGGTGAGAGTCTGGTTCCGCCTGAATTCAAAGATATCCGGGTGTTCAAACGCCGCAGGGCAGCTATTCCGACACCATTGTGGTCACAGTGACCTACTGACCCGGTGGGGTGGCCGCAGGGGCGTCCTGTCCCGTTTAGTGCTGCGAAACCGCCGGTCATAAAAACCCGCCTATCGTCCAGGGCACACTTGAGGTTTCTGTACTACTCTTCTAACTAACTTCTTGATATGCCATGGCTAGTTATTATTTCCCTTTTCGCCGGACACAGAGTGTGGGACGAACAGGGTTTTCCTTACGCACAGGCGACACCGACAGGGAGGTTGTATGTTCCGCAGACGGCTGGCACACCGGGGCAGTGGATGCCAAGAGCGGAATAGGCTGAGTTCGGGGACCGCGCCCGCCGCGCTGGCTTGCCGTTGCCTGCTGCTCCTCGCCGCACTGCCGTCAACTGGCCTCAGCCTGCAGCCCTCTCCCCCCGTCAGATCCCTCACCGAACTCAGCCTCGAAGAACTGGCCAATATCGAAATTACCTCCGTGGCCAAAAAAACCGGCAGCCTCTCCAAAGCGCCCGCCTCGGTATTCGTCATCACCGCCAATGATATTCGCCGCTACGGCGCCAACAGCCTGCCCGAGGCCCTACGACTGGCCCCCAACCTGCTGGTGGCCCAGGTGAGCGGCGGCCAGTACGCCATCAGCGCACGCGGTTTTAACGGCACCACCAGCAACAAACTGCAGGTGCTGATCGATGGCCGTATTGTTTATACCCCGCTGTTCTCAGGGGTATTCTGGGATGCCCAGGACCTGCTGCTGGAAGACATTGAACGCATCGAAGTGATCAGCGGCCCCGCCGCCGCGCTCTGGGGCACCAACGCAGTCAATGGGGTCATCAATGTCATCACACGCCACGCCGCCGACAGCCAGGGCAACCTGCTCAGTGCCGGCGGCGGCAATCGCGAGCAAATACTGGCTTCCCGCCACGGCGGCGCAGTGGGTGACAGTGGCCATTACCGGGTTTACGCCAAGCTGCTCGACCAACAGGAGACGGAACGCGCCAATGGCGACGCGGTGGAGGACGGCTGGGGGCGCCATCAGGCCGGCTTTCGCCTCGACTGGGATACCCCCGGGGACAGCCTGCAGTTCCAGGGCGATGCCTATCGGGGCGAGCTGGATCAGCCACTGCCGGGTTCCCGAAAGATCGAGGGCGCCAACCTGTTGACGCGCTTCCACAGGGACCTGGCCGAGGGTGCCGGCTTCACCCTGAGCGCCTACCACGACTACAGCATGCGCGATTACCCGGGCGTATTTGTCGAACACCTGAACACCAGTCAGCTCGAATTCCTCTACAACCTGAAGCCTCACCGCCACCACCACCTGCAATGGGGGCTGGACTACCGCTATTCACGGGACCGGATCCACAACAGTGACACCCTGGCGTTTCTCCCTGCCCGGGAGAACCTCGACTGGCTGTCGCTGTACGGCCAGGATGAGATCAACCTGCGCGATAACCTGCGGCTGACCCTCAGCGGTCGGGTCGAACACAATGACTACACCGGCAGCGAATTCATGCCGGCCGCCAGGCTGGCCTGGACCCCCGGCAGCGAACAGTTGCTGTGGGGGGCGATATCCCGCTCGGTGCGCACCCCCTCCCGCATCGACCGGGACTTTTTTGTTCCCGGGCAACCGCCCTATCTACTGGCCGGCGGAGCGGATTTCGATGCCGAAACGGCGGTCAGCTACGAGGCGGGCTATCGCGCCCTGCCCTCCGCGCAATCATCCTGGTCCATCACCGTCTTCCATACCGATTACGACCGCCTGCGCACCGTGGAACCCGCGACCAGTGGCACCCTGGTGATCGACAATGGTCTGGAGGGCTCCTACAGCGGTATCGAAACCTGGGGTAACTACCAGGTAACGGATAATTGGCGCATCTACGCCGGCTTTACGGCACTGAAGGATCGCCTCCACCTGAAGTCCGGCAGCGCCGACATTAACGGTGGCCATTCCGAGGGCAACGACCCCTCCCACCAATGGCAAGTGCGCTCGCAGCTGGACCTGCGCCAGGATGTGGACTTTGACCTGATGGTCCGGCGGGTGGGAGAGTTGCCGGAACCGGAAGTTCCCGCCTATGTGGCGCTGGACATGCGCATTGGCTGGCGACTCGAACCCGGTGTGGAGCTGTCACTGATGGGCCGCAACCTGCTCGACCAGCGGCACCCGGAATTCGGTGCGTACCCGTCCCGCAGCGAGATTTCGCGCAGCATTTTCCTCGGTTTGAGGTGGAGTTTCTGATGACTGCGACCGCGAGAATGTTGCTGGCATGGCTACTGTTGCTGCCCTGCACCGCGGCCCTGGCGGCAACCGACAATCTCGAAACCAGGGTCAAGGCGGCCTTTCTGTTCAAGTTCTGCAACTACATCGAATGGCCCCGGGACACCTTCAGCAGCGCAGAGGCACCTCTGGTCATCGCTGTCATGGGCGCCGACAGCCTGGCGGGTGAATTGCAACTGGCCGTTATGGACCGCCAGATCAACGGTCGCGCTGTAATCGTTCGCCAGCTGCGCCCCGACGATAGCCTGGAAGGGGTGCATGTGCTGTTTATCGGCGGCAAGGGCGCCGGACAGCGCCATACCGCGGTATCGACCAAACTGCCCATTCTGACCGTCACGGAGAACGAACACCCGGCGGCCACAGGCATGATCAACTTTGTCGTGGTCAACGACCGGGTGCGCTTTGATATCGCCCGGGACCGGGCTGAGCAGGCGGGCCTCAAACTCAGTTCCCTGCTGCTGTCCGTGGCACGCAGGGTGCAAACAGGGGTGCCCCTATGAAGAAAGTGCGCTCGGTACGGCAAAAGTTTGTTGCCACCATCCTGGTGACCACCGTGGTCGCACTGTTGATCTCCGGCTGCAGCATGGTGGCATATAACCTGCAAAATTATCGCAACAACCTGATCAACGAGCTGACCGCCCAGGCCGCCCTGTTGGGCCGCGCCAACACACCGGCCCTGCAATTCGACGACCCCCAGGCCGCCGCCGACTACCTCGCCCTGCTGGTGGAGCAACCCAAAGTGCGTGCCGCCGCCATTTACAACGCCCGCGGCGCACTGTTCGCCTCCTACAGCAGGGATAACACCAGCCCCGGCGACTTGCCCACCATTCCCGAAATAGACGGCAACCGGGTTGAGGGCAGCAACATCGTGCTGTTCAAGCGCATCGTCGCCAACAACGAAATCCTCGGTACGGTGTACCTGCAGGTCCATTACCAACTCTACGAAAAACTGCTCGGCAACCTGGGGATTGCCCTTGCCAGCTTCGCCCTGGCACTGCTTGCGGCCATCCTGTTATCGCTCTGGCTGCAGGCCAGTGTCACCCGGCCCATTCTGGCCATCAGTGGCATGGCCCACCGGGTAGTGAAGGATAACGACTATTCGCTGCGCGCGGAAAAAACCACCGATGACGAAATCGGCCGATTGGTGGACGCCATCAATGCCATGTTGGCAGAAGTGGAACAGCGCAACCTGGAGTTGGAGAACTTCAACCTGGAGCTGGCCGACCAGGTGAAAGAGCGCACCGAGGCAGAAAAGGCCCTGCGGGAAACACAACAGCAGGTCTTGCAATTGAACACGGTGCTGGAGCAGCGGGTCAGGGAACGCACCCTGCAACTGGAAAACGCCAACAAGGAACTGGAGGCATTCAGCTATTCCGTCTCCCACGACCTGCGCGCACCGCTGCGGGCCATCGACGGCTTCAGCCAGGCTCTGCTCGAGGATTACACCGACAATCTCGATGACACCGGTCGCGACTACCTGGCGCGGGTGCGCGGCGGTGCCCAGCGCATGGGCATGCTGATCGACGACCTGCTCAAGCTTTCCCGGGTGAGCCGAGCCGAACTCAAGATACAGGAAGTTGACCTCAGTGAACTGGCAACGACTATCCTGAATGAACTCCGCGAGGGCGAGCCGGAACGGCGCGTGGATATCCGGATCACGTCGGGACTCAAGGCACCCTGTGATCCACAACTGATACAGATTGCCCTGCAAAACCTGCTCAGCAACGCCTGGAAATATTCCGGTACGCGCGAACAAGCTCATATCGAATTCGGCATGCGCGCCCAGAATGGCGAGGTCGGGTTTTTCGTCCAGGACAATGGCGTGGGTTTTGACATGGACTACGCCGGCAAACTGTTCGGCGCCTTCCAGCGACTGCACGACCAGAGCGAGTTTCCCGGCACCGGCATAGGACTCGCCACCGTGAAGCGCATCATCAGCCGCCACGGTGGCCGGGTGTGGACAGAAGCCGCCCTGGACAAGGGTGCCACTTTCTATTTTACGCTGCCGGCCACTGTGCCGGCCGAGGCAAATTGGCAAAAGGAAGAACACCATGAACAACAGACCAATCTTGCTGGTTGAAGACAACCCCGACGATCAGCAACTCGCCCTGCGGGCCTTTCGCAAAAGCAACCTGGGCAATGAAGTCGTCATTGCCAGCGACGGGGTGGAGGCGCTCGATTACCTGTTCGGCACCGGGCCATACAGCGGAGGTGCGTCACCGGAATTACCCGCCGTGGTGCTGCTGGATCTGAAGCTGCCGCGCAAGGACGGGCTGGAGGTATTGCGGGAAATTCGCGCCAGTGAGCGCACCCGTCTGCTGCCGGTGGTGATCGTCACCTCCTCCAGGGAGGAGCAGGATCTGGTCAACGGCTACAGCCTGGGCGCCAACAGCTACGTGCGCAAACCGGTCGATTTCAACGAATTCGTCAATGCGGTCCAGCAGTTGGGACTCTACTGGCTGATCCTCAACGAATCTGCACTGGGCTGAGGCCAAAGGCCAGGAGGTAGCGGAAATGGACGCTGACAAAATCCCCCTGCGGGCACTCGTCGTCGAGGATGTGGAAGACGACGTCCTGCTGTTGCTGCACGAATTGAGGCGGAGTGGTTACCTGCCCGTTCACACCCGGGTGGACTGCCCCGACGTCCTCAGCGAGCTGCTCGTCAATGAGGAGTGGGACATCGTCTTTTGCGACTTTACCATGCCGAAAATGAACGGCCTGCAGGCGCTCGAGATCGTGCGCCGGCACAACCCGGACGTGCCCTTTATTTTCGTTTCCGGCACCATTGGCGAGGATACCGCCGTGGAGGCGATGCGCGCCGGCGCCCAGGACTACATCATCAAGGGCAACCTGAAACGGCTGGCCCCGGCGGTGCAGCGGGAACTGGAGGAGGCGATCAATCGCAGGGAGCGCCGCAAGGCGGAAAAACGCCTGCGTTTCCTGATCCACTACGACCGCCTGACCCGGCTGCCCAACCGCCTGCTGTTCCTGAACCGGCTGGAACAGAGTCTCCAGCATGCCCGGCAGCTGGGTCAGTCCCTGGCGGTGGCGCACATCGACCTGGATCGCTTCAAGAAAGTCAACGACAGCCTGGGCTACGAGGCCGGCAATCTACTGTTGATCGAGACGGCCGGCCGACTGGGCCGCTGCACCGGGGTCGACAGCGTCGTCGCGCGGCTCGCGGCGGATGAATTTGCCATCCTGATTCCAGACTCCGGTGACGAGACCGCCGTCACCGCTCGCATACAAAACCTGCTGGCCACCCTCGAAGAACCCTTCGATATCCACGGCTGCACGATGCACATCAATGCCAGTATCGGCGTCGCCCTGTTCCCCCAGGATGCGGAACAGGCCGAGCTGCTGCTGCGCAACGCCGATATCGCCACCTACCGCGCCAAGGACGAAGGCGGCAACCGCTGCCTGTTCTACGCCCAGCACATGGCGGTGCAACTGGAAGAGCGCCTGGCCCTGGAAAGGGACATGCGCCAGGCCCTGGAAAAACAGGAATTCACCCTCCACTACCAGCCACAGGTGGAATTGCGCAGCGGCAAGATTACCGGTGTGGAAGCGCTGGTCCGCTGGCGCCGCCCCCAGGGGCTCGTCTCCCCTGATTGCTTTATCCCCCTGGCCGAGGAAACCGGCCTGATTGTCCCCTTGGGCGAGTGGGTCCTCAGGAGGGCCTGCGCCCAGGCGAAGCGGTGGCAGCAGGCAGGCCTGCCGGAGTTGTCCATGGCAGTGAATGTCTCGGCCCGCCAGTTCCACGAGGGCAACATCCTCGAACTGGTCATGAACGCCCTCACCGAGACCGGGCTCGAGCCCCGCCTGCTGGAGATCGAGGTGACCGAGAGCAGCATGATGCGCGATCTGGAAACCGCCTTGCTCACCCTGCGCAAATTACAGGCCATCGGCGTCAAGGTCTCCCTGGATGACTTCGGCACCGGCTATTCCAGCCTCAGCTACCTGAAATATTTCAAAGTGGACAGCCTGAAAATCGACCGCGCCTTCATCAAGGACATTCCCGATGACCAGGATGACGCCGCCATTACCGGCGCCGTCATCGCCATGTGCAAGAAGTTGAGCATGAAGGTCATTGCCGAGGGCATCGAAACCCGCGAGCAGTACGACTTCCTGCGCCGGGAGGGCTGCGACTTTGTCCAGGGCTACTACCTGTCCCGGCCCATGCCCGCCGAACAGTTGGAACCGATGCTGCACCGCTGGCTTGGCAGCCCTCACACCGATGGCGACCGGCACCACCAGAGCACGTCAGACAGGACAAACACTGCGGGGCACCTATAACCGGCTAGAGAGGATCATCAAACCGTCGCTGACAGACCCCTGGGGAGTGAAATAGCCAGTGAACACACACATGACATCCTATCGTGATGACCCGCAACGCGCGGAGCCGGCTACCGTTTCCGACGGGGAAATCGACCGGCTGTTGTCCGCCGTTTACGAAAAATACGGCTATGACTTCCGCGCCTATTCACGGGCGCACGTCAAACGCCGGCTGCTGCACCGCTTGCGGCTTGCCAACCTGGACAACCTCGGCCTGCTGCAACAGCAGGTATTGCAGGACGCCCACTTTGCCTCCCAGCTGCTGCAGGATCTCAGTATCAACGTCACCGAAATGTTTCGCGATCCTGAGTTTTACCTGGCGGTGCGCGCCAAAGTCATCCCGCTGCTCAAGACCTGGTCCTACATCAAGATCTGGCATGCCGGCTGCAGCACCGGCGAAGAGGTCTACTCCATGGCCATTTTGCTCAGGGAAGAAGGGCTCAGCGACCGGGTGCAAATCTACGCCACCGATTTCAACCCCCACGCCCTGGCGCGAGCCAGGGAAGGCATCTTCCCCGCCGACCACATGAAAACCTACGCACGCAACTACCAGAGCACCGGGGCATGTGCCTCCTTTGCCGATTACTACCACGCCAAATACGACTCGGCCATCATGGATCCCGCCCTGAAAAGAAACATTCTCTGGGCCCAACACAACCTGGTGACCGACAGCGATTTTGCCGAGGTACAGATGGTGATCTGCCGCAATGTGCTGATTTATTTCAACCGGCAATTACAAAATCACGTGCATGGCTTGTTCCACCGTTCACTGACTAACGGGGGCATTCTGTGCCTGGGCAAAAAAGAAAGCCTGGTCCTGACCGACCACAGGGAGTTGTATTCGGAGGTTGACAGGCAACAGAAAATATACAAGAAAAGATATGACTATTCGCAACTATGAGGCCGTGGTGCTGGGCGCCTCCTTTGGAGGAATGCAGATGCTGAAATTATTACTCACAGCGCTGCCGAGGGACTTTTCGCTGCCGGTCATTGCCGTGCAGCATACGGCGCCGACCGCGGAAGGCGCCCTGGCCGAGCTGCTAAACCGTGTTTGTGAAATTGAAGTCAGGGAAGCCAATGAGAAGGAGCCCATCGAGCCGGCCAGGGTGTATTTGGCCCCCGCCAATTACCACCTGCTGGTCGAGCCAGACCGCACCTTTAGCCTGACGGTGGATGAGCGGGTGAACTACGCGAGACCGGCTATCGACGTGCTGTTTGAAACCGCGGCGGAGACCTATGGCGCCGGGCTGATCGGCCTGGTGTTGACCGGAGCCAACTCCGATGGCGCGAAGGGATTGCGCCATATCAAGGACAGGGGCGGTCTCGCTATCGTGCAGGACCCGGCCACGGCGGCGGCGCCCGCCATGCCCCGGGCGGCAATCCTGGCGGCCCGGCCGCACCGGGTGCTGGCACCGGAGCAGATCACCGCCCTGTTACTGCAAATTCACCACCATCGGCAAGAGAGGATATGAAATGAGGATTAATACGCTGGGCAAAAAAGTCGGCCTCGGTTACGCCCTGATGGTGGTACTGCTGGCATCCGCGGTACTGGTCACCCTCTGGCAGGTGCGAAGTACCAGTGACACCGCCGAGCGCCTGATCAGTTTGCGCCAGCCTGTCGCCAAGACTCTCCTCGAAGTGATGAACGGCCTCAATCATGCGGTTGCCACCTTGCGCGGCAGGGTTATGCTTGGGGACGACAGTCTTGATGAAGAGTTCCGAAAGGCCTGGGCAGAGGAGATCAGAGTACCGCTCGAGCGCCTGCAGCAGCTTTCCACGCGTTTGACCAATCCTGAAAATGCACTCAGGTTGAGTAGGGTGGAGCTATTGCTCGATCAGCTGGAAACTGCTCATGCCGAGGTTAAAACCGTGGCGATCTCGGACAGGGAAGCCGCCATTGCCTTGTTGAGCAATAAAACTTCGCCTTTAGCCATTGAAATACGCGGCTTGCTCGCTGCAATGCTCAATGATCAGGATGTGCTGCTACAAGGTGATGTCAGCGAGGTGCGTGATGAAATCTCTTTGTTACGCATTACGGAATGGGCATTGCTGATGATAGGGCTGTCGGTCAGCATTGCACTGTCGCTGCTGGTGGCGCGCGCTATCAGTCGCCCAATATCCGCTGCCGTCACCGTTGCCAACAATATCGCCGCCGGAGATCTCGACACGCGTGTTGACCTGCAAGGGGCGCAGGAAGTGGAAATGCTGGGCAGTGCCCTGACCGATATGCGCGATTCGCTCAAGGCCAAAACCCGGGAGACGGAGAAACACGCCTGGCTCACCAACGGCCAGAACCGCCTCAACCAGATCATGCGCGGCGATCAGGGTATCACCGAACTGGCTACCGGCATTATCACGTTTCTCGCCACCTATAGCGAAGCCAGCATCGGTTCCCTGTACCTGTTGAGTGAGAACAGCGCGGACTATGGGCTGCTGGGCCGTTACGCCTACGGCGGCATGGCGGGCAAAACCACCTTCAAGCCCGGGGAAGGTCTGATCGGCCAGGCCGCGGCCGATCAAAAGCCCATCCTGCTGGAGGAGCTGGATGAACGCTATATCCGCGTGCAGTCGTCCCTGCTGGACACCCCGCCGCGCAGTATTTATGTGGTGCCCATCGTGGTCGGGGGCTACGTGCTGGCCGTGCTGGAACTGGGCAAGCTGGATGGTTTTGACTCCACCGCGCAGGAGTTTGTCCAATCCAACCTGGAAGCCATCGGCATTGCCCTGAATTCGGCGATTGCCCGCAAGAAAATCCAGGAGCTGCTGGAGGAGACCCAGCGCCAGAGCGAAGAACTGCAACAGCAGCAGGAAGAGCTGGAGCAAAGCAATGAGGAGCTGGAGGAGCAAACCCAACAATTGCGCGAGCAGCAGGAAGAGCTGCAAGCGGCCAATGAAGAGCTGGAGGAGCAGTCCCAGGCCGTTTCGCAGAAAAACAGCGAGCTGGAGGCGGCCAGGGGCAACCTGGAATTCAAGACCCGGGAGCTGGAAATCAGCAGCAAATACAAAAGCGAATTTCTGGCCAATATGAGCCACGAACTGCGCACGCCGCTGAACAGTTTATTGATTCTGGCCAACGATCTGGCCCGCAACGCCGGCAACAACCTCAGCGCAGACCAGGTGGAAAGCGCCCAGGTGATCAGCCGCAGCGGCCACGATCTGCTGAGCCTGATCAACGACATTCTCGACCTATCGAAAATCGAAGCCGGCAAGATGAGTCTCAATGTCACCCATGTCGCCCTTGCCGATCTCGCCGGAGATATCAGGAGCACCTTCAGCCGCCAGGCGACGGGGAAAGGATTGAAGCTGGAAACGGCCATCGACGAGCAGGCACCGGCGACGATACGCACCGATAAACAACGGCTTGAGCAAATCCTGCGCAACCTGATCGCCAACGCGCTGAAATTTACCGAGCAGGGCGCCGTCAAGGTCCGCTTCCGGCGCGAATCCGGCGGCCAGCTTGCCATTGCCGTGACCGATAGCGGCATCGGTATCCCCAAGGACAAACAGGCGCTGGTCTTTGAAGCCTTCCTGCAACTGGAAAGCGGCAACGCCCGCAAATATGGCGGCACCGGCCTGGGGCTGTCCATCTGCCGCGATCTGGCAAAACTGCTCGGCGGCACCATTACCATTGACAGCGAAGAAGGCGCCGGCGCCACCTTCACCCTGTGGATTCCGGAAAGTATCGATGCAAACCCCGCTGTCGAACCTGAACCGGCGCCGGCCAAACAGGCCGCCGCGCAACCGGACCATCAGCGCTACCTGGACTACCCCAGCATCCCGGACCAGCGGGAGGCCATCGGCCCGAATGACCACATTATCCTGATTATCGAGGATGACGACGATTTTGCCCGGGTGCTGGCGGCGCAGGCCAAAGCCAAGGGCTTCAAACACCTCAACGCGGCAACCGGTGAGGACGGCCTGGCGCTGGCGGCCCGCTTCCACCCCCATGCCATCATCCTGGACCTGATGCTGCCGGGTATCGACGGCAACCTGGTGCTCAAGGAACTGAAAAGCGACCCGCAGCTGCGGCATATTCCGGTGCACATTATGAGCGCCGAGGAAAAACAACTGGATGCCATCAAATGCGGCGCGGTCGATTATCTGACCAAACCGATCAACAAACCGCAACTCGACGCCGCCTTTGCCCGCATGGAAGATTTTATCAACCGCAAGATGAAAAACCTGTTGATCGCCGAAGATAACGCAGCGCAACGCAAGGCCATCGTCCGGCTGGTCGGCAACGGCGACGTGCAGTGTATTGAAGCCAGCACCGCCCAGGAGGCTCTGGATATCCTGGGCAGCCAGGTGATCGACTGTGTCGTGCTGGACATCGGCCTGCCCGATATGAGTGGCTTCGAACTGCTCAGGCAACTGGAAAAGAATGTGGGTAACAGCAGCAGTGAGGGCGGCAAGGTACCGCCCGTCATCATCTACACCGGCAGGGAACTCAGCCGCCAGGAAAACGAGGAACTGCAACAGTATGCTGAAACCATCATTATCAAGGGCGTGAAGAGTGAGGAGCGCCTGCTGGACGAAACCGCGCTGTTCCTGCATCGCACCCTGAGCAATCTGCCCCAGCAGAAACAGAACATCATTACCGCCCTGTATGACAAGGAAGCCCAGCTCCAGAGCAAGCAGATTCTGCTGGTCGACGACGATATGCGCAATGTGTTCGCCCTGGGCAAGGTACTGTCTGAGCGTGGCATGAAGGTGACCAAGGCCGATAATGGCCGTGTCGCCCTCGACGCCCTGGCTGAAAACCCCGGGATGGACTTTGTGCTGATGGATATCATGATGCCGGAAATGGACGGCTATGAATGCATGCGCAAAATCCGCCAACAGGAACAGTTTCGGGACCTGCCCATCGTGGCGCTGACCGCCAAGGCGATGAAGGACGACCGGCAAAAATGTATCGATGCCGGCGCCAACGACTACATCGCCAAACCGGTGGATGTCGAGCGGCTGTTTTCATTGATGAGAATATGGATGCGCAAATGAAGCCACTGCTCCAGAAGCCCAAAATACTGATGGTCGACGACAAACCGGCCAACCTGCTGGCGCTGCGCCGTCTGCTGCAGGATATGCCGGTGGAGCTGTTTGAAGCGAGCAGCGGCAACGATGCGTTGAAACTGACCCTGCACCACGACTTCGCCCTGGCCCTGCTGGACATCCAGATGCCCGAAATGGACGGTTACGAGCTGGCCGAGCTGCTGCGCCAGGAAGAAAAAACCGCCCATATGCCGTTTATTTTCATCTCCGCCATCTACACCGAACACATCAATATCTTCCACGGCTACGAAAAGGGCGCCTTCAGCTACATCGTCAAGCCCTTTGAGCCGGAAATCCTGCTCAACAAGGTCAAATTGTTTATCGACATGTACCAGCACGAACAGGAACTGCGTCAGCGAACCCTGGAACTGATGCAGATTAACGCAGAACTGGAGGCGTTCAGTTACTCCGTCTCCCACGACCTGCGCACACCGCTGCGGGCCATCGACGGCTTCAGCCAGGCATTGCTGGAAGACTACAACGACCGTCTCGACGACACCGGTCGCGACTACCTCGCGCGGGTGCGCGGCGGTGCCCAGCGCATGGGCATGCTGATCGACGACCTGCTCAAGCTGTCCCGGGTGAGCCGAACCGAACTCAAGATACAGGAAGTTGACCTCAGCGAGCTGGCATCGACTATCCTGAATGAACTCCGTGAGGACGAGCCGAAACGGTGTGTGGATATCCGGATTGCGGCGGGGCTCAAGGCACCCTGTGATCCACAGTTGATACAGATTGCCCTGCGCAATCTGCTCGGCAATGCCTGGAAATATTCCAGCACGCGGGAACAAACCCATATCGAATTCGGTATGCGCGCCGAGAATGGCGAGGCCGTTTTTTTTGTCCTGGACCAAGGTGTGGGTTTTGACATGAACTACGCCGGCAAACTGTTCGGCGCCTTTCAGCGGCTGCACGACCAGACCGAGTTTCCCGGCACCGGCATAGGACTCGCCACCGTGAAGCGCATCGTCAGCCGCCACGGCGGCCGGGTGTGGGCGGACTCCGAAGTGGACAAGGGCTCGGTGTTTTATTTCACCCTGCCGGTGAACCCGCCGCAACAGGCGTCATTGGAGCAAGCATTACAGAGGGAATCCCCACATGAATACCAAACCGATCTTGCTGGTTGAAGACAACCCCGACGATCAGCAACTCGCCCTGCGGGCCTTTCGCAAAAGCAATTTGCGCAACGAGGTGATCCTCGCCGACGACGGTGTCAAAGCGCTGGACTACCTGTTTGGCACCGGGCCCTACAGCGGAGGTGCGCCACCGGAATTACCTGCCGTGGTGCTGCTGGATCTGAAGTTGCCGCGCAAGGACGGCCTGGAGGTGTTGCGGGAAATCCGCGCCGATGCACGCACCCGCCTGCTGCCGGTGGTGATCGTCACCTCCTCCAGGGAGGAGCGGGATCTGATCAACGGCTACAGTCTGGGTGCCAACAGCTACGTGCGCAAACCCGTCGATTTCAATGAGTTTCTGGAGGCGGTAACACAGCTGGGATTGTACTGGTTGCTGTTGAATGAACCCGTACTGGATTGAAAAGAATCAAGGAAGGTGATGAGAGATGGACGCCGACAACAAGCCCCTGCGCGCACTGGTTATCGAGGACATGG
>NZ_JBFHQR010000025.1:0-22094 GCF_041592135.1 Porticoccus sp. | reverse complement strand
TCGAAGTTTTTTATAACCGACTGCGCAGGCACTCTGCCAATGGCTATGTAAGCCCGGCAGAGTTTGAAAGGATTGCGGCTACTGCCGCATAGTTAGAGTGTCTACTTTTTGTGGGTAGGACCACAGCTATTTGGATGTGCCTATTTCGCAACTTTGTATGAAACTCGGCCTGACAGATGATGTGTGGGGCACAAGGTGCGGGGTGTTTGTCGCAATGGATGGCCGCCTATAGGTAAGACAGGCCTGGTCGAAACCTGGCCTGTGCTTTTGGGGAGCGGATAATCCGTATCCTGTGTTGAATTAGAACGAATAGATCAGGCTCGCGGCAATATTCCGGCCGGGTTGCGTATAAAGGTCCAGATCGGTATCGCTGGACGCTAGACCTCGGACATCTTCATAGACCCAATGCTCCTTGCCGGTGATGTTATAGACGCCCGCTCGAAGTGCCAGGTTGCTGGTGACGTTGTAGTGGCCGGTCAGGTCGAGGATCCCGTAACCGGGGGTGGCAAAGTCATCTTCATCAGCCAATTCATCGTTGTCCTTGTTGCCTACCAGTGTCCAGTTCAATGTGGCGCCCCAGTTTTCATTCGGGGCTTGGTAATTCAGACCAAAGACCGCCTTCAATGGCGCCACAGTTTCCAGGGGCCTGTCATCGGTATCGTTTTCGCCATCGGCAAACGCGATGGCGACCTGCAGGGAGGTGCCGGTGGGCGCGCCAATGGCATCATCCAGCCACAGTGCAGCGCGGGCCTCCAGTCCCCAAATAGTGGCGGAGTCGATATTGCGTGACTGGGTGACACGGTCAAAGGAGGTGCTGTTAAAGGTTGAATCAACGGTAGTGGATTCAATAAAGTCCTTGTAATCATTGTAGAAAGCAACAAATTCAAAATTACCCAGGCCGCCGTTCATGCGCAGGCCCAACTCGTAGGAGTCGCTCTCCTCTGAATCCAGATCGGGATTGGGCAGCGTCAGATAATGGAAGCCCGGGCCGTAGTTGCGCTCACTGGCATAGTACAGATCAATCAGGTCAGGGGATTTAACGCCTTGGCTGTACTGGGCAAATGCCGAGGTAATATCAGTGATCTTAAAGACAGCGCCAAGACGGAATGTGACCTTGTCGCTGTCGTGATCGGCAAACGCCGCCGCGATAGTGGACGGCGGCATATAAGCGCTGTCTATTTCGGGTTTTGCTTCAAAGTTGTCATAGCGCACCCCGGGCGTGACCAGTAACCGGCCATCCATCAGCCTGATTTGATCCTGCAGGTAAAGGCCGTAACTGGTACCTTCCACAACGGGAACTGCGCGATCCAGTACATCCCTGCTCGGGTCTGTGGGGTATAACGTATTCTGTTGGTTGGTCAGCTCCGTATCATTGTATTCAAAACCGTAGGTGAGGTGGTGAGTACCCAGGGTTTTATCGAATTGGGCGGATAGGCGCCACAATTCTTCCTCGTGGGCGTAGTCCTTGATGCGGTAGATGGGCGAAGACGATCCAAACATGGTATGAGTCTCCTGGTCCATTTCGCTTTCCTGCCAGTCCACCTGCCAGTTCAGTGTATCGAACAGCGCATTGTCCCCCTGCCAGTTGTGGAAAAAGCTGGTCCGCTGGCGTTCGGTTTCATCATCGCCGTAATAAAAATCTGAATAGGAAGGGGAGTCCAGTTTTGCGGGCATATCCGTCCGGTTTTCCGCTTGGTGGTCTTCATGGGTGAGGCCAATTCGATGCTCCGGGTTCAGTTGATACTGCAGTTTTACCAGGATGTTATCGCTTTCAAAATCCTGGGAATCGCGATCGTTGTCACTGTCATCGTGGTTCTCCAGCTCATCGCTGTCACGGCGGGTATACAACAGTAATGATTCCAGGTTGCCGGTGCGATTAGCCAGGGTAAGGGTTTCTGACACGCTTTTATCCGAGCTGCCATAGCGGGTTTTGAAACTGCCACCGAAGCTATTGCCGGAGCCTAGGTAATCGGCGGGATCCTTGGTGGAAAAGGCGACTATTCCTCCCAGGGCGTCGCTGCCATAAAGGGTAGAGGCCGGGCCCTTGACGATTTCAACACGCTTGACACTGTCGATATCCACATGATTTCTTCCGGACCGTTGAAATGGGTTACCCGCCGGGGTGAAAGAATTGGCCTGGTTGATACCGTCTACGGTGATTTTGACCCGGTTTTCATCCATGCCGCGAATATTGAATCCCTTTGCGCCAAAACGTTGGGCGTCCCCTGTCCCGGATCCCACCTCTACGCCGGGTTCGTAGCGAATCATGTCGCGGATATTGCTGGAAATATCATTCTCGATGGTTTCTTCCGTGATCACGCTGACCGTATTGGGCACATCCTCCCGTTTCTGTTCGGTTCGTGTGGCCGCCACGGTGACTCTGTCCAGTTGAAAGGTGGTGGTCTTGTCTGCGTAAGCAGTGGCGGATAGGGCTATCAATATAGCCCCGGTGACAGGTGTGTATTTCATGTTAGACATCACGGCTTTTCCCCAGTTGATTTGCCAGTTAATGATAACGGTTATCATTTGTATTTCCGGGCGGATTATACATGGCCCCCTTGTTTTGTAAATGATAATGATTTGCATTAGCGCTTGGTGCTGGGTATTATCTTCCCGGTTACAGGGGAGGGCCGATGAAGTTTTTGCTGGCGTTGTCGGTGTCTTTGGCACTGCATGTCTTGTTTGTGCAGTGGCGCTGGGCACCTGTGCTTGAGGACTCGGGTAGTGCCGGTCGCGCTGCCTTGGCCATTCAGCAGATGCGTTTTGTTGAATTGAAAAAGCCGTCAGCCCTGGAAGCAAAGCAGGTGGCTGTCACGGAGGTTGTTACAGCGGAGCCTGAAAAAGCGCTACAGAGGAATCGCTCCCTGTTGCCGGAACCAGCCTTGCCTGCCAGCGTTGAATTTTCAACGACAGAGCTTGTTCGCGCAGACACGGGGACGCGCCATGAAAAATGGGTAACCGAAAACAGGGCCCGGGAAATGTCCCCGCCTTTGGCAAAAGAAGAGAACAGGGAAAAAGAGCAGGATCTTCCACCAGCGGTGGCCTCACCAGAAACTGAAGAGACTCTTTTGGAAAAGGTGGATAAAGAGATGTTGGCAGAGGTTGTCAGTACCAGTGAGGAGCGGGCGGAACACGCTGGTTTTGATCAGGTTCCGACTATGGACCAACCGCGCTATCGCCGGGCGTTCCCGCCCAAATACCCGCGCCTGGCCAAGCGGCGGGGCCAGCAGGGTACCGTCATGGTCAAGGCAAGGGTAGGTATTGAAGGAGAGGTGGAGGTGGTTGAGTTGCTTGAGTCGTCGGGCTATGAAGTCCTGGATAACTGTGCATTAAAAACGGTCAGGCAGTGGCAGTTTTATCCCTACCAAGTCAACCAGAAGCGCACTGTTGCCTGGGTGGAAGTGCCCGTGGAATTTACCCTCGGGCCTTAAAGTTGACCCAAAAACGCTGACCCAAATGGGGTCTTTTGCCGAACAGGAATTCTTTGGTTTATCGAATACAGGTGGGGATATGTTGCTAGATCACATTTTGAATGCAGGGCCGGTGGCCATGGTGTTATTGGCGCTTTCGGTGCTGGTATCGGCGCTTCTGATGGAGCGTCTTTGGGTGCAACTCAGTTACCCCTTTTTTGCCCGGAAGGAATTTGCCGAGTGCCGCCGGCTGGTTTGTCATCAGGAGTATTCACAGGTTGAAAAGCGCTTGTCTGGCAGACCCCATGGCTGGGAAACGGCAATCGCCGAGTTATTGAAGCACCGTTTGCTGGACAACGATACCCGTCAGCAGATGGCTGTCGGCTGGTTGGAAAATGAGCGCCGCTATCTCAATGCCCGTCTCAGATTGGTCGGTCTGATCGGGTCTATTGCCCCCCTGCTGGGACTGTTGGGAACGGTGTTCGGCATTATCGAGATGTTTAAGGCCATCGCCCATTCCACTGGCCCGGTGACCCCGGCGTTGCTGGCGGAGGGTATGTGGACAGCGATGGTCACTACCGCCCTGGGCTTGGTAATTGCTATTCCGGCACTGGCGGCCAGTCACGGTCTGGAACAGCTCAGTCAGGCCAGAATTCAGACAATTCAGGATGCGCTCAACGAGTTGAACCTTGTGATATCGGGTAAGGTCGCTAACGAAAAAAACGGTGGCACCGCGGTCCGTGCAGCGGGCAGGGACGCTGTTGAAAAGGCGGTAACTTTTCAGCCCGCGGTACTGGCGGGGACGGCCTGATGATTCAGTTGCCAGAGAACAGTCGTTCACCTTCATTGATGCCGGATATGACGGCACTGCTGGATGTCATCTTTATTCTTCTGGTTTTTATGATGTTGACGGCCAATGCCGCCCCCCGGCTGCTTCAGCTGGATTTGCCGCAAGCGGCTGCGCCCAGTGAATCCGTGGAGCCCGATGCCATTACCCTGGGAATTTCTGAAACGGGCCAATTCAGTATTGATCGGACGACTTATCCGGATTGGGCACAATTTCAACAGGCACTGACGGGGCGAATAGAGAAGGCGCGTCTGGTCGGTGAGCTGCCGCAGTTGCTGGTGGCAGCGGATAAGGATGTCGCTTTACAACCCTTTGTCAAACTGGCGGGCTGGTTATCGGAGCAGGGGCTGTTCGTGGCTGAAGTGGTGGTCAGTGACCGCAACGAGATGTAACGGGGGATAACAATGATTAAGCGGATTGAAAGGAATATTTTATGAATATCTTCTGGTTAGAGCAGATGATGTACCAGTTGTCGGGTTGGTTTATGGCGCCGGTACTGATAGCGATTGCCGTGCTGTTTCTCTACAGCCTGTATGCATTGGGTGGTTTTTCCGCCCAATGGTGGCAGCGCCGGCAGAACGCCTCTGCCTATCGCCGTGCGCTCCGGGGCGATGGAAACCCTGGACCTGTGCTCGGCGGCTATTCCCTCATGTCACAGTTCCAACGGGATGCCGGGACAACGATGGAAGAGCTGGATGTGATGGCGCTCAAGGAGCTGGAAGTGTTGCGTATCGTCACTCGCATCTCTCCCATGCTGGGTTTGATCGCCACCATGATTCCCATGGCGCCGGCGCTGAAAGCGCTGGGTGACGGCAACGTACAGGGTATCAGTGAAAATCTGATCATTGCCTTCTCGGCAGTGATCTTCGGCATGGTGATCGCTTCCATCACCTTCTGGCTGGCGAGTGTGAAAAAGCGTTGGCTGGCGGTGGAGCTGGTGGATATAGCGCGGTTGCGCCAGGCCTCGGGGCCAACAACGGAAGAAAGTGAAGAACTGGTAGATGAGGTGGTGCGTGAGGTTGCTTAATGAGGATGAAGAGCTCAATCCGGCCAGTTCCATGATTAACCTTGTGGATGTGTTCCTGGTGTTGATTGCCGCGCTGCTCATCGCGATTGCCCAGAATCCGCTCAATCCTTTCACTGCTGAAAACGTCACGGTGATCAAGAATGCCGGAGAGGACAATATGGAAATGATCGTCAAACAAGGCGAGACCATCGAGAAGTACGAGGCGAGCGGGGAAATCGGTGGTGGCCAGGGCGCCAAGGCCGGGGTGGCCTACAAAATGGCCGATGGTTCCATGGTCTATGTCCCCGAGTAATTCTCGGCGATCGGCTCGCGATAGCCATCCCAAAAAATTGATTGCCTCTGGTGTTTTTAAGTTGCTTTAACGCAATGTTTTCAAGAAAAGAGAAAAACTGATGCACAAGATATTTTCCATCGTGCTCTGCTGCGGTGCCTTCCTGTTGAGCCAATTAACTTGGGCCGGGGAGCCCGGGATATTGTTTGTCAACGGCATACACAGCAATAAAGCCAAATTGGCGTTGCTGAAGGAGATGGCGGCAGATCGCGGTTTGCGGATTGATCGCAAGCCCCAGAGTGAACTCGGCGATATGACACAGGCTGCGGCAACATTTTCGGCCTATGACCTGGTGGTGATGGAGGCCGTGTCCGTGGAGCAGAGCAAAATGGCGTTTGCCCAGTACACGCCGTTGGTTGCCGCAGGGAAAAATCGCTTTTTGGCGATCAACTGGCTGGAAAATGCCCAGTTGCGGCAAGGCCTCAGCAGTTCACAGGCCCAACTGCTTCACGATTACTATGCCAATGGCGGTACAGAAAACTTTAATCGCATGCTGGATTATCTGAAGTATAACGTTTTCTCCGATGACCCCAGGCCAATCGCTGACCCCATTGTGTATCCGGAAGTGGGTATCTATCACCCGCAATATGAGGGATTGGTTTTCGAGTCCCTGGAGCGTTTTCTGCAATGGCGTCAGGCTGACCCGGCAAAGCCGGTTATCGGTGTGCTGATGCAGCGGGCACTGATTGAGTCCGTTCAGACCCAGGTGGTGGATGCCACCATTCGCCAGTTGGAACAGCGCGGCATCACCGCAGTCCCTTTCTTCTTTGAACTCAGTGAAAAAACCTCTGATTACAAATACCTGTTGCAGCGCGACGGTAAGACTGCCGTTGATTTGATCATCAATTTCCGCGCCATTCACTGGGCCGGCAAACGCAGGCAGGAGTTTGCCGAACTGGGGGTTCCGGTCCTGCAGGCCCTGACCTACTACGATGGCAATCAGGCGCACTGGGAGCAAAGTACCCAGGGTATTTCTCCGGGGATGACCCCCTTTACCCTGGTGTTGCCGGAGTCGGCGGGTGTTGTCGATCCTATGATTGTCGCCGCGGTTAACGACGACAGCGGCGGTGCCGAAGTCATTGATTACCAGCTGGAGCACCTGGTGAACAAGGCAGTCAACACGGTCAGTCTCAAATATAAATCCAATGCCGAAAAGCGCATGACCGTCATGGTCTGGGGCAACCGGGATGTGGGCGCGTCCTTTTTGAATGTCCCCGAAAGCCTGCGGGTGATGAGCGCGCGGCTGAACAGCGAAGGCTACGGCATTAATACGGTGGACAGTGACTATTTCAGTGATCGTATCGACCGCATCCTCAGTCCGTTTTACCGGGACTATGAGCTGGACAAATTGTTGGAAGATGATTTGGCGGAACTGATGCCGGTGGCGGATTATCTCTCCTGGTTTAATACCTTGCCGGAGCAGGTAAGCAAACCGATTAACGACTATTGGGGTGATCCGAAAGACAACTTCATGGTGGTGGAGCGGGAGGGGGAGGCCCAGTTTGTGCTGCCGCGAATCCGCAATGGCAACATGCTGGTGATGCGCCAGCCACCGCGCGCAGATGACAAGGACGAGGACAAACGTATCTATCACAAGGGTACGGTGCCGATGAATCATTTTTATCTGGCGGCGTACTACTACGCGCGTCAATTCTGGAAAAGTGACGCCATTGTCCACTTGGGCACCCACGGTTCACAGGAGTACCTGGCGGGTAAGGAGCGGGGGTTGTCCATCTATGACCAGGGTAACCTGGCGGTCTGGGACACCCCGGTGCTCTACCCGTTTATCGTCGATGATGTGGGCGAGGCCATGCAGACCAAGCGCCGTGGTCGCGCCACGGTACTGGCTCATATGACACCCCCTTTCGCCGCGGCCGGCTTACAGGGAGACATGGCGCAGATCCACGAACTGATGCATCAATACAAATCGTTGGATGAGGGCGGTGTTAAGCAGAAAACAGGGCAGCAGATAGTCGAGAACTGTATCGCCAATAACATCTGTGACGATTTTGGCTGGAGCCGCGAACAGATCTCGGCGGATTTCGCTGGCTTCCTGGAAGCACTGCACGACTACCTGGTTGATCTTTCCGCTCAAAACCAGCCTCTTGGGCTGCACAGCTATGGTGAACTGCCGGAAACGGATCTGCTCACGTCTACCCTGGTGCAGATGTTGGGGCCCAGGTTTACTGAACGGGTAGCAGAATTCGAGGCCGAACACTTCAAATCCGAACCCCCGGGGCTCGGACACAGTTCAGGGCACAGCGCATCGCACCCTGAAGAGGAGCAGAATCAACGCGATGGTTTTAAAAACACCATCATGCAGGAGAGCGGCGACAGCCTGGAAGACCTGGTGGGATTTAAAACCGTGCGGAAATTCATTGTCGATGCGGCCGCCTCGGACAAGGTTCATTTTGACGACATGGGGGAAGAGCTGCAGTCCTTTATCCGTCAGGGCCGGGAGCTCTATGGCGACTTGACCGGTATTCGCGAAATGGAACATATGCTTGACGGTCTGGCGGGCAGGTACATTCCGGTAAAAAATGGTGGCGACCCCCTTCGCCATCCGGAATCCATCCCCACCGGTTTCAACCTCTATGGCTTTGATCCGTCCCGGGTGCCCACTAAAGCGGCTTTTGAACAGGGCCGGGAATTAACGGCAGGTGTCATTGCCGATTACTACCAAAAGCATGGAAAGTATCCGGATAAACTGGCCTTTTCCCTGTGGTCCATAGAAACCATGCGTCATTACGGGGTGCTCGAAAGCCAGGCGCTCTATGCCATGGGCGTGCGTCCGCAGTGGAGTGAAGATGGCCGTGTGATCGGCTCTGAAATTATTCCTGCCGCAGAGCTGAAACGCCCCCGTGTGGATGTGGTGCTATCTGCCACCGGCCTGTACCGCGATGCGTTTCCCGATGTCATGCAGCGGCTGGCCAACGCCATTGAGCAGGTGGCGGCGCTCAAGGAGGAGTCCAACTTTGTCTGGCGCAACAGTCAGCGCATCCGGGAGGAGTTAATTGCTGAAGGGATCGACCAGAAAGAAGCTGAATACCTGTCCACGGTGCGGGTGTTTTCCAATGCCTCTGGCAATTATGGCTCGGGGGTAGAAGATGCGGTTTTTGCCAGCGATAGCTGGGAAAGTGACAGTAAAATTTCCGACCTCTATCTATCGAGGATGGGCCACTTCTACGGCTCGGATAACAGCCGTTGGGGGCAACAGCTGGAAAAGGTGAATCTCTATGCCAAGCAGCTGTCGGGCACCGATGTGGCGATGTTTTCCCGCTCCTCCAATGTCTACGGCATGATCAGCTCCGATGACCCCTTTGAATACTTCGGCTCCCTGGCCCTGGCGGTACGCAATCTCGATGGCGCCAGCCCGGAAATGGTCATCAGCAATTTGCGCGATGCCAATAACCCCAGGGCAGAGGGGGCGGCTGAGTTCCTGGCAAAAGAGTTGCGCTCGCGGAATTTCCACAAACGCTGGGTGGAGGAAATGATGAAGGAGGGTTACAGCGGTGCCGTATCCCTGTCCGCCCATTTGAGCAACTTCTGGGGTTGGCAGGTGGTAGACCCCAATGTGGTCCGCGAAGATCAGTGGCAGGAATTCTACGAAGTGTATGTGAACGACAAATTGCAACTGAACATCGACGAATGGTTTCAGCAGGTTAACCCCGCCTCCCAGGCCCATATGCTGGAGCGTATGCTGGAGGCCAACCGCAAGGAGTACTGGCAGGCCGATGAGCAAACGCTTAAGGCGCTCATTGAGCGCTATGTCGAGTTGGTTCAGAAATATGACCTGTTTGTCGATAACGAAAAGCTGCGCGACTACGTGGATCAAAATGCCGCGGGTTTTGGCTTGAACGCCTTGCCTGCGCCAACCGAGCCGGTGTCTGCCGCATCGGCAGCGGCGACACAGGAAGTTCAGGGGCAAAAACTGGAAAAAATAGAGCACCCACAACCGGTAGAGGACGAATGGGATCTGCAGCTGTTGCTGCTGTTCCTGGTCTGCCTTGCCACCGTGATGCTGGGCGGTGTGAATCAGCTGCGAAGGCAGACTGTACCGTTAACCTTGATAACTTCTGCGGGTTGATCGGCGCCAGTGATTGCGCTCAGGCCAATGGCATCAGGGGCTGGGGGCGGGCGCACCACCGGGTAATGCCCGAACTGGCGTTGCCCGTTTGTCGTGCAACTAAAAACGCCCACTTAAAAAGTGGGCGTTTGCATTTGGTACCAGAGGCCGGACTCGAACCGGCACGCTTTTAAGGGCGGGGGATTTTGAATCCCCTGTGTCTACCAATTTCACCACTCTGGCACAGGGGCGCGATTATAGCAGCGGCCCTCGCATAATCAATAGAACAGCAATGCGTGCTGGCTGCGGAAGCTGGTCCTGTCGATGTATTTCCATTACCCTTGCGCCCTTTCACAATTTGACCTGTTATGCGCCGAGACCATTTCCAATACGATTTGCCCGATGAGCTGATTGCCCGCCAGCCTGCGGCCGAGCGCCGCGGCAGCAGACTGCTGGTGCTCGACGGGGCCGACGGTCAGCTGACACACCGACAGTTTCCCGACCTCTGCGAGCTGGCCAGGCCGGGCGATCTGATGGTGTTTAACAATACCCGGGTGATTCCCGCCCGCCTGTTTGGGTGCAAGGAGAGCGGTGGCCGGGTGGAAATGCTGGTGGAGCGCCTGCTGGATGATCGCGCTGTGCTGGCCCATCTGCGGGCCAGTAAATCCCCCAAGCCGGGCACCCGGCTGGATTTTGAAGGCGGCGCACGGGCCGAGGTCGAGGGCCGGGACGGAGACCTGTTTCGGTTGCGGTTCTGCGGTGAGCAAACGGCCCTCGAGATCCTGGAAAGCCACGGCCATATGCCGTTGCCGCCCTATATCGATCGGGCCGACAGCCTGGAGGACCGCGAGCGCTACCAGACGGTTTACGCCGAAAAACCCGGTGCCGTCGCCGCCCCCACTGCCGGCTTGCACTTTGATCAGGCGCTGCTGGCGCAGCTGCAGTCCATGGGGGTGGAGATGGCCCATGTGACCCTGCATGTGGGCGCCGGGACGTTCCAGCCGGTGCGGGTAGATAATATCCATGAGCACCGCATGCACGCAGAGGTGATTGAGGTGTCCGACGAGGTCTGCCGCAAGGTGGAGGAAACCCGCGCCCGGGGAAGGCGGGTGATTGCGGTGGGGACCACCAGTGTGCGCTGCCTGGAAAGTGCCGCCGCATCGGGAGCATTGCAGCCGATGAGTGGCGACACCGACATCTTCATTTACCCGGGTTACCAGTTCAGGGTGGTGGATGCGCTGATCACCAATTTCCACCTGCCGGAGTCCACCCTGCTGATGCTGGTCAGTGCATTTTCCGGTTATTCGCGGGTCATGGCGGCCTATCGTGAGGCGGTGATTAACCGCTATCGTTTTTTCAGTTACGGGGATGCCATGTTCCTGACCCGCAACCCCAATGCCGCAGAGGATATTCCCCAATGAGCCGCCAATGTTTTATGTCCTTTGAACTGGATGTCACCGACGGCAGGGCGCGCCGGGGGCGGCTGCGCTTCCCCCGCGGCGTGGTGGAAACCCCGGCCTTCATGCCGGTGGGCACCTGCGGTACCGTCAAGGGCATGTTGCCGAGGGACATTGAAGCCATCGGCGCGCAGATTATTCTCGGTAACACCTTTCACCTGATGCTGCGCCCGGGCACCCAGGTGGTGATGGAACACGGCGATTTGCATGACTTTATGCACTGGTCGGGGCCGATCCTGACCGACTCGGGCGGTTTTCAGGTGTTCAGCCTGGGGGAGATTCGCAAGATCTCCGAGCAGGGGGTGTCGTTTCGTTCACCCATCGACGGCAGCCCGGTGTTCCTCGACCCGGAAACCTCCATCCGCGTGCAGCAGCAGTTGGGGGCCGATGTGGTGATGATCTTCGATGAATGCACCCCCTATCCGGCCGCAGAGCAGCAGGCGAGATCCTCAATGGAACTCTCCCTGCGCTGGGCACAGCGCAGCAGGGATGCCCATGGCGATAACCCCTCGGCACTGTTCGGTATTGTCCAGGGCGGCATGTATGAAGCCCTGCGGGAGGAATCCCTGGCGGGCCTGGAAGCCATCGGCTTCGATGGCTATGCCATCGGCGGCCTGTCCGTGGGCGAGCCCAAGGAGGACATGATTCGCATCCTCGATCAGCTGCCACCGAAGATGCCCGCCGACAAGCCCCGCTACCTGATGGGCGTGGGCAAGCCCCAGGATATTCTCGAGGCGGTGCGCCGCGGCATCGATATGTTCGATTGCGTGATGCCCACCCGTAACGCCCGCAACGGCCACCTGTTTACCAGTGGTGGCGTGGTCAAGATCCGCAATGCGGTGCACCGTCACGACACCGGGCCGCTGGACCCGGAATGCGACTGCTACACCTGTCAGAATTTCAGTCGCGCCTACCTGCATCACCTGGAGAAATGCGGTGAGATACTCGGCGCGCAGCTCAATACCATTCACAACCTGCGCTACTACCAGAACCTGATGACGTCGATCCGCCAGGCGATAGCCGAACAGCGGCTGGATGACTTTGCCGAGCAATTTTACCGGCAGCAGGGGTTAGCCGCGCCGACTTGAGTTGTCGACAGTCGTCCCCATATAGGGTCGGGTAACTTTTATTTCCGGTGGGTTCGGCAAGGGCCAGCTTTTCGGCCTATAATGGCCCGCTTTATCAACCGGGACACAACACAAGAATAGTGATATGAACCGCTACCCGTTTTGGAAATACCTCCTCATTCTCTTTGTCGTTGCCCTCGGCGCAATCTATTCATTACCCAACCTGTACGTCCCCGACCCCGCGGTACAGATCTCCGGCCAGAGCAGTGGCACGGTGATTGATGAGCGCGTGTTGTCGCAGGTTGAAACGGCGCTGAAAGAGGCCGACATCGCATATTTTGGCGGGGAGGCGACGGGAGAAAACGGCCTGATTCGCCTGCGTGACCGCGAACAGCAGCTGCCGGCCAAACGCATTATCCAGCGCGCCCTGGGCTCCGAATACGTGGTGGCGCTCAATCTGGCCGCCACCACCCCCTCGTGGTTGTCCTCGCTGGGGGCGACCTCCATGAAGCTGGGCCTCGACCTCAGCGGCGGTGTGCATTTCCTGCTGGAAGTGAATACCGACGAGGCCATCGGCAAACGCATGGAAACCACCCTGCGGGAGTTGCGCGGCAGTATGCGCGAGGAGAAATTGCGCTATCGCTCGGTCAAGCTTGCGGAGGGTAAAACCATCGTCAGCAGCTTTGCGACAGCGGCGGAGCGGGAGCAGGCCAGCGAAATCCTGCGCCAGAAATACCCTGACCTCAGTCGCCAGCTGAGCGAGGAAAACGGCGAGTATGTGGTGCGTTCGACCCTGTCTGAAACGGCGGTCCGGGAGATTGAGGACTATGCCCTTAGTCAGAACCTCACCACGCTGCGCAACCGGGTCAACGAGTTGGGCGTATCGGAACCGATCGTCCAGCGCCAGGGCCGCAACCGGGTGATTGTCGAGTTGCCGGGGGTACAGGATACCGCCGAGGCCAAGCGCATTATCGGCAAGACCGCCAACCTCGAATTCCGTCTCGAGGCGGAGCCGGGCAAAATCGCCAACCGTGAAAAATTCGAGTTCCGCGATCCCAGCTCGCGACCCAGTGAGGCCTGGCTGGAGCGCAGCGTGGTGATTACCGGGGATCACGTCTCCAACGCCGCCTCGGCTTTCGACGAGAACGGCATGCCCCAGGTCAGCATCACCCTGGACAGCGAGGGCGGTGCCCGCATGAGTCGCGCGTCGCGCAAGAATGTCGGACGTCGTCTGGGGGTGCTGTTTATCGAGTACAAGACCCGCATGGAGTATTCCACCGACGAGAACGGTGAACAGGTTGCCACCGCGGAACGCTACGTGGAGAAAAAGATCATCAACCTGGCGACCATTCGCAGTGCGCTCGGGGTGTCGTTCCGCATCACCGGGTTGGACAATCCCCGCGAGGCCTCTGAGCTGGCACTGTTGCTGCGCGCCGGGGCACTCGCCGCGCCCATGTACTTTGTCGAAGAGCGCACCATCGGTCCGTCCCTGGGGGCTGAGAATATCGCCCTCGGCATCAAGTCGGTCACCATCGGCATGCTGGTGGTGCTGGCATTCATGCTGGTGTATTACCGGGTGTTCGGCTTGTTCGCCAATATCGCCCTGGGCATGAACCTGGTCATTCTGGTGGCCGCGATGTCGATCCTCAGCGCGACGCTGACCCTGCCGGGTATCGCGGGTATCGTGTTGACCATCGGTATGGCAGTGGATGCCAATGTGCTGATTTTCTCGCGGATCAAGGAGGAACTGGCCAACGGCATGCCGACGCAGTCCGCCATCAACGCCGGCTATGACCGGGCGTTTGTGTCGATTCTCGACGCCAACCTGACCACCCTGATTGTGGCGGTGATTCTCTATGCGATTGGCTCCGGACCGGTGCAGGGATTCGCCGTCACCCTGTCCATCGGTATCCTGACCTCGATGTTTACGGCCATCGTGGGAACCCGGGCGCTGGTCAATCTGATCTACGGCGGTCGCGCCATCAAGAAAGTCTGGATTTAGGAGCTGGCCATGAAAACACAACGTATTCTCAATTTTATGGGCAGCCGCAAAGTGGCGGTGGTCTTCTCGTTGACCCTGGTGCTGTGCTCAATAGTCTCCCTGTCTGTGAAGGGGCTGGTGTTTGGCCTGGACTTTACCGGCGGCACCCAGATTGAAGTGGGTTATCCCCAGCCCGCCGATCTCTCGGTCGTGCGCAGCCAATTGAGCCGCAGTGGTTTCGAAAACCCGGTGGTGGTGTACTTCGGCTCGGAAAGCGACGTGCTGATCCGCATGCAGGGCAAACCTGGCGATGGTTTGGCAGAAGCTGTACTGAAATCCCTGGACCCGGAAGATCGCGGCGACCTCGAGCTGCGCCGGGTGGACTATGTGGGTCCCCAGGTGGGCGAGGAGCTCCGCGAGGACGGCGGTCTCGGCATGCTGGCGGCGCTGGCGGTGGTGATGCTGTATGTGGCGATCCGCTTCCAGTACAAATTTGCCATCGGCGCGGTGGTGGCGCTGATTCACGATGTCATCATTACCCTCGGCTTCTTTTCTATCACCGGTCTGGAAGTCGACCTGACCGTGTTGGCCGCGGTGCTGGCGGTAATCGGTTACTCGCTCAACGATACCATCGTGGTGGCGGACCGCATTCGCGAAAATATTCGCCTGTTGCGCGCGGCGGAACTGATCGATGTGATTAATGAATCCCTCACCCAAACCCTGGGTCGCACGGTGATTACCTCGTTGACCACGGTGTTTGTGTTAATCGCGCTGTTCCTGTTCGGTGGTGAGTTGATCCATAACTTCTCCATTGCCCTCATCGTGGGGATCGTGATCGGTACCTATTCTTCCATCTACGTGGCGGCGAACACACTGCTGTTGATGGGCATGAAGCGCGAGGATCTGCTGCCTCCGGAAAAAGAGGGAGTGGAATTCGACGGCCTGCCCTGAGCACTTTTGCGACAGGTTTATGGTGCCGGATAGATGTGTTTGAGGGTAAATATTTTTGCTTGCGTGTTTCGGCTGGCCGCTGTTAAAGTGGTCATTGCGGGTGTCTGAAACGCCCGTATTTTTTCCGCCGATCCAAGTGTTGGCAATTAAGTGTTTACGAGGATGATATGTCAGATTTAGTTACCGGTACCGTTAAGTGGTTTAACGAAGAAAAGGGATACGGCTTCCTGGCTCAGGAAGGCGGCAAGGATGTATTCGTGCATTTCAGTGCTATCAACGGTACTGGCCGTCGCACGCTGTTTGAAGGCCAGCAGGTTTCTTTTGAAGTGACCCAAGGCCAGAAAGGCCCGCAGGCACAAAACGTAACCGTTATTGCTTAAGGCTCTTTAATTAGGGTGTACTGAAAAATGCCAGCTTTTTAAGCTGGCATTTTTTTGTTCTTTTTGCATGCCGCAAAGCGGAATTCCCTGGCGGGTGCTCTGCGGGCGGGCTTGTTTTTCGAATACCGGACATCCCGGCGATGCACTGGTGAGAAGCGACGCGTTTAGCGCCAATGATCCCAGGCCACCAAGACCAGTTCCGAGTACCAATTCTTGCCATAGCTGCCGTTGTAGCGGGCCAGTGCCGGCGTCAGGTTGCCGTCTTCCATGTCGAGATAGTATTTCAGGATCGTGCAACCGTAGCGCAGATTGGTGTCCACTTGGGTGAGATTGTCCTCTTCCCGGCCGATTTCCTTTTTCCAGAACGGCATGACCTGCATTAGCCCCTGCGCGCCGGCACGGGACACCGCGTAGGAGTCAAAGCGGCTCTCGATCTGGATGACGGCCAACACAATTTCCGGAGACAGTCCCGCACGGGTGGCGGCGCGGTGGATTTTGCGCAGCAGTTCCAGGCGTTGCTGGTTGTCGGGAATGAATTTTTCCAGCTGGCTGGATTTTGCCATCAGCCAGACTTCGGCATCGAAGCGATCTTCGAAGCTGTCAGCCCGGGCAATGGTGGTTTTCAATAGTGCGACCAGTTGCTGGTCGATCTCCTGTTCGGCCAGCGCGGGGAAAGGGCCGGCGAGGAGGGCAGTCAACCCTCCCGTCACAAGCCATTTTCCCGCTGTCTTGATCATTTAGTAGCCTTGCTCAAAAACGCGATCAGTTCGTCGAGGGGGATATTGCGGTTCTCGCCATCACGGCGGTGGCAATATTCCACTTCGCCCTGCTCCAGGCCCCGGTCTCCCAGTACGATGCGGTGGGGGATGCCGATCAGCTCCACATCCGCCAGCATTACGCCGAGGCGCGCCTTCTCTTCATCCATAAATAGCACATCAAAGCCGGCTTGCCGAAGATCGGCATACAGTTTTTCGCAAGTTTCGCGAACCTGTTCGGATTTGTGCATGTTGATCGGCACCAGCGCAATCTGGAAGGGCGCCAGTGCCTCGGGCCAGATAATGCCCCTGTCGTCGTGATTCTGTTCGATGGCCGCGGCGACCACCCGGCTGACGCCGATGCCGTAGCAACCCATGATCATCACCTGCTCGCGGCCTTCTTCGTTGAGCACCCTGGCATTCATGGCTTCACTGTATTTGGTGCCGAGCTGGAAGATATGGCCCACCTCAATGCCGCGCTTGATCTCCAGGGTACCTTTGCCGTCGGGACTGGGATCGCCGGGCAGGACATTGCGGATGTCGGCCACGTCTTGCAGCGGGCAGTCCCGTTCCCAGTTGACCCCGCTGAGGTGAAAGCCCTCGAGGTTGGCGCCACAGACAAAGTTGGCCAGCTGGGCGGCGCTGCGGTCGACAATCACCGGGATCTTCAGGCCCACCGGGCCAATGGAGCCCACCGTGCAGCCCAGTGCCTGCAGCACCTGCTCTTCGCTGGCAAAGGTCAGCGGTGCGCTGACCCCGTGCAATTTTTCCGCTTTCAGGTCGTTGAGGTCGTGGTCGCCGCGCAGCACCAGGGCCACCAGTGGCGCCTCCTCATCGTCGCCGAGCACGATCAGGGTCTTGGCGATCTGGTCGGCACTCACAGCGAGGAATTCGCTGACCTGTTCGATGCTGTGCTGGCCGGGGGTGGCCACTTCCTGCATGTCGGCTTCGGGGGTGGGGCGCAGTCTGACCGGGGCCAGGGCCTCCGCCATTTCCACATTGGCGGCGTAATCGCTCTCGGTGGAGAAGGCAATGTCGTCTTCACCGGAGGCGGCCAGCACATGGAATTCGTGGGAGTAGCTGCCGCCGATGCTGCCGGTGTCCGCCAGTACCGGGCGGAAGTCCAGTCCCAGGCGGCTGAAGATGGCCGTGTAGGCGGCGTGCATGGCGTCGTAGGTCTGTTGCAGGCTGGCCTGGTTGGTGTGGAAGGAGTAGGCGTCCTTCATGATGAATTCCCGCGAGCGCATGATGCCGAAGCGGGGGCGGATTTCATCCCGAAACTTGGTCTGGATCTGGTAGAAGGTGGCCGGCAGCTGCTTGTAGCTGCGCAGCTGGTTGCGCACCAGGTCGGTGATCACTTCCTCGTGGGTGGGGCCGAGGCAGAACGAGCGCTCGTGGCGATCGGTCATGCGCAGCAATTCCGGGCCATACTGCTCCCAGCGACCGGATTCCTGCCACAGTTCGGCGGGCTGGGTCACCGGCATCAGTACTTCCTGGGCTCCGGCGCGATTCATTTCCTCGCGGACGATGGCCTCCACCTTGCGCAGCACCCGCAGTCCCAGGGGCAGCCAGTTGTAGAGTCCCGCGGCCAGCTTGCGGATCATTCCGGCGCGGATCATCAACTGGTGACTGATGACTTCGGCGTCGGCGGGGGTTTCTTTCTGGGTGGTGATCAGATACTGGCTGGCTCGCATGGTCTATTCTTTATCTTGGAGGTTGGTGGGAAAGGCGCTATTTTACGGCGCTGCCCGCTTCGGGTACAGAAAAGAGGTTGTCAAATGTTTGAACTTCATCCCCGTCTGGCGGTGGATACCGTCGCCGTCGGCGACTTTCCCCTGTGCCGCCTGTTATTGCACCGGGACGCCAACTACCCGTGGTTTATTCTGGTGCCCCGCCGCGAAGAGATCACCGAGATCTATCATCTCTCCGAGGAGGATCGCCAGCAATTGACCCGCGAGTCCTGTCTGTTGGCGGAGGCGCTGGTGGATGTGTTTTCGCCGGATAAAATCAATATCGCGACACTGGGCAATATGGTGCCGCAGCTGCACATGCACCACGTGGTGCGCTACCACGCCGACGGCGCCTGGCCGAGCCCCATCTGGGGTGCGCTGCCGCCGCTCCGGTACAGCGACGAACTGTTGCACCACCGTGTCGAGTCGATTGCCAACGTGCTCGAAGGGCCCGATTTTACCCCCGGCGCCGATTAGTCCCGCAGCGCCTGACGCCGGGGAGCCCGTCAGCGGGATTCCGTCCGGATTCAATCTTCTAGCACCCGTTTTACTGGGGTATAATGCGCCGCTTTTATCAGGGGGCGTTTGGCCCGGTTAAGTAGTGGGGTGTTGTCCATGCCTATTTATGGTTATCAATGTCAGTCCTGCGGCCACGAAATGGAGGCCCTGCAGAAAATCAGCGACAGTCCCTTGACTGAATGTCCTGCCTGCCATGAGCCGGCCCTCAAGAAACAGCTTTCCGCTGCCGGTTTCAGGCTCAGTGGCAGCGGTTGGTACGAAACGGACTTCAAAAAGGGCAACCGCAAAAATCTGGCGGGGGAGCAGTCCTCCGACAGCAAGGGGGCCAAGCCCTGTCAGGCGACAGGTTCCTGCCCCAGCACGTGATAAACGCGCCTGAACAGGCGATGCCGGATTCCTGCCCCGGCTCCATTGATTTAAATACGGGAAAAGAGAATGCGTACAAATTATTGCGGTGTGCTCGGCACGGAACACATCGACCAGGAAGTGACACTCTGTGGCTGGGTGGACCGCCGGCGGGATCATGGGGGTGTTATCTTTGTCGACCTGCGCGACCGCGAGGGCATCGTGCAGGTGGTGTTTGACCCCGACTGCGGCGAGCACTTTGCCGTTGCGGATCGGGTGCGCAGTGAGTATGTGCTGCAAGTGCGCGGACGGGTTCGCGCCCGCACCCCGGAAACCGTCAATCCCGACATGGCCACCGGCCAGATCGAGGTGTACGGTTTGCAGCTGGACATTCTCAACAGTTCGGAAACGCCGCCCTTCCCCCTCGATCAGCACAACAAGGTCGGCGAGGATGTGCGCCTGCGCTACCGCTACCTGGATCTGCGCCGCCCGGAAATGCTCAACAATATGCGTTTCCGCTCCCGGGTCACCAACATCATCCGCAATTTCCTCGACGAGCGCGGCTTCCTGGATATTGAAACACCCATCCTGACCCGCGCCACGCCGGAGGGCGCCCGCGACTACCTGGTGCCGAGCCGCACCCACGAGGGCAAGTTCTTTGCGCTGCCCCAGTCACCGCAGCTGTTCAAGCAACTGCTGATGGTGTCCGGTATCGACCGCTACTACCAGATCGCCAAATGTTTCCGGGACGAAGACCTGCGGGCCGATCGCCAGCCGGAGTTCACCCAGGTGGACGTGGAGCTGTCCTTTACCAGTGAAGAGCAGATCATGGCCATCAACGAGGAAATGATCCGCACGCTGTTCCAGGAAGTGCTCGATGTGGATCTGGGCTATTTCCCGCGCATGCCCCACAGCGAGGCGATGCTGCGCTACGGCAGCGACAAGCCGGATCTGCGCATTCCGCTGGAACTGGTGGAAATCAAGGACCTGATGGCCGGGGTGGAATTCAAGGTGTTCTCCGGTCCCGCCAACGATCCCAAGGGTCGCGTCACCGCGCTGAAGGTGCCGGGCGGCAACGAGATCAGCCGCAAGCAGATCGACGAGTACACCAAGTTTGTCGGCATCTACGGTGCCCGCGGGCTGGCCTACATCAAGGTCAACAACAAGGACGACCTGGAAGAAGGGCTGCAATCACCCATTGTGAAGTTTTTGCCCAATGAGGTGCGCGCCGCCATTCTGGAGCGCACCGGGGCAGAAAACGGCGACCTGATTTTCTTTGGCGCCGATCAGGGCAAGGTGGTTACCGAAGCACTGGGTGCGCTGCGCTGCAAGCTGGGCGCCGACCTGAATCTGTACACCTGCGCGTGGGCGCCGCTGTGGGTGGTGGACTTCCCGATGTTCGAGGACGACGAAGAGGGCGGCTGGACTTCCCTGCACCACCCTTTCACCCGTCCCGCCTGTACCCCGGAAGAACTCCAGGCGAACCCCGAGGCGGCGCTGTCCATCGCCTACGACATGGTGTTGAACGGCACCGAGCTGGGCGGTGGTTCGATCCGCATCCACAATCCCGACATGCAGCGGGCGGTATTCAAGGTGCTGGGAATCAGCGACGAGGAAGCGGACGAGAAATTCGGTTTCCTGGTGGACGCCCTGAAATTCGGCTGTCCGCCCCACGGCGGCCTGGCCTTTGGCCTGGATCGCCTGATCATGTTGATGACCGGCAGCCAGTCCATTCGAGATGTGATCGCCTTCCCGAAAACCCAGACGGCGGCCTGTCTGTTGACCAACGCCCCTGGTGGGGTGGACAACAAGCAATTGCGCGAGCTGAATATTCGTTTGCGCGAAAAACCGCAGCAGGAGGGCTGAGCCGGCGGGCTCAGTCAGCGTTAAGAGACGACAGAATAATAAATCGGGCGCACTGACGCCCGATGCAGTTGAAAGTGGAGGGTTCTGTTTATGGCAGGTCACAGTAAATGGGCCAACATCAAACACCGCAAGGCGGCCCAGGACGCCAAGCGGGGCAAGATTTTTACCAAGCTGATCAGGGAGCTGGTGGTCGCCGCGAAGACCGGCGGCGGCATCCCGGAAGATAACCCCCGCCTGCGCGCCGCGATTGACAAGGCGCTCGCCAATAACATGAAGCGCGATACCATCGACAAGGCCATCGCCCGCGGCGCGGGTGCCGGTGACGCGGAGAATTACGAAGAAGTCACCTACGAGGGCTACGGTGTCGGCGGCATCGCGGTGCTGGTGGAATGCATGACCGACAACCGCAATCGCACCGTTTCCGACGTGCGCCACGCCTTCAGCAAACGCGGTGGCAATCTGGGCACCGATGGTTCGGTGGCGTACCTGTTCACGCGCACCGGCCAGATCAGTTACCCGGCCGGTGCCGATGAGGATCGGATCATGGAGGCGGCGCTGGAAGCGGGCGCCGAGGATGTGGTCGGCAACGATGACGGCTCCGTCGATGTGCTCACCGCCTGGGAAGACTTCTCCGCGGTGAAGGATACGTTGATCGCCGCTGGGCTGGAGCCGGAAAATGCGGAGGTGACCATGCGGGCATCCATCGCCGTGTCCCTGGACAGGGAAGCGGCAGAGAAGCTGCTGGCACTGGTTGACCACCTGGAAGATTTGGATGATGTACAGAATGTCTACACCAATGCGGATATCTCCGATGAGGTGATGGCTGAGTTCGATTGATACCCCGGTCGGGCTCTGTTAACGGTGGGCGAAGGTCCACTCTTTCAGTAACAAAACGAGTAATCAGAGGAGAAAGACGATGAAAGTGTTGAAGAAAACTGCGGACTACACCGTATACCAAAAGCGCTCAGGCCGTTTCGCGGTGCAGGGTGCCGACAAGAAAACCATCAATGGCGAAGCGAAAGTGGCTATCCTGCTCGCCGAGGGCTATGTGAAACAGGCAGAGCCGAAAGCACCGGAAGCCCCGGCCGAAGTGGTTGAAGAGGCCACTGACGTTGCCACTGAAGTCGCCGCCGAAGCCGAAGAAGCGGCTGGCGAAGGTGAGCCGGAAGCACCTGCTGCCGAGTAATCCTCTGCGGCAGTATCCAAGGCGGCCCCTGTGGCCACTGCTGTCCCACAGTTTGGGATAAATGAAAAAGCCTGAGTCTGAGAAGTTATAATGTGAGTGCGAACAAACGTTATAATTTCAGAGGGCTCAGGCTTTGTCGCATCATAACACCGCCTTTCATCAATTGCTCAAACCCG
>NZ_JBFHQR010000024.1:0-24139 GCF_041592135.1 Porticoccus sp. | reverse complement strand
GTGAAAGTTATCGCCGTATTGGTTGTGGTGGTCTTGCTGGTGGTGGTGTTTGCCATCCTCAATCTCGATAAAGGCATCAAAGCGGCCGTTGAAAACATTGGTCCGAAACTGACCCAGTCCGCCGTGACCCTGGACGATGTGGAGCTGTCCCTGGCCTCCGGGGAAGGCAGCCTGCATGGCCTGGTGGTGGGCAACCCCGCGGGCTTTAAAACCCCCAGCGCGTTTTCCCTCGGCGAAATTTTCCTGTCCGTGGATCCGCAATCCGTGACCACGGACACCATTGTCCTCAACAGTATGCGTATCGTGGCGCCGGAAATTACCTATGAATCTGCCCATGGCACTACCAACCTGGCACAGCTGCAAAAGAATGTGGAGCAGGCAACCGGTGGCAGCGCTGGTGCCGCGGCGGAGGAGAGCGGTGAGGGGGCGGAGAAAAAACTGATTATCCGCGACCTGCAGATTACCGCCGGCAAGATGAGCTACAGCAACCCGTTGTTGGGTGACAAGGCAGTGGCGCTGGCACTGCCGGATATCCACCTGACCGGCATTGGTGAAAAATCCAACGGTGCCAGCACCGCCGAGGTGGTCAGCCAGGTGCTGGCGGCCATCAACAAGAGCGCGGCCGGGGCCGTTGCCAATGCCAGGGTGCTGAAGGATGCCGGCGACCAGGTCAAGCAGCAGGTCGAAGACAAAATCGGCGGGTTCAAGGGCCTGTTTAACAAGGACTAGATGTTCCCGCGGAATTAGGCGGAACATAAAAAAGCCCGGCTATGCCGGGCTTTTTTGCTGTGGTGGCCGGTGCGCACGACAGGGCCAGCGCGGTGGCCCCGATGTCGTTACCGACGGCGCGGCGCAGTCCTGGCGCAGTCCTGGCCAGTGGTTGGCCGGTCGCGGCTTGGTGCCTGCGGGCGTGGTTTGCTTGCGCGGAACCGGGTTTGTCGGGCCTTTCTAAAATGATACAGCCGAGCGCCCGTATTCCATCCCATGCTGTGGTGTGCCGTATTGAATGCGAATACCCTTAGACTTGTCCTGGCCATGCTGCTATAGTCGCCACTCACGGTACCCATCGGTCGGTACCTGATGTGTCCCCGGTTTTCCCTCTTTGGTTTTCCCCGACACCCCCCTAAGCAAATGTTTCCTGCCTAAGACCGTTTCTGTGCCCAGTGCATGGATAGGCCGGTCCCGGAGTTAAAATTTATATGTTGTTTTCTGAACTCGGCCTGTCGGCCGAATTGTTGCGTGCTGTTTCCGATCAAGGCTATAGTGAACCCACCCCCATTCAGTCTCAGGCGATCCCCGTAGTATTGACCGGGCGCGATGTTTTGGCGGGAGCCCAGACGGGCACCGGTAAAACCGCCGGCTTTACCCTGCCGCTGTTACAGCTGCTGAGTGCGCGCAAGCCTGTCGAGGGACGTCGCCCGGTGCGGGCGCTGGTACTGACCCCGACCCGCGAGTTGGCCGCCCAGGTGGGTGAGAGTGTCAATACTTACGGCAAACACCTGCCGATCAAGTCTGGCATCATTTTTGGCGGGGTGAATATCAACCCGCAAATTTCCATGCTGCGCCGTGGCATCGATATCCTGGTGGCGACACCGGGTCGCCTGCTGGATCATGTCAACCAGCGCACCCTGGATCTTTCCCAGGTGGAAATTCTGGTGCTGGATGAAGCGGATCGCATGCTCGACATGGGCTTCATCCACGATATCCGCAAGGTGCTGGCGCTATTGCCCAAGCAGCGTCAGAACCTGTTGTTTTCTGCCACTTTTTCCAACGAGATCAAGCAGCTGTCGGATGGCCTGCTGAACAAGCCCGTTTTGATCGAAGTCGCGCGCCGCAATACCGCTTCCGAGCGGGTTGAACAGGTGGTTCACCTGGTGGACAAAAACCGCAAGCGCGAATTGCTGTCCTACCTGATTGGTGACGGCGACTGGCGCCAGGTGCTGGTGTTTACCCGCACCAAGCACGGCGCCAATCGGCTGGCCCAGCAATTGGAACAGGATGGCCTGAGCGCGGCGGCGATTCACGGCAACAAGAGTCAGGGTGCCCGCACCAAGGCGCTGGCAGATTTCAAGAAAGGTTCGGTTCGCGTGCTGGTGGCGACGGATATCGCCGCCCGCGGTCTCGACATCGACCAGTTGCCCCACGTGGTCAACTTTGAGCTGCCCAATGTGCCCGAGGACTACGTGCATCGCATCGGTCGTACCGGCCGTGCCGGTAATGAGGGTGAAGCGATATCCCTGGTCTGTGTCGATGAGCACAAATTGTTGCGCGACATTGAGCGTGTCCTGAACAAGGAAGTCCCCAAGGTCCGGGTGAAAGGTTTTGAGCCGGACCCGAGTATTCGTGCGGAGCCGATTCAGAACGGTCGCAGCAGTGGCAATGGCGGTGCCCGTCGTGTTTCAAGTCCCTCCGGGCAGCGCCGCAGTGAAGGTGTTCGCAGTGGTCGCCCTGGCGGCAACCGCGACAGCCGTCCGGGTGCTGGCAGAGATAGTCGCCCCAGTGGGCAGCGCGATGGTCGTCCGAGTGGCAACCGCGATGGTGCTGCCAGCGGCAATCGTGATAGCCGTCCAGCGGCTGGTCGAGACAGCCGTCCCGGTGCGAGCAGAGATAGCCGTCCCGGCAGTAATCGTGACAGCCGACCGCAGGGCCAAGGCCGTCGCTCCGGCGGTGACAAAGCCCGCAGCAACTCATCCCGCTCCAGTTGGGGCACCATGGGATAGTTGAAACTATAAGCGACACAAAAGGCCCGGACGCTGTCTGATTGATGGTGTCCGGGCCTTTTTCGTTGCGGGTCTGATTATGTCAGGTGGCGATAGACCACCGACTCGAAATCCACAAAACCCGGGTATGAGGCGATATCCTGAAACGGCAGTATCTGCGAGGCCCACATTCCGCCAATGCCATTCTTGCGATCGATCCAGTAGAACAGGTTGGCCAGTCCCGCCCACATCAGTTGCCCGGCCGGGCGGCCCGACGGCGTAGGTTCTTCATTGACCTGAAAGGTATAGGCCCAGGATTTTTTCAGGCCGGGAAAGAATTCCCCGTCATTGGACAGCGATGGGATGGAGCTGCTCCAGCCGCCGCTCTGTAGGCCGTCCAGGCCGTTTTTCGCCATCTTTGCCACGGTCTCCGCTTGCAACACCCGGCCATTGGGGCCGTCGCCATCGTTCAGCAACATACGGATAAATTTCATGTAATCGCCTACCGTGGCATACAGGCCGTGGCCGCCCATGTCCATTTCCGGGGGCTGTGGCAGGATCAGATCCCAGGGTGCCAGTTGGCCGTCCTCGGCGCGGCTGTGCAGGCTGGCCAGCCGCGATTGCATGGACGGCGTGATGGCGAAGGCGCTGTCGTGCATCGCCAGCGGTGCAAAGATGCGCTCCTGCATCACCTGCCCCAGGCGCTTCCCTCGCACCGCTTCCACCACCTTACCGATCCAGTCGATGTTGACGCCATAGGCCCAGCGCTCGCCGGGCTCGAACAGCAGCACGGTTTTGATGCCGTCAAAGGTGCTCGATACCACCGTGGGGGTTTCCCTGGCGGTGCGGAAGGCCAGGTCGTCGCAACTGAAAAACTCGTAGGAAAACCCGGCGGTGTGCAGCATCAACTGGTTCAGGGTGATGTCGGATTTCGGTGGCCGAAGCCTGGGTTGGCCGCTGCTGTCGAAGCCCTCCAGTACCTGGATATCGGCAATTTCCGGCACATAGTCCCTGGCGGGGTCGTCCAGACTGACCAGCCCTTCCTCCACCAGTTGCATCAATGTGGTGCCGGTCAACGCCTTGGTACAGGAGAAAATGGCAAACACGGAATCCGTGGTCATGGGCTGTTCACTGCCCATTTCCCTGACCCCGGCGGCACCTTCGTAGAAATTGTCCTGTCGGTCCGTGACCATGGCCACCACCCCGGGCGCACCGCCCGCCTGGTGAACGGCATTGTGCAGGACGGTATCCGCCGCATGGCGCAGTGAATCACTCATGGTTATCCCCTCTCGCTATTGGTTACCGGCCCTTGTCATTATTTTCTAAGGGGCGGGCAATGGGTGTGGTTTTATTGTGGTTCCCGGCTTTTATGGGCCAGGCGGTGGGCGTGCTGTTCCCAGTTCTGCCCGTCGAACTGGACAATGGTTATGGATTTTGGCTGTTCATTCAAGCAGCGCAGATTCACGTCCACGCCATCCGGGTTGGAGCGGGGGATGTAAAACGGCTTGATACCGCAGATACGACAAAAGGTGTGTTTGGCCACGCCACTATTAAAGGTGTAAGTCTGCAGCTGCGCCTCGCCGCTCAACAGTCTGAAGTTTTTCTTTGGCACGATCAGGTGCAGGTAGCCGGACTTGGCGCAGATGGAACAGTTGCAGTCCTCCACTTCAACCTGTTCCGGTGCCTCGGCCTCGAAGGTGACGGCGCCGCAGTGGCAGCTTCCCCGGTAAATCATGGCTTGCTCCTCACTAGCCGCCAAATGTTGCGCCGGGGCATTCTGGAAGCGGCAGGAGGCGTCTGGCAATTAGACTAAAGGAGGGGGCAAGAGGTTAAGGTGGGTTGCGGGCCCTAGTTGCAGCCGGGTTATATGGCTAGCTGCCCCCTGGTTTAAATTGCCGGGCATCAATGCGGTATTTCTTGATACGGGAAGCCAGCGTGGTCGGTTTGATACCCAGCAATTCCGCCGCGCCGCCGCTGCCGAATACCTTGCCCCGACATTTTTCCAGGGCAACCAACAGGTTGCGACGATCCTGTTGTTGCAGTTCTGATGCGGTAAAAATCGCTCCGGTTGCATTGCTGTCCGCCGCAGGCGTTGGCGGGGTGTCCCGCCTGACCAGGTCATCAAATCGCAGGGTGTGGCCCTGGGCCAGAATGACCTGCCGTTCAATGACATTTTCCAGTTCGCGAATATTGCCGGGCCAGTGATAGCGCCTGAGTTTTTCCAGTTCACTGAGGGGGATCTTCAGCCCGGGCTTGTTGGCGCGGGTGCAGCTTTTTTGCAGCAGGTGCTGGGTGAGCAGGGGGATATCGTCGCGCCTTTCCCGCAGCGGCACGGACTCGATGGGAAACACGTTGAGGCGGAAATAGAGGTCTTCACGAAATTGCCCGCGCTGTACCAATTCCTTCAGGTTGCGATTGGTGGCCGTGATGATGCGCACGTCCACGTGGCGGGTGCGGGACTCTCCCACCCGTTCGAACTGTTGCTCCTGTAACACCCGCAACAGTTTGCCCTGCAGGTGCAGGGGGATTTCACCCACCTCGTCGAGGAACAGGGTGCCGCCGCTGGCCAGTTCGAAGCGCCCCGGTCGGTCGCTGGTGGCGCCGGTAAAGGCGCCGCGGGCGTGACCAAAAAATTCGCTTTCGAACAAGTCCGCCGGAATGGCGGCACAGTTCACGCGGATCAGCGAGCGTTGGCAGCGCTGGCTCATTTCGTGGATGGCCCTGGCAATCAGTTCCTTGCCGGTGCCGGATTCACCGCTGATCAACACGGTGGAACTGGTGGGTGCCACCAGTTCGATCTTCTGCAGGATATGCTGTACCGCGGCGCTCTTGCCGATGATCTGGTGGTGGTTGAATTCGGAATTGATCTCCTCCTGCAGGTAGGCGTTTTCCAGCTCCAGCTGGTTTTTCAGGGTCTCCACTTCGGCAAGGGCTTCCAGCAGCCGCTTCTTGTCAGCTTTTTTCTGGGAGATATCGCGAAAAATGACCACGGCGCCAACGATAAAGCCGTTGTCCTGGATCGGGGTGCTGGTGTATTCCACATCGATGGGTTTGCCCGATTTGCTCCAGAACGTGTCGTCCACCACCTGGTGGACGGTGCCATCGCGAAAGGCCTCGAAAATCGGGCACTCCTCCACTTGGAAGTGGCTGCCATCGGCGTGGGAGTGGTGCACCATGCTGTGCATGTTGCGCCCCGCCAGCTCCTCGGCGCGATACCCCAGAATGCGTTCTGCCGCCGGATTGACAAAGCTGGTGATGCCCTTGGAGTCGACACCGTAGATGCCATCGCCCGCCGCGTCGAGCAGCAGCTGGTTCTCCCGCTCGAACTCCTGGAACACCTGGGATACCCGGTTCCAGTGGCCGATGCCGGACAGGTAGTGCCGCTCGGCGGTGGAGCGCTCCCGGAGCTGTTGCAACTCGTCGGCCTTTTGCAGGCTGAGATAGAGGGTTGGCTGTTCTCCGTACTGGGCACAGCGACCGCTGATTTCGAGTCGCAATTCTTCTCCCCCGGCGTGCAGCAGCAGGTGGTCGCACCAGCCCCGGCCTTTTTCCAACAGCGCCTGGGTAAACACAATCAGCCCCGGCAGGTTGGCGGAAAAAAGCTGGCTGGGGCGGACCTTCTGGATTTCCAGCATATCCATGTGTAGCAGTCGACAGGCCTCCTGATTGCTGCCGAGCAAGCGGTCGTTGAACGGGTCGACGACCAATTGGGCGGTGGCCGAGTAATTGAAAAAAGGCGTTTGCTGCATGGGCTTTCTGCATAGGAGGCGGCGTCTCCTTCGATCTTTCAATTTTCACGCCAACCGTTACGAAAAATCGTGCCAGATAACCCGAAATATCGTGAATTACGATTTTTAGTCGTTTTTTGTGCGGCGGGTTTCAGTAATTTTTTTCTTTATAAGTCATATGGTTGAATTTATTTTTACAGGTTGGCACCAAAGGTGCAGTAATCAGGCTAAACCCTGCGCGCCCTGGTAGTGATGGCGGCGTCGGGCAGATGTTCCCTGCACCAATGGTGTGCAACCTAAAGCTGAGCAGAGAGGAAAGTGAATCATGGCGAACAAGAGTTTGGGCAACCCCTATGATGCCGACAACAGTCTGATCCATACCAGTGATTGCTCCTGTCAGGTTTGTCGGGCCGAAGCCGCAAACCCGCGGGGACTGACCGACCAGCAACGGCTTGCGCTACTGGAGCGGCAGGCAGACAGTGGCGCCGCCCATGATGGGCGGCGGCGCGGTGTGGACGAGGCCTTTGACAGTTCCGAGGACCTCATGGATCGGGTGGTGGAGAGCGCCATCGTGCGGGGGGTGTTCGGCCACAGCGATACCAGCCGCCGCAATTTTATCCGCATGGTGGGTGGCGGCACCCTGGCGGCGGTGCTGGGCAGCTTGATTCCCATGGATCAGGTGAAGGCCGCGGTAAAAGAGTCCATGGGGCCGCTGGAAAAAACCAAGCTCAAAGTCGGCTTTGTGCCGATCACCTGTGCCACGCCGATCATCATGGCCCAGCCCATGGGCTTCTACGCCAAGTACGGGCTGGATGTGGATGTGATCAAGACCGCCGGCTGGGCGGTGGCGCGGGACAAATCCCTCAACGGCGAGTACGACGCCTCCCACATGCTGACCCCGATGCCGCTGGCCATGTCCATCGGCGCCGGTTCCACCGCCACGCCCTACATCATGCCGGCGGTGGAAAATATCAACGGCCAGGCCATCGTGCTGCACAACAAGCACCTGGACAAGCGCGATCCGAAACAGTGGAAGGGCTTCAAGTTCGGCGTGCCGTTCGATTACTCCATGCACAATTTCCTGCTGCGCTATTACGTGGCGGAGCACGGTCTCGATCCCGACAAGGATATCCAGATCCGGGTGGTGCCGCCGCCGGAAATGGTGGCCAACCTGAAGGCGGGCAACCTGGATGGTTACCTGTCCCCCGATCCCTTTAACCAGCGGGCGGTATTCGAGAAGGTCGGCTTCCTGCACATTCTCACCAAGGACATCTGGGAGGGTCACCCCTGCTGCGCCTTTGCCTGCAGTCAGAAGTTCGCCACCGAAATGCCCAACACCTACGCCGCCCTGTTCAGGGCCATCGTCGATGCCACCCATTACTCTTCGAAAGCGGAAAATCGTGAGGAAATCGCCAGGGCGATCTCGCCGAAAAACTACCTGAACCAGCCGGAAGTGGTGGTCAGGCAGGTGCTAACCGGTCGCTATGTCGACGGCATCGAGAAAAAAGTCTACGACGTGCCCGACCGCATCGACTTCGATCCGTTTCCCTGGCACTCCATGGCGGTGTGGATTCTCACCCAGATGAAGCGTTGGGGTTATATCAGCGGGGATATCGACTACAACGGCATCGCCGAGCAGGTCTATGTGGCCTCCGAAACCGGCAAGGTGATGCAGGAGTTGGGTTACACCCCACCGAGCAAAACCTACCAGAACTACAGCATCATGGGCAAAACCTTCGACTACACCAAGCCCGAGGAATACATCAACAGCTTTGCCATTAAGAAGGTGTGATATGGCCTCTCTGAACATGAGGGCGCTGTTGCTGTCCCTGGTGATACTGGCGTTGGCGCTGGGCCTCTGGGAGGCGTTGAACCCGCCCCCGGAGGCGACCGCGGCGCTGTCGGAGTACGAGCTGCTGATGGGGGGTGCCGATCAGGAGGCCCGGGTGCCCCCGCCCTCTCAGGTGCTCGGACATGCCTGGGATGAATTGAGCAACCCCTTCTATGATGCCGGCCCCAATGACAAGGGTATCGGTATCCAATTGGCCTATTCCCTGTACCGGGTGCTGACCGGATACCTGGCGGCGGCACTGGTGGCGATTCCGCTGGGCTTTGTGATCGGCATGTCGCCGCTGATGTATCGGGCGCTCAACCCGTTTATCCAGGTGCTGAGGCCCATTTCACCGCTGGCCTGGATGCCGTTGGCGCTGTTCATTATCAAGGACTCGGAGCGCTCCGCCATCTTTGTGATTTTTATCTGTTCCATCTGGCCGATGCTGATTAACACCGCGTTTGGCGTGGCCAATGTCAGGGGGGACTGGATCAAGGTGGCCAGGACCCATGAGCTGAGCCAGCTGAAAACGGCTTTCCTGGTGATCCTGCCGGCGGCGGCACCCACCATTCTCACCGGCATGCGCATTTCCATCGGCATTGCCTGGCTGGTGATTGTCGCGGCGGAGATGCTGGTGGGCGGCACCGGCATTGGCTACTACGTCTGGAACGAGTGGAACAACCTGGATCTCAACAGTGTGATTTTTTCCATCCTGATGATCGGTATTGTCGGCATGTTGCTGGACATGGCACTGGCAGCGGTGGCGAAACTGGTGCAGTACGAGGAGTAGTGGATGAGCAGTCATTTTGTCAGTGTCGAGGGCCTGTCCAAGGTATACCCCGGCAAGGATCAGGATCTGGTGGTGTTTGAAAACGCCAATATTGGCCTCGACAGGGGGGAGTTCGTCTGCATTATCGGCCATTCCGGGTGCGGCAAATCCACCATCCTCAATGTCATGGCCGGCTTGGATACCCCCACTTCCGGGACCCTGATCATGGATGGCAAGGAAGCCATCGGTCCCAGCCTGGAGCGCGGCGTGGTATTCCAGAACTACAGCTTGCTGCCCTGGCTGACCGCCTTGCAGAACGTCAGTTTTGGGGTCAGGGCGCGCTGGCCCCGCTGGAGCCGGAGCGAGGTGGAGGTGCACAGCGGTCGCTTCCTGTCGATGGTGGGCTTGTCTCACTCCCTGCACCAGAAGCCCTCGCAGTTGTCGGGCGGCATGCGCCAGCGGGTCAGTATCGCCCGCGCCTTTGCCACCAGCCCCAAGCTGCTGTTGCTGGACGAGCCCTTCGGGGCCCTGGACGCATTGACCCGGGGCATGATTCAGGACGAGTTGATCAAGATCTGGAGTGAAACACAGCAGACCGTGTTCATGATCACCCACGATGTGGACGAGGCTATTCTGCTGGCGGATCGGGTGCTGCTGATGACCAACGGCCCCCATGCGCGGGTGGCGGAGTCGGTGAAAATCAACCTGCCCCGGCCGCGGGATCGCGGCACCATCATCAACGATCCGGCCTATTACAAAATTCGCAATTACCTGGTGAATTTCCTGGTCAAGCGCTCCGGGCAGTTGTCCGGCGCCCAGGGCGGGGGCGAGGCAGTCACCCGGCATGTCGATCCCGCCAGCGATGGAAGTGCCGTCGATGAACAACCACAGTCGGCGACTTTTCGCGCCGCCATTTGAAACACACAGGAGTTACTATGGACAAACTTACCATGACTGAAACGATTGTCAGCACCAAGCTGGCCAAGGGCCTGAGCTGGGAAAGCATGGCCGGTGACCTGGGCATGTCGCCGGTGTGGCTCACCTCGGCCTGCCTCGGTATGAACAGCGCGCCGCCGGAAAAAGCCGCCGCTATCGCCGAATACCTGGGGCTGGGACCGGAAGTGGCCAAAGCGTTGGAGGCCTTTCCCACCAAGACCTGGGACAAGGCGGTGCCCAACGATCCGTTGATCTACCGCCTCTACGAAATTGTCGGGGTCTACGGCGACACCCTGAAGGAAGTCATCCAGGAAAAATTCGGTGATGGCATCATGAGCGCCATCGACTTCTCCATGGAAGTCGATAAGATCGAAGATCCGAAGGGTGACAGGGTGCTGCTCACCCTGAATGGCAAGTTCCTGCCCTATAAAAGCTGGTGATCGCCCGGACCGGCATTGCCTCCGCGATGGGAGTATTGCGATGAGTGAGCAAGTTCGGCCGCCGCTGCCGCCTTTCCATTACGAAGATGCCGTGCTGAAGGTGCGCAAGGCGGAAGACGCCTGGAACAGTCGGGATCCACAGGCGGTGTCACTGGCCTACACGGAGGATTCCCGCTGGCGCAACCGCTCCGAGTTTGTTTGCGGGCGCGCAGACATCGTTGCCTTTCTCGAGCGCAAGTGGTCGCGGGAACTGGATTATCGGTTGATCAAGGAGATCTGGTCGCACAGTGATGACCGCATCGCGGTGCGCTTCGCCTACGAGTGGCGGGATGCGGCGGGCAACTGGTTCCGCTCCTACGGCAATGAGAACTGGGCCTTTGCCGAAAACGGTTTGATGAAAGTGCGCCACGCGAGCATTAACGATGTGCCGATCAGTGAGGTGGAGCGGTTGTTTCACTGGCCGCCGGGTCCGCGGCCCCTCGATCACCCGGGGCTGACGGAACTGGGCCTGTAGGGTTTTATTGGCGCAGGTATTCAATGATCTGGCCGCGGAAGGGCTGTGACAGGTAGTCGGCCGCTTCGGGCTGGTGCTGGCTGTGACGGTAGCCGAGCTGGATCATTTTTTTACTGAACGGGGCGTGGTGTCCGCGGCCGGGATCGACGATGACCACTTCGCAGTGGGGCTGGGCGTGCTGGTCGATAAATTCGGACAGCAGTGCCACGTGTTCCCGTTCGTAGAGCACATCACTGCCGATGATCAGGTCAAACAGTCCCAGGTCCACATTCTCATCGGCCCAGCCGGTGCGCACAAACGGAATGTCTTCGCCTTCGTTGAGGCGCACATTTTCTTCCAGGAAATGGCCCGCTTCCGGATGATAGTCGGTGGCGGTGATATCTGCCTGGCGGTGGCTCAGTAGCAGGCTGGCCAGTCCGATGCCGCAACCCACCTCCAGAATGCGTTTGCCACGGATCTCATAATCAAACATATGGTGAGCGAGCACCTTGCCGGAATCCCAGACAATGCCAAACAGCGGCCAGCTGGCGGAAGAGATGCCGAGCTGTGCTGCGGCGCCGCCGGTGTCGTCAAATTCCTGGTTATCTCGCAGGGTGCGCACATGGATATCCACTTCGCCAAACTCGATGGTCTGGTAGCGTACGCGTAGAGATGACATAAATTCTCCGGTGGGAAGGGGTTGGCACGCAGAGTGGTCGGCCCGACGCCACACACTACGCAAAGTTTTTATCCCTCAGGGTATATCACCAGTAGGGTGCAGCCCGTTTCTGACTGTGGCATATGTGAGGTGTTTTTGGGTTGGTGTACGAAGTCGCCTTCGCGATAGTCTTCCCTGCCGCCGCCGAAGATGCCCGAAATCACGTAGATCTGTTCCGGTCCGCTCGCGTGCAAGTCAATCCCGGGGAATTTTGCTCCGGGTGCGAATTCATAGACCGCGGCCCAGCTGCCGTTTTCACCTGTCCAGATTTTTCTTTCGGTGATGCCCGGGAGGAGTTCCACCGGCTCCACATCTTTCCAGTTGACGCGGGTCACGCCTTCAAAGTTCAGCTCGGTGCTCATAAGATTCTCCTGCGATCTTGTTATAGGGTATTAGCAGGATAGCCGGTATAGAGGTAGTAAACAAAAAAGGGCAAGGTATCACATACCTTGCCCTTTATGTTTATCTCCTCCACCGAAGTGGAGGAACATCAGTCATCAAATGACGACGATGTTTTCAGCCTGGGGACCTTTTTGTCCCTGGGTGACAGTAAACTGAACACGTTGGCCTTCTACCAGGGTTTTGAAGCCTGAGCTGGAAATGGCGCTGAAGTGAGCAAACACATCGGGGCCAGATTCGCGCTCGATAAAACCAAAACCTTTTGATTCGTTAAACCATTTCACGGTGCCGGTAACAGTAGACATAACTCTATCCTGTAAATTTGTATTTGAAAAAAACCTTGTTCAAGGCGGTGTCGCTGGAAGTATTACTAGTAGTTATGGAAACAGGACGAGGTGCTAAGGACGACGAAGTGGTGTACATAAAGATAGGGCTTACTTTCTAGCTGTTGCCACTATAGAGGGTTTGTTATGAAAGGGGAAGCGAAATCTTTTTTTATTCGCAACGGCCATTCAAGGGTGTTTTTCAAGGGTGCCGTCGGCGTGGCCGCGCTCGGTAGCGGCGATGCGGCTGTGGCAGGTGCGACGGAAATCTTCAATGGTACTGTTCAGTTTGTCGCTCTCCTCGCCCAGGCTTGAAAGCGCCATGCGCGCCAGCTCCAGACTGGCCTCGATGTTCTCTGAGACCACCCCGGTGGCGCCGAGCTGGCTGAGAAGCTGGCATTGGGGCAGGCTGTGGCCGCGGGCGTAAACCAGTTTGTCCGGGTAGGTTTTGCGCAGGGAGGAGACGATCTCCTCGGTGGCCTCCGGGTCGTTGATGGTCACAATGATGACTTTGGCATTGCTGGCGCCAGCGGATTTCAACACCTCCGGTTTGCGCACATCGCCAAAGAAAACCGGGTGGCCGTTGGCGCGCGCTCGACCGACATTGGAGGCATCGCTGTCCAGCGCCACAAAGGCCTTGTCCGATCTTTCCAGTATTTCGCCGATGGTGTGGCCGACCCGACCGAATCCGGCCAGCACGATGGGGGCCTCATGGATATCCTGGTCAGCCGGTTCCATTCTGTACTCCGGTGCCCTGGCCAGCCTCTCCGCCCAGCGGGCCAGCAGCGGGGTGATCAGCATACTCAGTAGCACGACCAGCAGCAGCTGCTGAAACAGTTCTGTGGGCAGTAGTCCCGACTGGTGTGAGAGGGAAAACAGCACCAGCGAAAACTCACCGCTCTGGGCCAGAATCAGCGCTATGGCCAGGCTGGTCTTAGTTTTCAGTCCAAACAGCAGGCTCGCCGGAAAAAGCGCCGCGACCTTGACTGCGATCATCAGGGCGAGCAGGGCGAACGTGAGCAGCGGTTTCTCGACCAGCAGCTGGACGTTCAGGGACATGCCCATGGACATGAAAAACAGCCCCAGCAGCAGACCGCGGAAGGGCTGGATTTCGGCAATCACCTGATGGCGATAGAACGAGTCGGAGATCATCATCCCCGCCAGGAATGCCCCCATGGCCATGGACAGTCCGGCCTGTTCCGTGGCCAGTGCCGTGCCCATTACCATCAGTACCGCCGAGGCGGTGAACACTTCCGGGCTGCCGGACAGGGCCACCCGGTGCAGGATCGGGTGGAGAAAGACGCGGCCCAGCACCACCACCATGGCGACAATCGACACCGATTCGATCAGCGTGAGCCAGATATCTTCATCAATCGCCAGCGCCGGCGCTGACAACAGCGGGACCAGTGCCAGCAGCGGCACCACCGCCAGGTCCTGCATCAACAGCACCGCGATGGACGAGCGACCGTAGCTGGAGGTGATTAGTTTTTGCCCGGCGATCAGCTGTACCACGAAGGCGGTGGATGACAGCGCCAGGGTGGGACCTATCAGGATGGCCGCATTGGCCGGGATGTCAAAGCAGACATAGGCGAGTGCGCTAAACAGCAGGCCGGTGAACAGTACCTGCAGGGAACCGAGGCCGAATACCAGTTGCCGCATCTGCCACAACAGGGTGGGCTTCATTTCGATGCCGATGACAAACAGCAGGAACACCACGCCGATCTCCGACAGGTGGCCGATGTCACTGATATTGCTGATCAGCCCGAACCCCGAAGGACCGACAATGATCCCCGCCAGCAAAAAACCTGGTACTGCACCCAGTCTCAGTGCCTGGGCCAATGGCACGGCCACTACCGCGGCAATCAGTAGGGCAATGATGTCCAAAAGATAGGAAGCGGGCATGCGCTGGGGGTGTCCGAGGTGTCAGGGAGAGTGGTAGCTACCTTACCGCAGTAACCCGGAGCAGCCAATCGCCGGAAGTGACCGCCCCGGGAACGGCTGGGCGTGTCAGGACACGGCATCCAGGGCCTGGGCAATATCGGCAATGATGTCGTCGATGTTTTCAATGCCGATGGAGAGGCGGACCAAATCGCTACTGACGCCGGCCTTTGCCAGTTCTGCGTCATTGAGCTGGCGGTGGGTGGTGGTGGCGGGATGACAGGCCAGCGACTTGGCATCGCCGATATTGACCAGCCGCAGAATCATCTGTAGCGCATCGATAAACTGGGCGCCGGCTTCGCGGCCACCTCGGATGCCGAAACTGAGAATGCCGGAGGCCTTGCCGCCGGTGATTTTCTGGCAGGTGGCGTGGTAGGGGCTGTCCGGCAGGGTGGCGTAATTGACCCAAGTCACCTTGGGGTGTACCTGCAGATAGCGGGCGGCCTGCTCGGCGTTGGCGCAGTGGCGTTCCATCCGCAGCCCCAGGGTTTCCAGCCCCTGCAGAATCAGGAAACTGTTCATGGGTGACAGGGCGGCACCGGTGTTGCGCAGCGGCACTATCCGGCAGCGGCCGATAAAGGCCGCTGGTCCCAGCGCCTCGGTGTAGACCACGCCGTGGTAGGAGGGATCCGGCTGGCTGAAAATGGGAAAGCGTTGCCGGTGGGTGGCCCAGTCGAATTTGCCGGAATCGATAATGATGCCGCCGATGGAGGTGCCGTGACCGCCTATATATTTGGTCAGGGAGTGCACCACGATGTCCGCGCCCAGCTCAATCGGGCGGCACAGGAAGGGGGTCGCCACGGTGTTGTCCACGATCAGGGGAACGCCCGCGCGCCGGGCAATGTCTGCCAGTCTTGCGATATCGACGATATTGCCCGCCGGGTTGCCGATGGACTCGCAGAAAATCGCCTTGGTTTTAGCGTCGATGGCCTTTTCGAAGCCCTCGAAATTGTCGTGGGCCAGCATGCGCGCCTCAATGCCCTGGTTGGGCAGGGAGTGAGCGAACAGATTGTAGGTGCCGCCATAGAGCTGGCTGGTACTGACAATGTTGTCCCCCACCGTGCAGAGGCACTGGATCGCGTAGGTGATTGCCGCCATGCCCGAGGCCACCGCCAGGGCGCCGATACCGCCCTCCATCGCCGCCATTCTTTGCTCCAATACGGCGGTGGTGGGATTCATGATGCGGGTGTAGATGTTGCCCTGCACTTTGAGGTCGAACAGGTCGGCGCCGTGCTGGGTGTCATCAAAGGTGTAGGAGGTGGTCTGGTAGATGGGTACCGCCGCCGCCTTGGTGGTTGGCTCGGATTCGTAACCGCAGTGCAGTGCCAGTGATTCGAGTTTCATCGCGTCATCCCTGTGTTGGAATTATTAGGAATAGCTGTGGATCGGGCCACTATAGCGCCCGTCGGGGCGGGCGCAAAGTGTTGGCCAATGGTCTCAGGCGGTCTTGTCAGCGATGCGGATCAGCCGCTTGCCCAGGTTGTCGCCGCGGTACAGGCTGGCAATGGCATCGGGCGCTTTGTCGATGCCGTCCAGGATATCCTCCCGGTAACAGATTTTGTCGTCGCGAATCCAGGGAGTCAGTGCGGCAATGGCTTCGCCGTAACGAGCGGCGTAATCAAACACCAGGAAGCCCTGCATGTGGGCGCGGTTCACCAGCAGTTGCCGCTGCACCCGGGGGCCGAGAGGGATCGGGTCCCAATTGGTAATGGCGGCGGTGCCGCACAGGACGATGCGTGCGCCGACATTGATCCGCTTCATCACCGCATCGCTGATGGCGCCGCAGGTGTTGTCAAAATACACATCCACGCCGTTCGGGCAGGCCTTTGCCAGTGCCTCGTCGAGATTGTCGTGGCGGTAGTCGATGGCGGCATCGTATTGGAACGCCTCCCGGCACAGGCGGACTTTTTCCGGCCCCCCGGTGATGCCGACAGTGCGGCAGCCGTACAGTTTGGCCAGTTGCCCGACGCAGGAACCCACGGCACCGGCCGCGGTGGACACCACCAGGGTGTCGCCGGGTTTTGGCTGGCCCACCTCCAGCAGGCCGAAGTAAGCGGTGACGCCGTTGATGCCCAGCACGCCCAGGGCCGTGGAGATCGGCAGGCCATTGTCCTCGACTTTGCGCTGCACGGCCTCGCCGGCAATGGCGGCGTAGTCCTGCCAGCCAAACATGCCGGTGACGATGTCGCCGCATTGGTACTGCGGATGGCGGGACTTGACCACCTTGCCCACTGTCAGGGCGCGCATCACGCCCCCCAGAGGCACAGGTTCCGAGTAGTTGGCCACGGCGCTGACCCAGCCGCGCATGGCCGGTTCCACCGACAGGTAGAGGTTGCGCACCAGAATCTGGCCCGCGGTGATGTCGGGGACAGCGGTTTCAATGATCTCGAAGTGTTCAGCCTGGGGAATGTCCGTGGGACGTGACTTGAGAATCACTTGTCGGTTGATCTGAGTACTCATGGTAACCCCTATGTGCCTGTCTGGTGTTGTTACGGGTATTTGTCAGAATGGTGAAAGGTTATTTTGCCAGCCGGATGGTCAGGGCAGTGGCTATGCCCCATACCCAGTTGAAAAACAGCACCAGCAGCGGCGTCAGCAGACCCAGTTCCAGTCCGGCGATGCCCTGGTGCGCTTTGAATGGGAAGATGATGAACAGTTGCACCGCTGTCGGCAGCAGACTGAGCAGGGTGCCCTTCCAGAACAGCCGCGATTGCAACATGGGCAGGGCAAACAGCAGTCCCCAGAGCCCGCCCCAGACGAGCCTCGGGTAAAGCCACTGGGGCGAAAGGCCCGGTGCGATGGCGACACCTAATGCTGCCGAAATACCGGCGTCGCCAAACAGCCAGACGGTAAGGCTGTTGACCAGTGCGCCGACACAGCCGGCGGCGAAAACAATCAGCAGTTTTTTCATGGCATTTTCCCGTGGCCCGGAAAGGAGTGCAGCCAGTTTACACATTGATGGCGCGAAGCAAAGCGGGGAAATAGTGGTTGCGGAGATCGGGGGTTCGTGAGCGGGTGACAGCTGCGCCGCTATTCGCTGAAAGGGGAGAGGTGATAGAATGGCCCCGCTCTGGCCATCCTGGCCGTTATGCCGGTTCCGGCAATTTTTTGGACCCCTGTCTATCTATGCGACGCAACCTGTGGATTTTTGCCGCCAGCCTGTTGCTGGCGGCCTGTACCCCCTCGATCAATGGCTGGCAGCAGCTTGCCCAGGACAAACTGCAGCAGAGTGTGGCGGCAGAATTCGGCCGCCAGTTGGGGCGGGGAATCGGCACCGTTGTCACGGCGCTGGGGGTTGCGGGGGGCTACCTGGATGACCCGCTGGTGCGGATATTGTTGCCGCCCCCGCTGGGTATGGTGATCGGCGTGGCGCGAGACCTGCAGGCCAACCCGGAAGCCGCGGCGCTGGAGATTCTCATGAACCGGGCGGCGGAACAGGCGATCCCCGGTGCCGGGCCGGTGCTGCAGGAACTGGTGGCCGGACTCAATTCCCGGGAGATGGCGATTCTGCTGGACGGCGATGGCACGGCGGCGACAGATTACCTGCGCGGTCGTGCGGAGGATGCAGTGCTGGCTGCCGTATTGCCGGAGGTGGATAGAAAGCTGGAGGAAAGCGGTGCGGTGGCCGCTTACCGCGACCTGCTTGAACTGGAGCAAGAGGTCGAGACATTCAAGGAACAGGGTGAAGAACTTGGCGGCCTGGTGGCGAGCGATGAATTGGGCGCCTACGTGGCGGGGAAAGCAGTGGACGGGCTGTTCAAACGCCTTGGCAGGGAGGAGCGAGCCATTCGTGAGGTACTCTCCCGGCCTGAGCTGCCAGCCACAGGGCTGCCCAGATAAAAATGCCCACCCCGCAGTGGCGGGTGGCGACAGGCCATAAGAACTCTGCCTGCCCGTCCGGCAACGAGGGTTGCGGTGCGCCTCGCCTGAGCTGCCAACCGGACTTCACCTCGATGTAAAAGGATTCTATTTTGGCGCCGCTGCGGCAAAGTGACGCGGCTACACCGGCACGATCGCCGTCCTGGCAGCCGGTTTAATGGCGGGTTTTGTGTCTGGGTTGCGGGTTGCGGGTTGCGGGTTGCGGGTTGCGGGTTGCGGGTTGCGGGTTGCGGGTTGCGGGTTGCGGGGAGAGTGGGCAGGGGGAATCAATCGCCGTCACCTCGCAGCTGCTCATCGATCTCGCGCATCATGAACTGATTGCTTTTGATGTTGCGGGCAAGGCGTTCCGCCTCTTCACGGCTGTAGCCGTTGAGTGTGAAACGGGTTGAGCCGGCGGGATCTCCGCTGTGGAACAGGGCAACCTCCAGCAGCCAGCAATCCGGTTGTTGCTGGGGGCGGAGTTTAACCGCTGCCTTGAGTTCGCCTTCGAGCGGGGTAATCAGGTTGAGGACGTCCACTGTAGATTATTCTTCCCAACCCTCTTCATCCATGGCGTCGAAGCGGGCAGCTGCGGACGTTTTCTGCTTCTGTTTGAGAATATTGGCCAGCCAGAACTCCGGTGAGCCGTTGAGTTGGCGCTGCAGCCCCTCGATCAGTTCCTCCACATCCGGCCCGCCCTTGACCTGGATGGGATTGATGCCGAGGGCGACAAGCTGCCTGGTGGCAGACCCTCCGACAGAACCGCAATAGACAATGTCCGCGCCTGCCAACCAGGCAAGCCTGGGTTTCAGTTTGTCTTCATTGCAGTCTTTCTTTTCAGTGCCAAAGGCCTGTCTGGCCAGCAGCACAGCGTTGTCTGTGCTGACCTCATAAAGGTAAAACGCACTGGCAGATCCAAAGTGCTGGTCGACCATATCCCCGTCCCCGGAGGCAAACGCGACCAGGAGTGCGTCGGCAGGGGCGGGCAAGTCGGCAACACGGCTGACGGAAGACATCATATTCATGGTGGGGGCCTCATTGGGTAGAGAACGTCTGTCCAGACCCTTTGTCGTGCAAAAACCGAACCACTGTGGCGGAATGAACGCATTCCGTGGCCATGGTTTAAAAGGCTTGTAACTGATTGAAATGCAATCTATAAAATGATTTTTCGAAGGGGATGACGGCGGAAGGTTAAACAGGGCAGAGGTAGGAGATGCCCCGAGTGACACAAATTGTCGGGAAGGAAGCAATCAGGGATGTCGTCACCTGCACCCTGCCGGGACGAGGCCCTGTGCGAATCTGGCCCGCAAAAAAAGCCCGCTTCAAGCCCCAAGGGCTAAAGAGAGGTGTCGGTGCGAGACCCTTGGCCCGGAGTATCCGGGACAAGGGGCCTCTCGGGAACCATTAAGCGCTTGCTTTAACTTCTTTGGTCGTGCCCTGGGATTTTGCCAGTGCAATAGCATTTTCGAGCAGTTGTGCGCTGGGATACTTCTGGCTAATGCCGAGAACATCATGATTCGGTGCCTGAAGTCTAAAGAAGTGCTGGCCATTGGCTTCTTTTCTTTCGTAGCGATCCTCGTAGGCACAGTTGTTGCGGACCACGCTGATATCGTTCATGGCGGAGCCCTTGGAAAAATAGGGTTTACTGCTGACCAGCAGTGTTTCGCCGTTATCGCCTTTTAGGGAAAATGCGAACTTTCCGTCTTCATTCTTGTTCAGTTCAAACCAACTAGTCATACCCGTCTCCTCTTGTTATTTCAAACATAACGATGCCCTGGGCATCGGGTAGTAATTTTTTATGGCTAACGACGTGCTAAGCAGGAGAGCTGCGGATCTCTTCGGCTTGTCCCTGCGCCAACAGGCTGGGTAGTAGCCGAGGTGCGTTGGAAAGCGCAAGCCATTTGGTTAGTCGTCGTCAGGCGTCAAAGTATCTAGCCAGGGCGTTTGTATGTTCAATCATGGCGGGGGCGTTTTTTTGACCAAAATCAATATTTCTGCCCAATAAATTTGTGAAAACCATTCTAACTGTCTTGTTTTAAATGGGGTTTTACGGGGACAGAAAAATCTGATTTTTTGGCCGTTCGGATCGTCAAACACGGCATATATTGCACTGTTTTATTTGAATTTATGGATTTTTTCTGGTGTTGCTCCCGAGTCTATTGGGAGGTGGTTTGAAATAAATATTCTCAGTTGATAAAAATATGTTTTATGATATTTTTTTCTGTAAAAAAAATAGTAGAAAATAATATTGAAATATAAATAAAGGATATTTTATGACCATAACATGGTAATTGTATGATTGCTTGTGGCGTATCGCAGTTTTGGCCGCGTTGTGTTTGAAAGACCCCGTTGCCAGGATAGCTAGGGTCAGTTGCCGTTTCACATGGGTAGCCATAGAAAACCACATGCCATGGCGATCATACTTTCATAATTTCTCTTTAACTTATCGAATCGGCTGGCAATGGATCGATACTGTTTGAGTCGTGCAAAGGCATTTTCAACCAGGTGGCGGTATCGATACAGGCCTCTGTCCAGATCACCATTGGACTTGCCCCAAAATTTAGACACTCCCAAGCCTCATAATGAGGCCCGTTCAAAGACCTCTGGACTAACACCGCCGAGATGGCTATGACGTCGCACCCGAGGTAGCAACGAAAGGTAAAGACTATAGACATCAAACCCATTAAAACTGATGCCGACTACCGAACGGCATTAAAAAAATTAAAGGCCTGATGAGGGCTGGACCAGACACCCCAGAAGGCGAAAAGCTGGACGTCATGGTCACGCTTATTGAGGCTTATGAAGCCAAGCATTTCCCGATGGATTTGCCCGATCCTGTAGAAGCGATCAAATTTGAAATGGAACGCAAGGGCTTAACCGTCAAAGACCTGAAGCCGATGATCGGCAAAAGAAATCGCGTTTACGAGATCCTAAATCACAAGCGCTCGCTGACTTTGAAAATGATCTGGAAGCTCCACGAAGGCTTGGGTATTTTTCCCGCTGAGTCGCTGATCAAACCGCCTCAAATTCATGCCTAATCGTTCTCTGTGAATTGGGAGGGAGGGCACCGTTGATGCCTTGGTTCACAGAGGTGACATAGGTTTGAAATTTCTTGGGTTATCAGTCAGCTGTTCAGAAGGCTGACCGTAACCCTCGACTGTCAGGGTCGATCTACTCTTCTGGTTTTCTGCTTCGCACGTCATCGGTTTTTGGTGGGCTACCAGGTATCCACCACTGACCTGCCATTTGCGATGCTTCAGCAGGCGCAAGATGCTTCGTTTTCCACATAGAAAACAGAATCGTCCCACCAATAAGAACACCTGTAATCAACAATGCCGCTTCGGTGGGAATGACCTTGGTGCCAAACCATGCGTTGAGGATCATTTTTATCCCAACGACCACCAAAACCAGTGACAATCCGTACTTGAGGTAATGGAATCGATGGATGATGCCCGCCAACGCAAAGTAAAGCGCCCTCAATCCCAGCATTGCAAATACGTTGGAGGTATAGACGATGAACGGATCTGAGGTTATGGCAAAGATCGCCGGAATCGAGTCCAGCGAGAACACCACATCGGTCAGCTCGATGAGGACCAGAACCAGAAATAGCGGCGTCATATAGCGAACGCCCTCAGCCATCACGAAAAAACGAGACCCTGAGTACTCCTGTGTAATTCTGAAGCGGCTGCGCATGAACCTCACGATACGGTTATTATCAACGTCAGGTTCCTGGCCAACCGTCACCAACATCTTGACCCCGGTGAAAATCAGGAAGGCACCGAAAATATAGATAACCCAATGAAACGCCTCGATAACTGAGGCGCCTACCAAAATAAGTGTTCCACGCATCACGAGCGCCCCGAGAATCCCCCAGAAGAGCACGCGATACTGGTACTGCGGAGGAACAGCAAAGTGGGAAAAAATCAGCACAAATACAAAGATATTATCGACGCTAAGGCTCTTTTCTATCAGATATCCGGTGAGAAACTGGTACCCCTCAGCTTCGCCCATGAAGACGAACATGCCGACTGCGAATATCATGGCAAGCATCAGATAAGAGAGACTGAGCCACAACGCATGTCTGACAGTAATCTGTTTTTCACCTCGGTGTAGTACACCCAGGTCCAGAGCAAGCAGGGCAATGACAAACAGATTGAACCCGACCCACAGCCATATTTCGTCCATCAATTACCCTGCCTTTAGATACTGGTTAAATTGTCGAGCATTGATCCCGCCCAACCTGTCTGTTCGAGGTTTACCGTACTGATCCGGTAATCAAGCATATCGCTAATCGTGAGCCTTACTTCTTCGATCACGGTTTCCATCCCCACTGTGGGCTCACTATCGCCAAGCTCCTTTTTGATTATCTGTTCAATCGTTAGCTCTCTATTTGCACTCAGATCAATTCCATAAGACCCTTGCAGACCATCTATTCAGGTACTGCCCTTCAGGCGAAGAGTTTTGGGCGGGTACCACGATTGCCAGCGTAAATACGACGCCATGCCGAACACGGGCCTCCTCCCTGTGCGAACGAGTCCGGCCTGGCATCGGTAACCTCCTTAAGGTATCAGTTCCAGCTCTTTTCGGATTTCCTCCGCCGTGGGCCTTAACTGCGGAAGCCCCCTGTCGGCACGCCGCTGGCCCAGATAATACAGTATCGGCGAAGCAATAAAGACAGAGGAGCTCGTCCCGATCACAATCCCGAACAGCATGGGCAACGCGAAACTCGCCACCGCTGCGCCGCCAGCAATCCCCATGGGTAACAGGGCAAGGAAGGTTGTGACCGATGTAAAAACGGTTCGCGTGAGCGTGGAGGATATGCTTTCATTCAGTAACTCCAGCATTGGTCGCTCCGGCGCCTTTCGGATGTTTTCCCGGATACGATCAAATACAACGACCTTGTCATTCACCGAATACCCGATCAACGCCAGCACAGCCGCAACCGCCGTCAGATTGAACTCCACCCCGGCAAGCGCAAAAAAACCGATGGTTTTGGTCAGATCCAGCGCAATGGTCACGGTTGCCGCCAAGGCAAAGTGAGACTCGAAGCGGAACCAGAGATAGCCCAGTATCCCTGTACCAGCCAACAGAACAGCGAGAATGGTAGCGTCGCTGAAACCGCCGCTGACTTTGGGACCCACCATGTCTACTTTTGGAAACTTCGCGCTGGGCTCGACCGCTGTGACGGCAGCCTTGAGCAGACCAACCTGTTCTGCCGTGGTTCTGTCGGGGCCCGGCTCGGCCGGCAAGCGAATCAGGAATCGGCCGTCAGATCCAACCTCCTGAATGGCTGCATCCGTAACCTCCTGTGCCTGTAAAGTGGTGCGCAGTTGCTCCACGCTTACGCTTTGAGCATGCACCTCAACCACCGTCCCGCCGGTAAAGTCGACACCATACTTCAGACCTGGCTGTACAAAGAGCGCAAGGGACACAACGGAAAGCACGGCGGACACCAGTAACCCGATTACCCGGCCTCGCATGAAGTTCACACCGTTCTCGCTCAGGTGATCCAGCCAGGCAATACCCGAAATAACCAACGGTTCCCGTTCTCGGCCCCGGATTCGCCACTCCATGATCAACCGCGTTATAGCGATGGCCGTGAACATCGACGTAACCAGGCCGATGCCGATAGTGACAGCGAACCCTCGCACCGGGCCGCTACCAAACATGAACAGCAGACTGACAGCGATCAGAGTCGTGAAGTTGGAGTCCAGGATGGTCCGATAGGCCTTACCAAACCCCTCTTTTAGAGCCATCCATGCCGACCGGCCAGAGCGTAATTCCTCGCGTATCCGTTCGTTGATCAGAATGTTGGCATCCACCGCCATGCCAATAGTCAGAATGATGCCTGCAATACCCGGCAAAGTAAGTGTTGCGCCCAACAGGCTCAGTATTCCGAAGACCAGTCCGATATTGACCGTCAGACCGGCGCACGCAATCAGCCCCCATCGCCCATAGAGCCCGACCATGAAAGCGATGACCAACGCTGCTCCTAACAATCCGGTGG
>NZ_JBFHQR010000023.1:0-24208 GCF_041592135.1 Porticoccus sp. | reverse complement strand
GGAGGCAGACCGCTACTGGTGGACAGTAACGATCCGCTGCTCGATGAGGCGTTGGCCGGCTATATCCCGGTACTGACGGGCTACCGGGATCGCATCCTTTATCCGCTGGGCCACGGCGCCCATCCCTCCGCTTAGGTCGCCACCTGAGTCAGTTTCGGCTTGGTCACCGGGTGGCTGAGGCGGTATTTTTCCAGGAACCGCGCCAGGCGGTTGATGGCCTCCTCCAGATCGTCCTCGCGGGGCAGGAACACAATGCGGAAGTGATCGGGATTCGGCCAGTTGAAGGCCGTGCCCTGAACCAGCAGGATGCGCTCTTCCAGCAACAAATCCAGCACAAACTGTTCGTCGTCCTCGATGGGGTAGATCTCCGGGTCCAGGCGCGGGAACAGATACATCGCGGCCTTGGGTTTGACGCAGCTGACACCGGGTATGGCGTTCAGCATCGACCAGGCTTTCTCCCGTTGCTGGTAAAGCCTGCCGCCGGGAACGACCAGGTCGACAATGCTCTGGTAGCCGCCCAGTGCGGTCTGGATGGCATACATGGCCGGCACGTTGGCACAGAGGCGCATGGAGGCCAGCATCTCGATACCCTGGATATAACTGCGGGCGTGGTGCTTGGCGCCGCTGACAATCAGCCAGCCGGAGCGAAAGCCCGCCAGCCGGTAGGTTTTCGACAGGCCGTTGAAGGTAATGCAGAGTACATCCGTGGCCAGGCTGCCCAGCGGGATATGTACGGCCTCATCGTAGAGGATGCGGTCGTAGATTTCGTCGGCGTAAATAATCAGGTCGTGTTGGCGGGCCAGCTCGACAATCTCTTTGAGCACCGCTTCGCCGTACACCGCCCCGGTGGGGTTGTTGGGGTTGATCACCACAATGCCGCGGGTCTTGGGGGTGATTTTGCGGGCGATGTCTTCAATATCCGGTTGCCACTCGTTGGCCTCGTCACACAGGTAGTGCACGGCCTTGCCGCCGGCGAGGGTGACGGCGGCGGTCCACAGGGGGTAGTCGGGGGCCGGCACCAGAATTTCGTCGCCGTTATTCAGCAGCGCCTGCATGGCCATGACGATCAGTTCGCTGACGCCATTGCCGAGAAATACATCGTCAATTTCGACGTTGGGGATGCCGATGATCTGGCAGCGCTGCATCACCGCCTTGCGGGCGCTGTACAGGCCCTTGGCATGGCAGTAACCCTGGGCGTTGGCCAGGTTGTGAATCACGTCGTGAATGATTTCGTCGGGGGCTTCCAGGCCAAAGGGCGCCGGGTTGCCGATATTCAGCTTGAGGATGCGCAGACCTTCCTCTTCCAGCCGGTTGGCGTGGTCGAGCACCGGTCCGCGAATGTCGTAGCAGACGTTATCCAGTTTGTTGGATTTCTTGATCGGTTGCATAAATTGCCGTTGTCGGTTGTCAAACCCTGAGAAAAAACTCATTGTATATCAAAACCCTGTCATGACTAAGTAATCTGTGAGGTGGCGCCATGGCGAATAGCGAAAAGTTTGACGACGAGCAGTGGCGGGCCCGGCTCAGCCCGGAGGAATACCGCATCTGCCGCCAGAAAGGGACGGAGCGGCCCTTCAGCGGCGAGTATTGCCATGAAAAGGCGGCGGGGACGTACTGCTGCCGGTGTTGTGGCCAGCCGTTGTTTGATTCAGACAGCAAGTACGATTCCGGTTCCGGTTGGCCGAGTTTCTATCGCGGCATCGAGGACGCCGATATCGCCGAACACCGGGATATGAGTCACGGCATGGCGCGCACAGAAATCACCTGTTCTCACTGCGGCTGCCACCTCGGCCATGTGTTTGAAGATGGCCCCGCGCCGACCGGTTTGCGCTACTGTGTCAATTCCGCCTCCCTGGCCCTGAAAAAGAAAGTGTGACAGCTTGATCGGCGGACGGAAATTGTGTCTACTTTTCTCTCCGGGCCGAGCTGCGTTTGCGAGATGTTAGAAAAAACAAACGCAGGGTTGACAGGGCAGATCGCGCTTCATAGAATGCGCGCCTCTCTTGATGAGAAGCACTTGTCCCGTTCGTCTAGAGGCCTAGGACACCGCCCTTTCACGGCGGTAACAGGGGTTCGACTCCCCTACGGGACGCCAATTTTTTATCGCCCTTAGTGGCAAACAGTGCGGGAATAGCTCAGTTGGTAGAGCGCAACCTTGCCAAGGTTGAGGTCGCCGGTTCGAACCCGGTTTCCCGCTCCAAATTCAAGCGCAGTGTCCTTCGTGGCCTGCGCTTTTTTGTTTTTCTCCCCCCAAACTCTTGCAAAGTCATTTAGACTAGCGGCCTCCTTGTTACCCAGAACTAAAGCATACCGGCCATCGCCCGTGCCCGGCATCCGGGGACAAGCACCCGAACAGGATAAGTTGAGATGTTATGACTGCCGCACTCTCCATACGCAATCTGCACAAGCAATACGACAACGGTTTTGAAGCGCTGAAAGGCATCAACCTGGAGGTCCAGCCCGGCGACTTTTTTGCCGTGCTCGGCCCCAACGGGGCGGGCAAGTCCACCACCATCGGGGTGATCTGCTCGCTGGTGCGGAAGAGCGGCGGCCAGGTGTCGGTGTTCGGCACCGATATCGATGAAAATTTCTCCCTGGCGAAACAGAACATCGGTGTGGTGCCACAGGAGTTCAATTTCAACCAGTTTGAAAAGGTGTTCGACATCGTCAAAACCCAGGCCGGCTACTTTGGCCTGCCGCCCAGGCTGGCGGAGCAGCGCACTGAAAAATACCTGCGGCAACTGGGCTTGTGGGACAAGCGCGACCAGCGTTCACGGTTGCTGTCCGGTGGCATGAAGCGCCGCCTGATGATTGCCCGCGCACTGGTCCACGAGCCGCGCCTGCTGATTCTCGACGAGCCCACCGCCGGGGTGGATATCGAACTGCGCCGCTCCATGTGGCAGTTCCTGAAGGAGATCAATGCGAAAGGCACCACCATTATCCTCACCACCCATTACCTGGAGGAGGCGGAGAGCCTGTGTCGCAACGTGGCGATCATCGACCGCGGCCAGATTATCCAGAACACCTCGGTGAAAGAGTTGTTGCGGCAACTGAACAAGGAGGTGTTCATCATGGATACCCGGGAGGTGCTGCAAGCGTTCCCCGACATCGAGGGTTATCCCGGTCAGCTCATCGACGATCACTGCTTTGAGGTGGAGGTGGAAAAACACCAGTCCCTGAATGAGCTGTTTGCCAGCCTCAGTGAGCGCGACATTCATGTGGTCAGTATGCGCAACAAGGCCAACCGGCTGGAGGAGCTGTTTGTGTCCCTGGTGGAGTCCCACAAGGTCGGTAGCGAGGAGGTGCCAGCATGAATCCCCGGCAGCAATGGGTGGCGTTTTGTACCATCGTCGAAAAGGAAATCCGTCGCTTCATGCGCATCTGGCAGCAAACCCTGCTGCCGCCGGCGATTACCATCGCCCTGTATTTCGTGATTTTCGGCCGGCTGATCGGTCCGCGCATCGGCGAGATGTCCGGCTTCAGTTACATCCAGTTTGTGGTGCCCGGCCTGATCATGATGTCGGTGATCACCAATTCCTACGCCAACGTGGTGTCGTCATTCTTTGGCACCAAGTTCCAGCGCAGTATTGAGGAGTTGCTGGTGTCGCCGGTGCCCAATTACATCATCCTGGTGGGCTATGTGATCGGCGGCGTCGCCCGCGGTCTGGCGGTGGGGGCGATCGTGACCCTGTTGTCGCTGTTCTTTACCCACCTGCAGGTGAGTCATATGGGTGTCACGGTGGCGATCGTGTTCCTGACGGCGGTGCTGTTCTCGCTGGCGGGGTTTATCAACGCGGTTTACGCCAGCAGTTTCGACGATATCTCCATTATCCCGACCTTCGTGCTGACACCGCTCACCTACCTGGGCGGGGTGTTCTACTCTATCAGTATGCTACCGGCCTTCTGGCAGGGGGTGTCCCAGGCCAATCCCGTGCTGTATATGGTCAATGCGTTCCGCTATGGTCTGCTGGGGGTGTCCGATATCAATGTGGTGTGGGCCTTTGTGATGGTGACGGCCTTTTGCGTGATCTTGTTTGTCTATTCCCTGTATCTGTTGGAGCGCGGCAAGAAGCTGCGCAGCTGAGGTGAGCCGTGACGGATAAATCCCTGTTGCTGGGCGCTGTTACCGAGTACCCGTGCCAATACTGCCCGGATGTGCTGCACGCCATTCCCCGCAGTGAGGGACGGCGGGCGTTGGGCATTTCCGACAAGCCAGCGTTCTTCGGTTATGACCTGTGGACCGGCTATGAACTGTCCTGGCTGGATTTGAGGGGCAAGCCGGTGGTGGCGGTGGCGGAAATCTCCATGCCCTGCGATACCGTCAATCTGGTGGAATCCAAATCCCTCAAACTGTATCTGAACTCCCTCAACCAGGAGCGCTACCGCTCGGTGCAGGACGTCTCGGCGTTGCTGGAACAGGACATTTCCCGCTGTGTGGAGGGTCCCGTACAGGTGGGTATCCATATGGCCGACAGTTTTCGCCACCGGGGTATCGGCACTTTTCACGGTACCTGCCTGGACGACCTGCCCATCGAAGTGGAGGCCTACCTGCCGGATGCCGGTCTGCTGGGGCTTGTCGGCAGGGATGAGGTGGTGGCGGAATCCCTCTACAGCCACCTGTTGAAAACCAACTGCCCGGTGACCGGACAGCCGGACTGGGCCAGCATCCTGATCCGCTACCGCGGTTGGCCCATGGATCGGGAGGGCTTGCTGCGCTACCTGATTTCCTTCCGCAATCACCAGGATTTCCACGAGCAGTGCGTGGAGCGCATCTTTATCGAAATCACTGAACTCTGCGCGCCGGAAAGCCTGGAAGTGTACGCCCGCTATACCCGCCGCGGCGGCCTGGACATCAATCCCTATCGCAGTTCCAGCAACACCGAGCCGCCCCGGCTGAGGTTGTCCCGACAGTAAAGGCTGTCGGTGGCGGGGCTGCTCGGCGGCTGTTATTTCTTCTTCCGGCTCTGTAGGTGGCTGTTATTTCTTCTTCCGGCTCTGTAGGTGATTGGCGGCATCGATCAGCGACTGGAGAATCTTGTCCTGATCGTAATTGCGGATGCGGTCGGTATCCATGTAGAAGGAAAAACCGTCGGTAATGTGCTCGAAGTAGCGGTGTGCGCCGCCGAGATTTTTGCGCAGATCGATGGCGGCGTAGGCCTTCACGGGATGCTGGAAGCCTTTTACCTGAATTTCCCCCCGCTCTTCACAGAGAATCTGTTCTTTGACCAGTGAATAGGTCTCGTGGGAGATCAGTATCTCTCCGGGCTGGGCGGCGGATTCCAGGCGGCTGGCGAGGTTCACTTCGGTGCCGAGCAAGGTGTAGTCGAGGCGGTCCTCGGTGCCAAAATTGCCCACCGCGCAATAGCCAGTATTGATACCCATGCGGATTTCCAGCGGTTCCTGGATGCCCTGATTGACCCAGCGCTGCTGCAATTCTTTCATGTGTTTTTTCATGGCGATGGCCATCGACACCGCCGCCACACAGTCATCTTTCACGCCCTTGGTGGTCGGGTCGCCGAAAAACACCATCACCGCGTCGCCGATAAACTTGTCGATGGTGCCGCCGTGGCGAATGGCAATCTGGGACATCTCCGTCAGGTAATTATTCAGCAGATTGGTCAGGGGTTCGCCTTCCATTTGCTCCGCCAGTTCGCTGAACCCCTTGATATCGGAAAAGAAAATGGTCAGCTTGCGGCGGTGGGTTTCCAGCTTCACATCCTTGCCCGACTGGATGGCTTTCAGGAGGGTGGGGGAGACATATTTGGACAGCCGGTAATTGCGCAGTTTGAGTTGAATCTGCTGCTTTTCCAGCTCCCTGATCCGCTCTCCGTGGCGATGCCATTCTAGCGCGGTGTGATAGCCGTAGATGCAGCTGTAAAGCCCCAGGGAGAACAGCGGGGGCAGGCTGGCAAAAAGCGCCGCCTCCACCGCCCAGGTAAAATGATAGGCCAATGTGGTACTCAGGACGCCGATCAGCAGGGCGACGTTATCCGCAGCCAGCTTGCGCCAGCCACCGATGGCCAGGGCATTAAATTGCAGCGCCAGAACAAACAGTAAAGACGGCAGCGGACTGAGGTGCAGCAATGCGATCAGGCACCCCAGCAACAGCGCATCGAACAGGGAGAACAGTTGGCAGGCGCGAACTCTGGCGGAAGGGCTGATGCGTTGCAGCATGAATGGGGCGAAGGCGATGTACAGCACGGCCAGCAGCAGCGGCACCGCCTTGGTCAGGTCATGACTCAGGCCCTGATAACTGAGCGCCAGGGTTGCAATACCAGCGAAACCGGTGAGAAAGCGAAACAGGCCCTGATAATGTAAAAACCTTGCGGTCTCTTTCGAACTCTCTGCATTCATCCTGTAAGATGTTGCCCCCGGCACGTCAATCAGTGCCGCTAATTACACGATGTCTGGCGCTAAATGTCCATGCTCCCCGGCGTGGCGGACGATATTCAAGCCAGCCCCAGCAAAGGGTTCACAGATGGATGCACTCAAGGCCTTGCACGAGCGGGTGTCAGCTCCGAGATTGTCTGCGCCGCCACCTTCCGGTGAGGTGCTGGCCAATATCCAGAAGGCAGCCTTTCGCGCCGCCGACCACGGGCGCATGCGCCCCTGGCGCTTTCTGGTGCTTGAAGGCGATGGCCTGCATGCGCTCGGTGAACTGTTCGTCCGCGCGGAACAAGCCAACAATGCTGACCTGAGTGACAAAGAGCGGCAACGGGCCCAGGCCAAACCCTTGCGCGCGCCGATGGTGATTGTGGCGATTGCCAGTCCCCAGGTGAGCCCCAAGGTGCCCGAGATCGAACAGCTGATCTCCACTGGTGCCGCGGTGCAGAACATGATCACCGCCGCCTATGCCCAGCATGTCGGCGCCATCTGGCGCACCGGTGATTACGCCTATGACCGGACGGTGATGGCGGGTCTCGGTTTGAGTGAAGAGGAAAAAATCGTCGGCTTTCTCTATCTGGGTACCATGGATTTCACCCCGCCTCCGGCACCGGAAGCGCTGATTTCAGAGTACTTCCAAAGCTGGCCCTGACAATTGCTTTTTTGGGGGTGCTTGTGTACAGTTGCGCCCCTCAAAATAGCTGCTGAGGTGTCCGGGGTGGTCGACTCGGAGGCTTGGCCGCAGAGAGCGCCGGAACTTGTGACGGCGACCCGCAGGGCGAGGGGTTCACCCCGAGTAACGAGCACGCAGGCGTGCTGCCCCGAAGGTGAAATACAAGTGACAGTTTATACATGGTGAGGTGTCCGAGTGGCCGAAGGAGCACGCCTGGAAAGTGTGTATACGGAAACGTATCGAGGGTTCGAATCCCTCCCTCACCGCCATCTATAAAAAACCCGGCTCGAAGCCGGGTTTTTTATGGACAACCTATTGCGAGCCTACCACGCACGCCATTCTTCGGTAATGTCCTGCTGTTCCGTTTCGAGTCCGGCATAGGCTGCAGACGCAACAATCAGTTCGCGAAGTTGATCGCGCTGTTCAGTGTCGATAAGGTTCTGATTGCAGTCATCATTCAGTTCATTGAGTTCGTTTACCGTGAACTTGACGGCAGCCATAATCTTTTTGGATTGGCCATAGAGTGATGGTGAAAATACATCTTCGAGATAATCCCCAAGAATGGTTGCGCAGGTATCGATTGCTTCAACAGTGTAATCCGCATCCTCTCCAGCAGTCTCAATGGCATCCACCATTCCGTCCAGTATCTCTCCTTTTAACATGACAAACTCTTCAGGAATGTTACCTGACATCGACTCAGCCTCTGTGTGATAAATTTGGGTTTAACTCAACATAATATTTTAAACAGCCGTACTTTTTAAGTGTTGTCTGCCTTGGTGTGATAGGGGTAATGGGGGTGCCCTGAGTATAAAGTAGCTTCACCCGGCCGCCGGACAGCTCAAAATACGCAACACAGCTACGGCCAAGCCCATGGCGCTCAAAAAACAGCAATCCGATTGCCACCGGCTTTTTTTGCCCGGTACATGGCTTGATCAGCGCACTGTATTAATTGCTGGTAATCCTCGCCACTATCGGGGTTGTGCGCGATACCTATGCTCGGGGCGATGTGCAACTGGCGACCACCGAGGGCAAACGGTTGTTCAAGCTCGGCGCGGATTTTTTCAGCGATCACCACCGCGTCATCGAGTGTGCTGGTTCTGTTTAACAGGATCAGGAATTCGTCTCCACCCAGACGACCCACCGTGTCGGATTCCCGGACACAATTCTTGAGACGCCGCGCGATGTGCTCTAGCAGTGCGTCGCCAACAAAGTGGCCATAACTGTCGTTGATATGTTTGAAATTATCGATATCAATGAACAATAAAGAAAGATGGGTCTGGTCGCGGCGCGCTTGGGTTAGCGCTGTTTGTATGCGATCCAGCAGCAGCGCGCGATTGGGTAAGCCCGTTAGTGGGTCATGGCCCGCCATATGCTGCAGCCGCTCTTCCATTCGCTTGCGTTCGGTAATGTCGTGGGCCACGGCAATTCTGACCTGGTGCTCCTCCGACCAGCGCGCTGACCAGAGTACATGAACCACCTGGCCATCCCTGCGAATCCAGCGGTTCTCGAAACAGGGTTGCGGTTCGCCAGCCAGCAGTGTTGCGACAGCTTGCAGCGTATTTTCCCGGTCGTCATGGAACACCAGATCAAGCATGGGGTGGCCGATCACCTCATCGGCTTGGTAGCCAAAGATTCGTTCGAAGGCCCCATTGACGAACACGAAGTGTCCCCGCCGGTCGACCACGCAGACTGCGTCGAGCATCAGTTCAATCACATCGGCCAGACAGACGGGCTCAGTGGCTTTCATACTGCGGTATGCCTCTACAACGTCAGAATCTGTGGTGAAGGTTGGCTATTATTACGTCCTGTGTCTACAGCGAAATCGAGTCTAACTATACAGGGTGTGAACAAGTCGTGGGTACCCGCACACCTCATCGAAGCACGGGCCTTGAACCTGACTCAGGCAAATAGCCATTCCAGAATCCGGTGTGTGGGCCAATAAACCAGCACAGGAAAGGCGATCATCACCAGCCCCAGGTACAGGAGCCGAGGCAGGCGTCCCTGGGGCTTGCCGCTCGGACCATAGACCCAGTTCACGTCCTTCTCCGGATCGGTAAGCACATAGGTCAGCGGCAAGACCACCCATGCGAGTGCGGTCTGTGCAATCCATGCCGTCGGCAGGTAGCCGAGTCGGGCGACGAGCCAGAGCAACAGCACGGGCAGGAAGACGTGAAACAGCGACAGGGCCCGGAGATAGCGCGGCTTGTTCGAATCAAACATGTAGTCTGTCAGGCCCGTAAGGCGTCTTCCAGTCAGCAGCCTTGCCAGGAAACAGACATTCCACACGAGTTCGGGAAGGAGGATGCCGACAGCCATCATGCTGGCTAACAGTTGGCTCTCAAGCCAGAGTGCCGGCACGGTAGCTATTAAGGCAATGTCTGAGAACCAGAGGAAGTTGCCGGGACCATACTTCGTCGCGTAAACCGCCACGGTGATCGCCACATAGGCTGTATAGATAAGCTTCATCCAGAGGGGGATCATGTGGTGACCATGTATGCTGGAATACATGGGCAGTATAACGCCTGTGCCAGGGGTGGCCAGCGAAGCCGGGCGTCCCGTGGAGCGCAGGGTTTTAGCCAATGAAAAAAATAGTGGAATCAACCCCGCCAGGACAACGTTTAATGCCGGTGTCTTCCTGTACAGCTCGACGCTCCCTTGCTTGCGCGCCGGCTTGAATATGAGTGCTAACGCCCACGGCCTTAGCCATCCTTGCCGAGCCGCCATAACGCAAACAAGCGCTCTGAGTCCATCCGGCAGGTTTCAACGCGCATCTCAGGAGGCTGTTCGTGGGTGCTGTACCGGCTAATGGCAATTTGATAGCCGGGCGGTGCGCTGAGCAACCGGTGCTGCCACTGCCCCGGGGTATCCGGTGGCGCGGATAGGTGGTATTTGTCGTGGTTGTCCCGCTGGAAGCAGTAACGGTCCAGGCCGTTGGCCAATCCCAGCCCCCTGGCCTTGAGGTGGGATTCTTTCAGGGTCCAGAGCTGGTAAAAGTGGTTGGCCTGCGCAGCGGCGGGTAGGCTGGCTAATTCGGTGTACTCCTGCGGGGTAAAAAAGCGCCTGGCAAGAGCGAGGAAGTTGCGTTCCACGCGGCTATCTTCGATATCCACCCCGATTCCCTGTTGCCCGGCTATGGCACAGGCCACCAGGTTGCCGGAGTGGGAGAGGTTGAAAGCCAGGGGTTGTGGCGCACCGGACAGATAGGGTTTGCCGGTTGGCGAAAGATCGAAGCGCCAGTCGCCGGGGTTGCCGCCCAGATATGCAGAGATGACTGCGCGAATGAGCACCCGGGTAGCCAGGGCCAGCTGTTTATCCTCCGGCGCCAGTTTGCGCAAAACCCGCTCGCGCTCGCCAGCGGGTAGGAGGCTGACCCAGTTGGGCTGTGTCGCGCCGCAGTGGATTTCGGTGCTTGCCATCAACCACAGGTGCACGGTCCCGCTTTGCGGCAGCGGGAGACGGTCACTGCTGTGATGGGTTGCGGATTGCTCGGGATTCATTTTTCTCGGGATTATTGTGTTGCCACACAAAGCCTGGATGCAGAGCATACTATGTCATGGTCTTGGGGTAACGGTGTCGGGCTGCTTCCGGGTTAACCGGGTGATCCCGGGGCCGCTGGCGTTTTCAAACTGAAATCGTCAGGATATCGGCATCCGTGTGCCGAGAGGGTGGGAAGTTCTCCATGTTGAGAAGCTTGTTACAGGTTGGATTGTTATCGCTGGCACTGACCCAGGGCACGGTTGGCTCGTCGCCGGTTCTCGCCGGCCAGCAGCCCGCAACCCCGCCGTGGACGGAATTGGCCTACGCAAAGAATTACTTGTGGCTAAAGGCCTCGACATCGCTCTCCCTCAGTCCGGTGACCGCTGAGAGTGTCGCCGATAAATGGTTATCTCCAGAGGGTGTAAAACCGGTCTTCCCCGAGGGCGATACCCTCTGGCAGTTGGTGGTGCAGAGTCAGCTCGGCAACGGCGGTGAGCAGGTATCGATCTGGATGGACCCGGATACCTTGCAGGTCTACCAGCGCTCGCGCCTCAGCGAGGGCAAACAGCGGCGGATGAAACAGTACCGCCTGTTGGAGCAGGGCATTTACCGGGTGCGCCGGGAACCGCTGGACGCCGAACGGGGCTTGTCGCCGGATCTCTGGTCCAAATCCTCCGCGATGCAGCGGCCATTTCCGCCAGCATTGACCGCTGTGCAACCCCTGTTGTCCCCCTACGCCCTGCTGGTGGCGGTCAGTACTGGCCCCCTCCGCAAACCGGGCGACAGCTGGACTCAATACCTCTATACCGATGTGGATTACCTGCGGGTGGAGATGGTGGTGACTGGCGTGGCAGAGGTGGCAGTGGATTACCGTCTGCTGAGCGGCAATACTACCCGCGAGGTGAAAGGGCCTGTGGCGGCGCTGGTGGTGTCATTGCAGGTACGGCCCGTCGGCGCCGCGCCCGAGGATGCGTTTGAACTGATGGGACTGACGGGCCCTGTCAGCATCCTGCTGGACCCCGTCACGGGCTTGCCGCTGCAGATAAGGGGTTCAGCGCCCAGGATGGGGGAAACCGCCATCGACCTGGTTCGGGCCGCCATCCCTGACAGGCGGGCGACGTTGCCGTAGTGGCTACGGTATGATGCGCGCTGCAACCAGGCCGGATCGGTGGCCAGCAAGGAAAAATCGGCCCTGAGACCTGGGTGGTAAATAGCGTGGCATGTCCCTTTTCTTTCTTTTAATAGTATGACCAGCATGATGACACCCCAGGCGGTTTGCCGCACCACCCCCATTGCCGTGATCAGCAATTGCAACAGTGGCCACAACCGCGATCAGCGGCGTCGCGTCGATGAGCTGCTTTCGCGTCATCCCGGCCTGCTGCACTACCGGACTTCTTCCGCTGCGGAAATTCCCGCCGTGCTCGAGAGCATCGCCCGTCAGTCGGTTGACGTGCTGGCAATCAACGGGGGCGACGGCACCGCCGCGCATATCTTTGCCCACCTGCTGCAGGACAGCCCCTTCAGGACGCCGCCGCTGATAGCCCTGCTGCCCGGCGGCACCGCCAATATGACGGCCGGGGATGTGGGGGTCAAAGGCTCTCTGCTGCGGGCGCTGGAACGGCTTTGCCGCTGGAGCCAAGGCGAGCGGCTTATCGCGGGCCGGGTGGTGCAGCGGCATGTACTGCGGGTGGAGACGGGTGCCGGCGGGGCGCCGCATTTCGGTATGTTCTTTGGCGGCGGGGCGATTATTCAGGCCAGCGAATACGCTCACCGGGAAATCCACTCCCGTGGCCTGCGGGATGATTTCAGCCTGGGGCTGGGACTGGTGCGCACCCTGTGGGGCATTGTCCGCGGCCACCCGGAATTCAATCAGCCGCTGCCCGTGGCGGTCGGCCTGGACGGCGAGATGTACGGCGAGTTTCGTGCCCGCATTCTCGCCATCAGCAGTCTTGAGCGGCTGTTTCTGGGCATTCACCCCTTCTGGGGGAGCGGGGAGGCGCCCCTGAAAATGAGCCTTATTACCTCCGATGCCAAGCGCTTCCTGCGCACATTCCTGTCCATCCTGCGGCGCAATCGCAAATCGCAGCCCGCCGCCGCGGACGGCTACCACAGCCACCGCGCCGGGCAAATTACCCTGCTGATGGATGGCAGTTTCAACCTGGATGGGGAAATCGTGCCGGTGCGCCGGGAAGGCGGACCGGTGGTGATTACCGCCGCCGGGCCACTGTCATTCCTGGCCCTGTAGCGACGGCGCTTATGACGGAGTCTTCGACTATTACAACCAGCCGTTTTGAGGCACTGGAACCACTGCTGGTACAGCTGCGACAAAAGTATGGTGCCGCCATGAGCGGTGCCATGGTCTACGGCTCCTGTCTGCGCAGCGGCGATTTTTATGCAGGGCTGGTGGACCTGTATGTCATCGTCGACAGCTACTGGGCCTGTTATGGCCGCGGGGGCCTGGCATTGGGCAACTGGTTGTTGCCGCCCAATGTGTTTTACACCCAGGCGGGGAGCGGGGAGCGCACGGTGCGCAGCAAGTATGCCGTGGTGTCGGCCCGCGACTTTGCCCGCTATAACTCCGCGCGCCGTTTCGAATCCTATTTCTGGGGCCGCTTCGCCCAGCCCACCGACATTGTCTACAGTCGCAGTGAGCCGGATCGCGAGCGTCTGCAACAGTGCCTGGCGGCTGCCCGCGCCACCTTCCTGGCCCAGGTGCTGCCGACACTGCCCTCCAGTGGTCCGGTCGAGCAGTTGTGGCAGCAGGGGCTGTCGCTGAGCTATGGCACCGAGTTGCGCACCGAGCGGGCGGGCAGGGCGCGGGAGCTGGTGCAGTTTGCCAGGGACTTCTACGCACAGCAGGCCGTGCAACTGGCCGGCGGCGTTCTGCCGCAACTGCGGGTTGAAGAGCGGGACGGTGAACTGCACTACCAAGCGGACATCGGCAAGTTGTCGCGCAAGCTGGCCCCCCTGCGCTGGAAACTCCGCAGGTTGTGGGGAAAGTTGTTTTCGGTGCTGAGGCTGCTCAAGGCCTTGTTCACCTTCGATGGCGGCCTCGACTACCTTGCCTGGAAATTGGAGCGGCATTCGGGACAGCGGGTGGAGATCCCCGACAAGGTGCGCCGCCATCCCCTGATCTATTCCTGGGGGCTGTTCTGGCGCCTCTATCGCCAGGGTGTATTTAAGTAAGCGGTATTCACATAAAGCGGGCGCAGGGGATCAAGGGTCAAACCGCCGTTTGTCTCGGGAGCTGACACTGCGACATTTATTATTCTGGCCCAATGGTCCGATCAGTATCACCTTGGGGATATCTCCCCCGCAGCAGGAGAGTGACTGCCCGCAGCGGTTTTCACTGTGGCGGCAACCCGATCCGGATCAAGTGAAACGCAATGATCCGGTGGGCCGGATGGATTCCATCGGCGGTGTTGACTTATCATGGGGCGGGCTCATCAGTCGGGTTGTTTTGCCATGAAGTACGGTGTATTTATCCAGACCAATCATAAGCAGATAACGGGTGCCATTGTGGCGGAGTACGCGCTGCGCCGCTATTCCCGGCACAATGAGCTGTTTGACGTCACCATCATGGATACCCGTGACTACCCGTATTTTGCCGCCCGCGAGGGGCAGTCCTATCTGCGCGATGGCGTCAAGCGGGTGTGGCTGAACGAGGACCTCCAGTCCTTCACCCCGACCCGCTTTATGCCGCCGGAACTGATGGGCTACGAAGGTCGCGCGGTGGTGATCGATCCGGATGTTTTTGCCGCGGTGGACATCTGGGAACTGCTGTCCCGGGATATGCAGGGCAAGGCTGTTATGGCGCGGATGCGCTCGGGCCCGAAAGGTTATGTCGACAAGATGGTCGCCAGCAGTGTGATGCTGCTCGATTGCAGCCAGCTCACCCACTGGAAGGTGGAGCAGCAGTTCAATGCCATGTTTGATGCGGGTTGGGACTATCAGCCGTGGATCGGCCTCAAAACCGAGAGTCCGGAGACCATTGGTTTCCTGGAAAATGAGTGGAATGACTTCGACAAGCTCAGCCTCGCGACCAAAATGCTCCACACCACCCGACGCAAAACCCAGCCCTGGAAAACCGGCTTGCCGACGGACTGGCGTCCGGCGGAAAAATTCCGGGCGTTCCCGCCCATCGGCTGGCTGATGCGCGCCCGTCGCCATGTGTTTGGCGAGTATGGCCTGCTGGGCAACTACAAGGTCCACCCGGACAAGAACCAGGAGCTGTTCTTCTTTGGGCTGCTCAAGGAGTGTGTGGAGCAGGGCAAAATCAGCGAGGAGTTCCTGCGCGAGGAAATGCGCCAGAACCATGTGCGCCACGACGCTTTCGAAGTGCTGGCCCGCACCCCGGATCTGCCGCCGCCGGACCGGCACCCGCTGTCGGGCCTGCAGGCCAAGGCCGCTTGAGTCCGCCCCTCGCCGTAACCCGCAGCGTGCTGGTTACGGCTTTATAACCAAACGCTTTACCCAAACATATCTCTGATGCGCTGTGCCGCGTCCCGGCACTCCGTCCCGCCCGGCGCCACATCGTTCCCGGAAGACAATTCGCCTCGAGTGATGTGCTCGCTGTCGAGCCAGACGGCTCGACCATCCGCTACCAATGCTTCCTGTATCCTGGCGATATCCCTGCGCATGCGTCGCGGCCCCAGCCGCATGGCGAGCCGATGGCTGAGGGGTTTGTGGCGGTAATTGTGGCACTGGCGCCACCAGCGGCTGTCCCGGTCAGACATGTCAAAGATAAACAGCGGTTTGCCGGTGGCGGAGGCTTCGGCGAGCATGGACATACTCTCCCCGGTGACCACCAGCTGGTCTGCCTGGGCGAGAAGGGCCATATAGGGATTGCTGTCCTGGCCATCGTGCCAGTTATGGCGCCAGGCGGGCACGGACAGTTGGCGCCAGAAGGCTTCGCTGGCGGCGGCCGGGGTGCGCCGGCTGTCGGAGACAAGTGCGACCCCCCCCAGGGTTTTGACCAGGCGGTTGACCAGCTGGCCCAGCCGTTGTCCTTTCTCGGCCGTGAAGACAAACTGACCGCTGTCACCGCCCAGCAGCACTACCGTATAGGGCCGAGGCAGGTTGTGCCAGGGTGCTTCAGTAGAGGCCTCATATGCCAGGCGCTCGGGCGTGATCCGATGCAGGGGCAGGCGGTTGAGCAGCACGTTGTCGGCGGCGGGCAGGAAATATTGCGGCGTGGTAACAATCAGGTCCCAACTGGCCAGTGGTGCCCAGGGGCGACCGATATGGACGAGCCGCGCACGATTGCCAGATCGCTGTTGAATCCAGCGTGCCACAGGTTCATTGCCGCGTCCGGCCGTGATGACCAGGTCCGGCCAGGGGGCAACCAGCGGACTTGAGTGGCGAATGTCGACCCCATTCAGGGTGGCGCCCAGCGCCAGGCTGGTCAGCAATTCCCAGGGTTGATTGTGGATCTGCTTGATGGTGTACGGCCAGCCCAGTTGTTCCGCCAGGGCCAGCACCTGGTTATTGTCGCCGGCTTTCTGGCCGAATAAGAGCCAGACTCGTGGAGTTGCTGTTTGCTCTGATTGCGTCATGGTGAGACCGATACTGATCGAGGCAGGCAGTTTACCCAATTCAGGGTATTCCACCAATGCTGCTTGAATGGCGATTTATGTGGGCTGGGGAAAGTGCCGTTTATTTGATCTGGGTGAGTGATCTGGCCGTTTCAAGCTGCTAGGATTCGACCACTCAGGCGATAGAGTTTGTTTCACTTCTACACGATTGTGAGGTCATCCTTGGACTACTGCGTTTTTATTCAGGCCAATCACAAGCAATGGCTCGGCGCACTGATCAGCGAATACGCGTTGCGCCGCAACTCCAGCCATAACGACAAGTTTGAAGTGCGCTTCATGCACAACCGGGACTTCCCCTGTTTGCAGGAACGTGAAGGACAGCGCTACCTGCGCGATGGCGAAATGCGCGCCTGGTTGAATGATGACCTGCAGTCGTTCACCCCGCTGCGTTTTGCCCCCCCCCAACTGATGCATTACACGGGCCGGGCGTTGGTGGTCGATCCCGATGTGTTCGCCGTCGGCGATGTCTGGGATTTGTTGTCCCGGGATATGGAGGGTGCGGCGCTGATGTGTCGGCCCAAATCCGGCAACAAGGGCCGCCGGGGCGCCATGGCCTCCAGTGTGATGTTGCTGGACTGCGCCAAACTGACCCACTGGCGCCTGGAGGAGAATGTCAACGAGATGTTCACCGGTCAGCGCGACTACATGGACTGGGTATCCCTCAAGCTGGAGGACCCGGATACCATCGGCCTGTTTGAAAACGAGTGGAATGATTTTGACCGCCTGACCCCGGCGACCCACATGCTGCACAACACCAAACGCAAAACCCAGCCCTGGAAGACGGGCCTCAAGGTGGATTTCCGCGCGGCGGATACGTTTCAGCTGTTCCCGCCAAAGCACTGGTTGCGCCGTGCCCGCCGGGCGCTGTTTGGCGATTACGGCTTGGCCGGTCGCTACAAGGAGCATCCCGATCTCAACCAGGAGCGGTTCTTTTTCACGCTGCTGGGAGAATGCCTGGAGAAAGGGGTGATCACCGAAGAACTGGTACGCGATGAAATACGTCAGGGGCATGTGCGTCCCGACGCTTTCGAGGTGTTGGAGCGCTGGCGTATCGGCAGTGATGCGCCCAAGATAGCGGCTGTATCCTGACGGGCGCAGCAACCCTTAGTGCTTTAATCCTGTTTTGACGTGGGCCCGGTGTACTGGTACATCGGGTCCAGTGTCGACGCCACCAGCTCGTCCACCTGCTCTACCTGATCGTCCTCCAGGTAATCCCGATATCCACCTACCTTGGCGCGGCGCACCTTGTAGCTGTTCGGATTGTCCTTGTCCTTCGGCGCCAGCCGGCCGCTGGGCGAAGAGGCGTTGCGCTCTTCCATTTTCTTCATGTTTTCGTAGGAGCTGAACTCCACGGCTGCGGCGAGATGTTTGTCGCTCACCGGGATCGCCATGAAGTCGAGTAGTTCGCGCAGCGCGGTTGCGGTGTCGCGGCGCAGGTCTTCGTAGCGCACCAGGTGGAAATCGGCGATTTTGCCGGCCTCCCTGGCCCAGATGTTCAGAAAACCGATCACATCCGCGAGGCTGCCACCGTGCTGGCTGGTCATGTAGTCGAACACGCCGATATCCGAATTTTCAGCGGGATAGTTGTTGATCTTTTTCTTGTTTGGTTTCATCCGGAACTTCCACTGGAAGTAATTGGAAACCGAGGTGTCGCGCGGGTCGCGTGCCAGCAGGATCACCTTCTTGCCGTAGAACGGCGACTTGGAATCCGGCTGGCCGGCGTAGTCCTTGATGTAGTTGTCGTGGGTAAAGAAGATCTTCGGTGCTTGCCGGTTCATGTTGTGGAAGTTGTCGAAACCCAGCATGGCACGGCCGGGGATATTCCAGTGCAGCCGCAGTGCCTGGGACATCATCACCCGCAGCCAGGTGCGGCCGCTTTTACCGAAGGAGACCACCACAAAATCCGCTTTCTGCAGGGTGTTGTTCTGCTCCTTGCCGCGCAGCACCCGCTCGGCGCGCAGTCGCTCGGCTTCGTTGCTCCGTATCATCCGCAGGTGCAGAAGGCGGCGCGACAGTTTTTTCCAGAAAATCCGCCGGGCCTGAAGCAAATCGTTGATGATGACTTTGGTGTTCATGCTGTGGGGGTGCCTGTGTTTTGTGCGGCGAGATCATTGCCATTGCCGGTTTTGGAGGTATCGGCGCACTCGTTTTCTGCAGAGCTGCCGCCGGGTGCAGCGCCGTAACCGAATACCGGATGCAGGGTTTCCATCAGGGCGTCGAGCCGTGCGCATTCCTCGTCGCTGAAGTAATCCCGGTAGCCGCCCACCTTGGCGCGCCGCACCTTGAAGGACTGGGGGTTGGCGCTGTCGCCGGGCTTGACCCGGGTGCCGCTGCCCTTGAAGAAGCGGCTTTCCTCGAGTTTTTTCATGTTGTCGTAGGCGGCAAAGTCCACCGCGTCGCGCACTTCATCTTCTGTGCCCGGTGTGCCGGTGAAGGCCAGAATGCGGGCCAGTTCGCGTTCCGGCTCGGTCCGCATGTCCTCGTAGCGAACCATCATGACGTCGTCCCGTGCGCTAACAGTTTCGACCCAGCCGTTGAAGTAGTCGATGACACGGGGCAGCCCGGCCTGAACATCCATCACGAACTGGAAGGGGCTTATCTCGGCACCGTGGGGCGGGTAGTCGTTGATGAATTTCTTGTTGGGGCGCATGCGGTACTGCCACTGGAAGAACTGCGATACCGCCACGTCCCGAGGGTCGCGCACCAGCAGCACGATGGGCTTGCCGTCAAAGTGGGCTTTGGAGTGCCAGTTGCCGGTGTAGTTGCGCAGGTAATTGTTGTGGGTGAAAAATACGCTGGGGGCCGCGGGGTTCGCTTTCTTCAGGTTGTCGAAATCCAGCAGTTCGTCACCCGGAATGGCAAATTTGTTGTGGTAGAAGCGGCTCAGCATGACCCGCAACCAAGTGCGACCGCTCTTGCCCCAGGACATCAGCACCCAGTCGGCCCGCTGCAGGCGGCTGTATTCTTCGCGCCCCCGCAACCAGCGCTCGAGGCGTTTTTTGCGCTCCCGTGGCAGGAAGCCGAGCACGGCCAAAAGGATGTGGCGAGACACCACTTGCATCATATCTTTCATGCTGTTGACGATGTCCGTAGAACGCCGAGATCAATTAAAACATAACCTGCGGGGCCATATCCTGTCGTTTCGCGCCGCGCATGACGCACTTCCCGGCATTGGCGCAGAACGGCGCTTATCATAGCGGATTCGTGCGCCGCTGTGCACGCCCGGAATGCTTGGGTGGCAATCCGGGCGGAGCGGGTATTGGTCGTGGCGCAGTGGTAGCAGTAAGGCGCTCTCAGTCTAAAGCAAGAATGTGCCGGGGTAAGTGGAGTGATCCGCAACATCGCGGAAGTGCGACCCGATTTCAGGAGGATTTCCCCGGCCCCAGGGCCGGTCGATGACATGCTGACAAAGCTTTATCAACTGGGGCTTCATAGCAATTAACGTCTGTTCTGATATGATTCCTTGGCAAAATTACCGCAAATGCGTTTCCCATTGCCCCACCCGCGGAGCCTGGATGGTACGGCACCCCATGACATCTTACGCCTGGCTCCCTAAAAATGCCGAAGCCAGGGTGGCCAGTACCCGCATCCGCTGCCTCAATAACCTGAGCCAGTTGCGCGCCGACGGTTTTCCGATTGAATTGTACAAGTCGCGCCATGCTGCCAATTACCGTGCAGTAATTTTCTCCAAGGCATACAAGCCGAAGCATGTGAATCTCGCCGAACAACTGAAACGTCAGGGCAGTAAGATCGTGTTCGATCTCTGCGACAACCATTTCCTGTTGGAGGAAGGGCGGGGGGAATTGCGACAGCTGTTCGAACTCGCCGATCACTGGGTGGTGTCAAGTGATAACCTGGCAACTGTGGTGAAAACGGAGATGGGCACGGGCAAACCACTGACGGTGATCGAAGATGCCGTGGAGGAAACTTTGCACGGCCCGTTAATGGATATTCCCGGACGCCTTTCCGCGCAACGTGCATTGCTGAGGCTGCGTGGGCAGTTGGAGGAAGCGGCGCAACGGTGGGGATCGACCCCGCTGGTGTGGTTTGGCAATCACAAAGCCAGCTATGGTGACGCGGGCATGCAACATCTCCATGCCGTGAAGGCATTGTTGGCCGATATCCACCGTGAAAAACCGATCACACTGACGGTGATCAGCAACTCGAGGGAGAGTTTTGACAGCTTGATCGGCGACTGGCCGCTGCCGACTTTCTACCTGGAATGGAGCGCCCACAACTTCATGCGCGCACTGCAATTGCACCGCATTGCCATCATCCCCATCGATGTCAACGCCTTTACTGCGGCCAAGACCAACAACCGCATCGCCCTGTCATTGGCACAAGGTCTCGGTGTGGTCGCCGACAGCATCGACAGTTACCGGGTGTTCAGCGAATGTGCCTGCCTGGACAACTGGCGGGAGGGGCTGCGCACCTACCTGCGCGAACCGGAAGTATTGGATAGCCACATTGCCATGGGCCAGGCTCTCATTCGCCGCGATTTCAGTCTTCCTGTGATTGCGGCGCGCTGGCGAGCTGTGCTGGAAGGCTTGTAGCACCCAGGCATTTTCCCTGGGTTCAAAAACAACTTTCCTCGGAATCCTGTACTCTCAACTCCCACATAAGCACTGCGCGGAAATACTTGTCCCAAGGATAGAGGGCCGCTCACACTAAAGGTGAGCAAACAAACACTGGCATTGTTCTATTTTGCTTTCGAGAGTCCAGGTAACGGTCGGCCACGGTTAATGCCTCCTCGATCGTTTTATCCATATCCAGGTACCGATACGTTCCTAAGCGACCCAAAAAAGTTACACGGTCAAGCGACTCCGCCAGTTTCACATATTCAGCCAGCATCTTCTTTTCGCTCGCCAATCTGATGGGGTAAAACGGTATATCCTCACGGGAAGCTGGAAAACTGTACTCCTTAAAGATTATCGTTTTGTCATGCTGCTCCCATGGCGAAAAATATTTATGCTCAGTAATTCGGGTGTACGGTATGTCGTAGTCACAGTAGTTCATAACAGCACAACCTTGATAATCACCATCAAGGCACTGTTCATCAAATTGCAGAGATCGATAGGCAAGATCACCGAATTTATATGAAAAATATGCGTCTAACCCCCCACTATAAAACGTGTGATCGTATTCCGACGAGTGTTCTTTGGGTAAAGGAGTTTCCAAGTGCACGTCGATACGTGGATCATCGAGGAGTGCCTCAAAGATTGGCGTATAACCTTCGGCGGGTATGCCCTGGAAGTGGTGCGAAAAATAGTTGTCGTCGTAGTTAAATCTAACTGGTAGTCGCTTTAAAATGCTCGCAGGCAGTTCAGCCGGCTCGCATCCCCACTGCTTTTTGGTATATCCATAAAAGAAAGCTTTGTACAGTTTTTCCCCAATAAAACGTTTGGCTTGTTGCTCAAATGTCACTGGACTTTCAATGGTCAGATCTGCTTCTGTCTCGATCAGTTGCCTTGCCTCTTCAGGAGAGAGCGATGTTCCATACAGCTGGTTTATTGTGTGCAAATTAACAGGCAACGAATAGATTTTGCCATCGAAACAGGCCTTAACGCGATTAACGAATGGCATAAAACGTGAAAATTGGTTGACGTACTCCCATACCATTTCATTGTCAGTGTGAAAAATATGGGGTCCATACTTGTGAATCAAAATCCCGGTTTCCTCGTCACGGTAGGTGTAACAGTTGCCGCCTATATGATCTCGTGATTCAAATACGTCAACCGATATTCCGTGCTTGGCAAACTCGTGTGCTAAAACAGCGCCAGAAAAGCCAGCCCCTGCAATTGCCACTTTGTTCATAGCCTGGCCTCACGACGTTGCAAATAGCCAAGAAGTTCTCCGACCTCAGTTTCAAAGATATCCTCTTGTGCTATAACCGACTCCCGATACGGCCGAAATAAAGTGGAATACTCTTCAAAGTTGGCCACAATATTCGAAATCTTCGCTTCTATTTTGTTAAACACATCTTCGTCGGATTCATTGAACTTACACCCATGGGGTGCGGGAACATCTACAGGGTTCCCCGCACTTCCATTATTTCCGGTCAATACACAACAGCCACAGGCCACTGCCTCTCTGGGGATTCGGTCCCGACCAGGGTGATGGCCAAAATCAATATAAATTTTTGCCTCTGATAGCAGGTCTCTCACTTCCCGTGGTGTCATATTCTTGATTGGAACCCATTCTGCCGCTATTGCAGATTGGCCTATTAAGTTTTTTGTAAAATCAGCGCCTTTTAACGGGTTGTATGTGATGATATCCCTGCGTAAACGATTTTGGTTGCCAAGCGCATATTGCACAAATTCTGTTCGCAAATGGTCAGTCAACATAAACACATCTTTCACGCCCTCCTGCTCCAAATACAATTTGGCGTATTCGGACTGTGCTGCGTGATGCAACCTGGTCTCATCCGAAAATATTCGACGGTCTCTTCGTAACACGCGATCCAATGCCTTGCGGTACCACTTTCTATTGCGTTGCTTCTTTATGTAATTGTCGACACTTAGCCACCAGATAACACGGGTCGCCTTCTTAAATCGCCATAATAACCGCACGGCCTTCTCGGGAAGAATGATTACGCTGTTTGCATTGTCTTCGGCCATTTCTGCAACATCGACGTCATAACATTTATATGCATCAGGCACTACCGTCTCACCGCCAGGGTAATAAACCATGGCCGCTTGGAAGCCACTTTTTTTGGCCTTGGCGGCCAATTGATGCAAGGCTTCCGGCCCACCGGAAACAATTTTCGAAGGACAATAGATATAAAACTTCATAATCTCCCCACATGCAGGTTAGCGCTATATGTGAATGCAACTTGGGCTTGCTCTATATGTGGGCACGCCGACACCTCAACATGAGGCCTGTTCAAAAACTCCTGGAATGATGCCGCCGAGGTGGCTGTGGCGTCGCGCACGATTGTAAAATATTTCCAGATAGTCAGCGCGTGCCATGGCAAGAGTTTTATAGATGCGTTGCCCCCTCATTTTTTTCAGGGGAGTGTGTCCAGCTTGACCACATTTTCCCACATGTACAGACTGTGGGCCGAAACTCCAACCTCTACACCGTGGGAAGTCCACTTGCATGAAGGGCTTGCCCTTTCATAGTGGTGTTAAACGGGGCTGACTGGTGCGTAACCTGTGCGAGAGACCCGCCTTAGGGCCGCAGGTGCAAAATGCCTCTCTATGATCTGTATCAAGTTGCACTGAGACAAGGTCAGTGCTCGCCTTGCGGCCCTTGAGGTCGGGCATTTAGAATGCCAGCCAGTGTTGTCATGTCCGAGAGAACAAACTGTGCCCCTGCTCAATATTGAATCAGTGCAACAGAGCCAATTGCAACGGGATCCGTTTGATTTTCTCGTCGCCCCCAATTTTATTGACAGCGATGGCCTGGCACAGATCAATGCCGATTACCCCGCCATTGACACCGCGGCCAACCACGACCTGGACTCCCTCAGTTACGGCCCCGCTTTTGGCCGCTTTGTGGCGGAGATGAGAAGTCGCGAGCTGGCCGAAGTGTTGGCGGCCAAGTTCGACATGGACCTGGTCAATCTGCCGACGACCCTGACGGTCCGCAAGTTCTGCGAGCGCACGGACGGCAATATCCACACCGACCACAAGAGCAAGGTGCTGACCGTGCTGGTGTATTTCAATGCCGACTGGACCGCCACAGAGGGTCGTCTGCGAATGCTGCGCTCGGGTCATGATATCGAGGACTACGCCGCCGAGGTGGCGCCCATCGGAGGCACTTTGCTGGCGTTTCGCCGCACCGGCCACTCCTGGCACGGTCACACCCGCTTTGTGGGCGAGCGCCGCATGGTGCAGCTCAACTACCTCGACCAGAGCGCCTGGTCGGTGGCCAGCCAGCGGCTGAGTCGCTTTTCCACCCGCTTTGTCAAAAATGTCCTGGGGTTGCGCTGAGGTGGAGTGAGTCGGTCGGCCGGGGGTGACCCCGACAAATCTCAGTCGGCATTCGTCGGCTGTTCGAACAGGCCGTTGATTCGGGCCACTACTTTATCCAGGTCGCTTGCCTGAAGTTCTGCCGGGGGCTTAAGGGTTTCTCCGGC
>NZ_JBFHQR010000022.1:0-24803 GCF_041592135.1 Porticoccus sp. | reverse complement strand
CGACCTCGCCTAATTCGCTATTCTGAACTCGTCGAGGCGATTGGAGACCATCCAATGAATAGTCTTAATAAGGCCTTGTTTGAAGCATACCTTACGAAAGCACCTAATTGGTGGTATGAGGATGAATGGAGGTATTTGCATGATACCCCAAGTGTTGAATATGAAGTTCCGGGTGAGTTGAAAGAGATAATATTTGGATGGAAAACCCCCGAGCATTTGATTGAAATCGTCAAAAAGGTCTCTCTTTTCGACGATGTGAAGTACTTCAGAATGCGGTTTGTCGATGGAAGTTTTGAAATGGAACGCTATGAAGATGATTCATAACCAGTCAAAGCAGAGGACCTCAGACCAAGTCTTCGACCTGTTTGGGAGGCTAGCGGGATAAATGAATTTAAATAAATCAACTAAAAACATAGCTGAGGTCGAAGCACGCGTATTTAAAGAACTTGCCTATAGCGCCGGCGCTCACCACGTCGTTCTGTATACGGGCCCTGAATTATCGGATAGTGCGGCATCAGCACTGCTGCGAAACAAATCATCAGATTCGACCTCATGAAGATTCTACCCGGCTGGCACAAATCACATTTCGAACCAATAATTACCCAATGAGTGCCTTCGACCATATCCTCCACCCCAGCCACTGCTTCTGCCAGGTTCCCGATGAGGATCTGCGCCCCTGGGTAGTCAAGCGCTACGTTGAGGGTTGCTCCACCCTGGAACTGCTGAATTCCACCGATGACCCTTACCACAAGGAGCTGATCAGCATCGTCGCCCTGCTCGACGTGGACGATGAGACGCTGCTGGAGATGATGGGCAATGTGCACCTGCCCCAGCACCACATCCTGCACTGTCGGGATAATGTCCGGCGGATTTTGGGGCTGGCAGATCCTTCCTGAAAACCCGGCCTCACTCGACACTGGCTGTGTCACAACGACTGTACTAAACTGGTCTCTCAATCTCAGCTCCCCTCGGCGCCACCTTTACTTTGCGGTGCCGCCACACAGGACAGGGACGATTTACGATAGGGAACAGGATGTTCGACTCGGTATTTATCCCCCACTAATTGACGTTATCGCCCCAAGGGCCTGAAGGATGACCGGCGCAGTGGCGCCCGGAAAATTTGACCGCTTCACACCGCTAACCACCAGGGAAAGGAGTATCCCATGACGCTCAAGGACAAGGACCCACTCGCGACCCGCACCGGGCCATCTTTCGGCTTTACCCTCATCCCGTCGCTCATCCACCACCTCAATCCGCTGGCGGTGGAGGGCGCGCCACCGCTGCCCGCCCCCGACACAATCGGCACCTTGCCCGCGGCGGACATTGCCACCCTCTACGCAATCACCCTGTTCCCGCAACAGAAGTGGTCCATCAGCGGCTACAACAGTCTCGACCAGACCCTGTACACCAACTTTATCAATTTCAAAACACAGCTTGTGCCCAGCTACTACACCGCCTACCAGCAGACCCTCGCCCTCTACAAGGTGCTGGTACAGGAACTGGGCGGTGCCGACAAAGCCATGGATTATCTCTATACCCCCAACCCGACCACGCCACCGCAGGATTGGGACGTGGCCAGGAACTGGGCCATCAAGGAGTTCCTGCTGCTGTTTGTGATCTCCGGCAATTTCCGCGCCTACGAATGGCTGAACTTCCCCGGCTGGATGGGCAGCGGCCCCTTCAACGACCCCAACCACCTGCCCTATCGAGGAATCAATTATGCCGAGTAACAGCGCAAACGTGATTATCATCGGTTCGGGCATCGCCGGCAGCCTGGTTGCCAATCTGCTGGTGAATTCGGGGGTGCAGGACATCGTTGTACTAGAGGCCGGATCCGATGTAGCCATGAAGGACCCGAGGACCTGGTTCGACCTCGTCACCACCGGCACGGACCCCTTTGGTCCGTTTTACGATAGCCAGCAGGACTTCAATTCCGCCGGCTACGACCCCTGGCAGATTGTCGGCGGGCGCATCTTTGGCCGCGGCGGTTCCACCCTGCACTGGGGCGGCTGGACCCCCCGCTTCATGCCCGAGGACTTTGCCCTGCAGTCAAACACCGGCATTGGCATCGACTGGCCCTACAGCTACGCGGACCTGGAACCCTACTACTGCACGGCCGAGCAGTACCTTGGTGTCGCCGGGGTCGCGCAGCAGGGACAGCGCGACTGGCGCAGCAAACCCTACCCCATGGCCGGGCCGACCCTGCCCCTCACCGCCAAGCCGATTGTCGAGTCTCTGCAGGCCTACGGTTACAACTTCGGCAATATGCCGGTGGCCAGGAACGCCGTGGCCTACAACGGCCAGCAGCAGTGCCGCACCACCGGCACCTGCCACTACTGCCCGATCGGCGCGCGCTTTACCGGCGACCAACCCCTCGACGGCCTGGCGACCAACCAGCAGGTCAAGCTGATCCTCAACGCCGCGGTCTCCAACATCGTTATGAGCAGCAAGACCACCGCGGCGGCGGTTGAATACCTGGACACCGCCAGCGGCGTCACCCGGCAGATATCCGCCAACGCCATCTTCCTGTGCGCCGGCGCCTTTGAAACCCCCAAACTGTTGCAACTGTCCACCAGCCTCTTCTGGCCCGCGGGCATCGGCAACGACAGCGACCTGGTGGGCCGCTACCTGGTGGCCAACCCCTACCTGTACTGCCGCGGCGGCGACAGCAGCAACCCGAAGCGACTGCAGCAGGAGCTGAACTTTCCCAACCTCGCCTCCCGGCAGTGGGACACCCCGGCGGAGCAGGCCCACGGCAAGTTCCTGCTGAACATGTCCTACGATGCGCCGATCGTGCACCCCGGCAGCCTGATGTACCAGGGACAAACCAGCGCCCAGATCATCCAGACCGTCACCGGCCCGTTCCAGTACGAATTGCAGGGTGCCCTGTCGCCGCTGCCCAGTTACAACAACCGGGTGTCCCCGGCCTCCGGCACCACCCGCTTCGGCCTGCCGCGCACCAGCTTCTTCACCCCCGACCCTCTGGTGCCGCCATCGACCATCGACCTGAACGTCCAGCGCATGACCACCCTGTACGAAAAAATCGGCTGGACCGTCAGCGGCGGCGGCGCCTACCCGCAGCGCGGTGACCACGCATCCTCCACCTGCCGCATGGCGCCCTCCGAGAGCGAGGGCGTGGTGGATGCGCAGATGAAAGTATTCGGCACCGACAACCTGTTTGTCGCCTCCAACGCGGCACTGCCCACCGTCGGCGCGGCCAACCTGACCCTCACCCTGGTGGCGGCCATCATGAAAGCCCTGGACGAAACCCTGGCCCGGAAACCGGCCTGGGCATAACGGAAGGAGAAAAATATGTCTGACTCAGTTGCGATCTACCTGCCGCTCAACAGCTACATCAGCGTACGCGGCTTTACCAACGCGGCGTTTCCACAGAGCGTCGCCATCGTCGATGAAAACGGCGGCAGCCACGAGATGTCCGGCAGCGGCGAACAGGACACCCCCATGCAGAACGGCAGCTACGGCTTCACCACCCCGTCCACTGCCAAAAACCCCGGTGGCTTCCAGGTCACCGTCACCGTCCAGTCGCAGCAGGGCGGCCAGTGGGTGCCCTCCCAGGTCACCAGCGGCAAAACCTCGTTGGCCTATTACAACCTGGTGCTGGTGGTGTCGGAAGATGGCGCGGATACGGACTGGAACGACGCAGTGGTGCAGTTCAGCTGGTGGACGACGCCCTGAAAATCCCCGCCGATCAGCCGACGTTTGTTATGACTAGCGGGGCAATGAACTGCCCCCCTTGCGGGGGCACCTCTTCAACCCGAAAATTGGTCAATTACAAATTCGCCGCCCCCGCACTGGAAGCCCTGCCGCCGCTGCTGAAGCAGTGACGGTTGACCCGGCACTGTTTTCATCGGAATTGAGGGTTGCCAGGTCGATAACACCAAGCAACCCAGCTCCCTCATGGGCCAGAGGAGTGGCGGCAAGAACATACCGAAATCCCCTCTTCGAACTCTGTAGCGACATAGCATGCCAGCGTTTTTAGCTGCCAGTCAGAAACTGCCCCGACAATCCCTCTTTCAGTTTCAACAAGTTGCCAATTTTTCAACAAAATCAGCTGGTTGAGCACCACACTCGATCCCCCGATAACTTGTTATTAGGGGTTGCCCCGATACTGGTGATTATGAGGCCAAAGGCCTTGTGAACAGCCGTTACAAGCCTGAATCAGGCCTTGTCAAAAACACAATAAAGGTATATTTTTTATACCATGAATTCATTTGAATACGACAGCAAAAAGAGCCTCTCCAATAAAGACAAGCACGATATAGACTTTGAAGAGGCTCAGGTTCTGTGGGAAGACCCTGACTTGCTTGAGGTTCAAGCTACATCAGAGGACGAGTCCCGATATCTAGTTATTGGTAAAATTGCCGACAAACACTGGTCTGCTGTCATAACCTATCGCAAAGGGAATATACGAATTATTTCTGTCAGGCGATCCAGAGAAACAGAGGTGGCTATCTATGAAAGCTAGAAATTTCGACAAAAAATTTGATGAAAACAAGTCCGATGTTGTCGGCGATCTTAATTTGTCTACTATCAAGCGCCCCAACCAAAAGCAAAAACGAGTCAATGTTGATTTTCCCACCTGGATGATAGAGTCCCTTGATAAAGAGGCCGCTCGTCTTGGCGTGACCCGTCAGTCAATTATTAAAGTTTGGCTCGCAGAGCGCTTAGAGCAGTCTGCTTTTAACAAACCAACGCGCTCGGACGCAGCCTAGCTGCGCAGATATTTGCGGCATTAGCCCACCGAGGAAGCATGATGAAAGCACTACACTACATCCCGCACCCCGCCCACTGCTGTTGCCAGATTCCGGATGAGTATCTCCGCCCTTGGCCTCTCCACCCTGGAATTGCCGCCCCCCCCCCTGCGAACAGGGGCTAATCAGCCCGGCTCGACGTAGACGATGACACCCTGTTGAAGATGCTGGGAAATATCCATTTTCCCCAGCATCACATGCTCCACTGCCGGGAAAATGTCCGGCCGATACAGGGGCTGATGAACGGCACTGCATCACCAGATAAGTAATTCATCGTCCATAACAATACCGCACAAACCCCTCCCCCGAGCCTGAGCTTAGAGGTAACCGATGTGCCCGGTCTCCGCCATAAAGTGGCGGTAGTCGCAGGTCAGCTCCTCGTCGGGATGAATATCCCGGGCCGCCCAGCCCACGCCCACATCGCTGAAGTCCACATTGGGGTCGCGGTTGTGGTTCATATACTTGCCCATGGTGGATTCGTAATACAGCAGCCCGCCCTTCTCCGGCTGGTAGAGGTGGACTTCCAGTTCCGCCTGGACGGAGGGCGGGAAGCGCTCGAATTCTGCCTCGCTGAAGGTCAGGTCAAACTGTGGGTGGTATTCCCACACCTTGGCGCCTTTTGGAATGAACGCCCGGGAAAACACACCCAGGCCGTGGATGGCACTTTTTTCGAGATAGGTGGGCACAATAATCATAGATTCCCTGCTGGCTGATACGGCGTTGCGTCCGCGATGAAATTTGCCAGATTCTGCACCCACAGGGAGGAACTTGAATACAGTCCGCCCGTGCAAATTTGCGGACGGCGATGGTGCCCGTTGATTACAAAAAAACACTGTCTAAAACCTGTCGACGAAACGGGCCCGGCACTAGGTTCCCCTGCGTTAAAACGCTAAGATGCTCCCCGTCACTTAACAACTAACAAGAACTGCGTTATGTATCTCGTCATCAAGAATGCCCACGTTACCTTTGCCCTGATCAGCATTGCCCTGTTTGTACTGCGCGCCACCTGGTCGGTGGTGGAATCGCCGAAACTGCAGCAAAAATGGGCGAAGATTGCCCCCCACGTTATCGACACACTCTTATTAGCTTGCGCGATCTACCTGATGATTGCCAGCGGCCAGTACCCGTTCGCCCAGGGCTGGCTAACCGCCAAACTGCTGGCACTGTTTGTCTATATCGGTGTGGGGACATTTGCGATCAAGCGCGGCAAAACGGCCGGCAGCCGGATGTTGTTCAGCCTGCTGGCCATTGCCACATTCTGCTATATCTTCGCGGTAGCGATCACTCACTCACCCTGGCTGTAAGCCAGGGCGGGAATGTTCTGATACTTGAATATTCCGGGACTTGAATATCCTGAGACTTGAATGTTCTGAGATTAAGCGCAATCAGGCTTTCGGCAGGGTAACGCCGGTCTGGCCCTGGTATTTGCCGCCGCGGTCGGCGTAGGAGACTTCGCAGACTTCGTCGGATTCGAAGAACAGCATCTGCGCCACGCCCTCGTTGGCGTAGATTTTCGCCGGCAGGCTGGTGGTGTTGGAGAATTCCAGGGTCACGTGCCCCTCCCACTCCGGCTCCAGCGGCGTGACGTTGACGATAATGCCGCAGCGGGCATAGGTGGATTTGCCCAGGCACACGGTGAGCACATTGCGCGGAATGCGGAAGTACTCGATGGTGCGGGCCAGGGCAAAGGAGTTGGGCGGAATGATGCAGTACTCGCCCTTGATATCCACAAAGGCATCGTTGTCGAAGTTCTTCGGGTCGACGGTCTTGGAGTGGATGTTGGTGAAAATCTTGAATTCATCCGCACAGCGCACATCGTAGCCGTAACTGGACACCCCGTAGGAAATCACCTTCTGGCCGTTGGGATCGGGCTGGCGAACCTGTCTGCCCTGGAACGGCTCGATCATGCCGTGCTGCTGGGCCATGCGGGTAATCCACTTATCGGATTTGATGCTCATAATCGATACTCGACATTAACGGCCCCTGGGGCCAATACAGATGAAAGTGGGCAATGATACCGGTTTGCTCCAGCCGGTCAAAGCCCTGCCAACGGGCGGGCAAACGCCCACCTATTCAATGATGATTTCAGGGGCGCCGGAGGCGTCACTGGCGGGCAACAGCGCCATGATGCGCCGGGCGATCTGGCGGTAACTGCCGGCGATCGCACCCTCGGGGTCGGAGACCACGCTGGGCGCGCCGCCGTCCACCTGCTCGCGGATACTGCGCTCCAGTGGCAGTGAGCCAAGCACTTCGGTACCGTATTCTTGCGCCACCTTCTGGCCGCCACCTTCACCGAAAATGTGTTCCAGGTGACCGCACTGGCTGCACTGATGCACGGCCATGTTTTCCACGATGCCCAGCACCGGGATCTTCACCTTGATAAACATCTCGATAGCCTTGCGGGCATCCAACAGCGCGATATCCTGGGGTGTGGTGACAATCACCGCACCGCTCACACGGGCCTGCTGTGCCAGCGTTAGTTGAATGTCGCCGGTGCCGGGGGGCATATCCACCACCAGGTAATCCAGCTCGCCCCACAGGGTCTGGTTGAGGAGCTGCATCAGCGCACCGGTGGCCATGGGGCCGCGCCACACCATCGGCGTCTGCTCGGTCACCAAATAGCCCATGGACATGGATTGAATGCCGTGGGCCTGCACCGGCAGGAAATATTTTTCCGCCCTGATCTGGGGTCGGGTGTCCTTCGGCACACCCAGCATCATCGGCACGCTGGGACCGTAGATATCGGCGTCGACAATGCCCACGCGATTGCCCTCGGCGGCCAGTGCCAGCGCCAGATTGATGGCGGTGGTGGACTTGCCCACGCCGCCCTTGCCGGAGGCGACGGCGACGATCTGCTTGACCGGCTCAAGGCCGTTTGGAACTGTGGCTTCCGCCATAAGCTATCCTCTTGACAACAGATGAAAAACCGGTCGAAAACCGGTATAGTTGCGCCCCTTTATCATCGCCCAACCGCAACTTTGACCACAGCAGCTGTAACCATGACTGAACGCCGAAAAATTCTCGTGACCAGTGCCCTGCCCTACGCCAATGGCTCGATCCATATGGGGCACCTGGTGGAATACATCCAGACAGATATCTGGGTGCGCTTCCAGAAAATGCGCGGCCACGAATGTTACTACGTCTGTGCCGATGATGCTCACGGTACTGCCATCATGTTGAAGGCGGAGCAACTGGGCATCTCCCCGGAGGAACTGATCGATCGGGTGCGCACCGAGCACCAGCGGGATTTCAGCGACTTCCTGATCCGCTTCGACAACTACCACTCCACCCACTCGGAGGAAAACCGCCACTTCGCCTCGCTGATTTACACCCGGCTGCGGGACCAGGGCCACATCGCCACCCGCGAGATCACCCAGGCCTTCGACCCGGAGAAAAACCTGTTCCTGGCGGACCGCTACATCAAGGGCACCTGCCCGAAGTGCAAGACCGAGGATCAGTACGGCGACAACTGCGAAGCCTGTGGTGCTACCTACGCCCCCACCGACCTGATCAACCCGGTGTCCGCCATTTCCGGCGCCACCCCGGTGGAGAAGGCCTCCACCCACTATTTCTTCAAGCTGCCGGATTTCACCGACTTCCTGAAGGCCTGGACCCGCGCCGGCCACGTCCAGGAAGAAGTGGCCAACAAGCTGGGCGAATGGCTGGACGCCGGCCTGCAGGAATGGGACATCAGCCGCGACGCGCCCTATTTCGGCTTCGAGATTCCCGATGCGCCGGGCAAGTATTTCTACGTGTGGCTGGACGCCCCGATCGGCTACATGGCCAGCTTCAAGAACCTCTGCGACCGCGAAGGCATCGACTTCGACGAGTTCTGGGGGGAGCACGCCGACACCGAGCTGTATCACTTTATCGGCAAGGATATCATCAACTTCCACGCCCTGTTTTGGCCCGCCATGCTGGCCAACGCCGGTTTCCGCACCCCCTCCGCGGTGTGCGTGCACGGCTTTTTAACCGTCAACGGCAAGAAGATGTCCAAATCCCGCGGCACCTTTATCAACGCCCGCAGCTACCTGGATCACCTCGATCCGGAATACCTGCGCTACTATTTTGCCGCCAAGCTGTCTGGCGGGGTGGACGACCTGGACCTGAACCTGGACGACTTTATCCAGCGGGTCAACAGCGACCTGGTGGGCAAGGTGGTGAATATCGCCAGCCGCTGCGCCAAATTTGTCAGCCAGGGCAACGACAACGTGCTGTCCGGCGAGATCGCCGATCCGGCCCTGTGGCAGCGGGTTGCCCTCGCCGGCGAGAGCATTGCCGACTATTATGAAAACCGTGAATTCGGTCGCGCCACTCGGGAAATCATGGCCCTGGCGGATGCCGCCAACGAATACATCGCCACCAAAGAGCCCTGGAAGCTGGCCAAGGAGGAGGGCCGAGAGCAGGAAGTCCAGGACATCTGCTCCCTCGGCATCAACCTGTTCCGCGCCCTGATGCTGTATCTCAAACCCGTGCTACCCGCCATGGCGGAAGCGGCAGAGGCCTTCCTCAACGACCAGCTGGTCTGGCAGGGCGAGATTCAGCCGCTGCTGAACCATCAGATCAATCTATTCAAGCCGCTGATGCAGCGGGTGGAGAAAGACAACGTGGACGCGATGCTGGACGCCAGCAAAGAGGCGCTGGCGGCAACGGTCGGCCAAGCGGCCAGCGGCCCGCTGGTGGATGAACCGCTGGCTGCCGAGATCGGTTTCGATGACTTTATCAAGGTGGACCTGCGGGTGGCGCGCATCGTCAAGGCCCAGCCGGTGGAGGGCGCCGACAAGCTGTTGCAGCTGACCCTGGATATCGGCGGCGAGACCCGCAACGTGTTCTCCGGCATCAAATCGGCCTACAAGGCCGAGGACCTGGAGGGCCGCCTCACCGTGATGGTGGCCAATCTGGCGCCGCGCAAGATGCGCTTTGGCTTGTCGGAGGGTATGGTGCTGGCCGCGGGCGATGACCAGGGCATCTACCTGCTGTCGCCGGATAGCGGCGCCCAGCCCGGTCAGCGGATTACCTGACCGACCAGCAGAGTACTTGACTGCTTTACTGAGTCTTTATCACGAAATGCTATGGCTTATGGCCAAATAAACTAACCGGCTCAGGGTTTTATACTTATTAGCCGGAATACTGTGCCGCTATAATGGTTGATCCAACGAGACAGACGATATGCAGGAATTTGCCGTCATTCTGATCAGCGCCATCCTGGTGAACAACTTTGTTCTGGTCCAGTTCCTTGGCCTGTGCCCGTTTATGGGCGTCTCGAACAAGCTGGAAACCGCCATCGGCATGGCCGGCGCCACCACCTTCGTACTGACTCTGGCGGCCCTGTCCAGCTATATGGTCAACAGCTGGATTCTGGTGCCGCTGAAGCTGGAATACCTGAAAACCATTTCCTTTATTCTGGTGATTGCCGTAGTGGTGCAGTTCACCAAGATGTTTATCGAGAAGAGCAGCCCGTTGCTGTACCGGGTACTGGGGGTCTTCCTGCCACTGATCACCACCAACTGCGCGGTGCTGGGGGTAGCCCTGCAGAATACCGCCAAGGCCCACAACCTGCTGCAATCCACCCTTTACGGTTTCGGTGCGGCGCTGGGCTTTTCCCTGGTACTGATCCTGTTTTCCGCCATGCGCGAACGACTGGCCGTGGCAGATGTGCCGACACCTTTCAAAGGTGCGGCCATTGGCATGATGACCGCCGGCCTGATGTCCCTGGCCTTTATGGGCTTCAGCGGACTGGTCTAGGGGCGGAAAACACGTGTACGACCTGATGATTCAACACCCGTTGATTGCGGCACTGGTAGCACTGGTGGGACTCGCGCTGGTGTTCGGCGCCGTGCTGGGCTTTGCCGCCATCAAATTCCACATCGAGGGCGACCCGATTGTCGAGCAGATCGACAAGCTGCTGCCACAGACCCAATGCGGTCAATGTGGCTACCCCGGCTGCCGCCCCTACGCCCAGGCCATTGCCAACGGCGACGCCATCAACAAATGTCCGCCCGGTGGCCAGTCCACCATCAACGCCCTGGCGGAACTCCTCAATGTGGAAGCGCCCGCGCTGGACCAGGAACACGGCGTCGAAAGCGACGTCAAGAAAGTCGCCTTTATCCGTGAGGCGGAATGCATTGGTTGCACCAAATGTATCCAGGCCTGCCCGGTGGATGCCATCCTCGGCGCCGCCAAACAGATGCACACCATCATCGCCAGTGAATGCACCGGCTGTGATCTCTGTGTTGACCCCTGCCCGGTGGATTGTATCGATATGATTCCCGTGCCCCAGGGGCTCGCCGACTGGAAATGGGAGCAACCGCCCTCCAGCGCGGAGCAGGTCAAGTCGCTGCGGCCCGGCAATATCATCGCCACTGATCGCGGAGAACAGGCCGCATGAGAAAAATCTGGGACCTGGTCGGCGGCGTTCACCCCCCCGAGAACAAACACCAGTCGGTGCAGCTGCCCATTGGCCACCTGCCCCTGCCGGACAAGCTGGTAATCCCCCTCAACCAGCACATCGGCGCGCCGCCGAAACTGCTGGTCAATGCGGGCGACCAGGTACTCAAGGGACAGCCGCTGGCCGAACCGCACGGCATGGTCAGCGTTGGCGTACACGCGCCCACCTCCGGCACCATCACCGATATCAGTGATTATCCGATTCCCCACCCCTCCGGCATGTCGGCGCGTTGTATCACCCTGCTCCCGGACAACCGGGACCAGTGGATCGACCACGCCGGGGTGGCGGACTTCCGCAGCTACAGCCCGGCCAAGCTGCTGGAACTCATTCGCGAAGCCGGCATTGCCGGCCTCGGCGGCGCAGGTTTTCCCTCCGCGGTGAAACTGTCTGCCCGCAAGCCGATCAGCACCCTGATCATCAACAGCACCGAGTGCGAGCCCTATATCACTGCCGACGACATGCTGATGCGCGAACATCCCCAGGAGATTGTCGCCGGCATCCAGATTCTCGCCTACCTGCTCGGCGAGCCCGAAGAAATACTGATCGGCATCGAGGACAACAAACCGGAAGCCTACGAGGCCTTGCAGCCCTGGCTGCAGGGCACCAACATTGAACTGGTGGAGTTTCCCACCCGCTACCCGTCCGGCGGCGAAAAACAGCTGATTCAGATTCTCACCGGCAAGGAAGTGCCCAGCGGCGGCCTGCCGGCGGACATCGGCATCGTCTGCCAGAACGTCGGCACCACCTATGCAATCCAGCGGGCCGTCTGTCACGGCGAACCGCTGATTTCGCGGGTGACCACGGTAACCGGTCGCGCCTGCACCATCAACCGCAATTACCAGGCCCTGATCGGCACCTCGATCAGCCACCTGTTGAAGCACAACGGTTACGATCCGCAGCACTGCGCACGGCTGATCATGGGCGGTCCGATGATGGGCTTTACCCTCACCAGCACCGACGTGCCGGTGATCAAGACCACCAACTGCATTCTGGCCCCTTCCAGGGAGGAACTGCCGGCGCCGCCACCGGCGCAGCCCTGTATCCGCTGCGGCATGTGTGCCGAGGCCTGCCCGGCCAGCCTGTTACCGCAACAGTTGTTCTGGTACGCCCAGTCCCAGAACCATGAGCGGCTGGAAGCCCACAATCTGTTCGACTGCATCGAGTGCGGCGCCTGTTCCTACGTCTGCCCCAGCAATATCCCGCTGGTGCAGTACTACCGCGCCGCCAAGGGCGAGATTCGCAAACAGGCCCAGGAAAAAATCAAATCCGACCGCGCCCGCGCCCGTTTCGAATTCCAGCAGGCCCGCAAGGAGAAAGAAGAGGCAGAAAAAGCCGCCAAACGCGAAGCGCGCAAACAGGCGGCAGAGCAGGCTCGGGCGCTGGCGGCGGATAAACCCGGCACCGCGCCCGGTCCCGACGACATCGTCAAAGCGGCAATGGCCCGCGCGGCGGAGCAGAAAGCCTCTCCCGAGGAACAGCGCGCCCGGCTGGAGCGGGGCGTGGCCCGCGCCGAAAGCCACCTGCAAACCGTGGAGCAGCGGCTGCAAAGCATCCAGCGGGAAGGCAATGGGCAGCAGATTGAGCAGGCCAGGGCCGCGCGGGAAGATGCCCGCCTGCGCCTCGAGGACAGCCGGCACAAACTGACGGAGCTGGGCACCACCAGCGAAGTGATGGAGCGGGTGCAGGCCAGCCCCCGTGCAGCGCTGGAGAAGAAAGTTGCCAGCCTCCGGGAGCGCATTACCGTCACCGAGCAGAAAATTGCCGAGGCCGATGACGACAACCTGAAAGCGGCACTGCAAAGTGGCCTGGCGAAACAGCTCACCAAATTGCAGGAGGCTGAACAACAGCTGTCCGAAGCACCGGAAACGGCACCGGCCACCCCTGCCGCCACCAGCGATGCCGCCGCCGCGGCCATCGCCAGAGCCCAGGCGCGCGCCGCCGCCATGGGCAGCCTGTCGGAAGCGGACAAGTTGCGGGAGTCGATCATCTCCCTGGAAGGGCGCATCGAGAAAGCCAAGGCGAAACTGGACGAGGCGAAAGCCAGCGAATCCGAACACGTGGATGCCCTGCAGACGGGCCTCGACAAACTACAGCAGAAACTGCTGACTGAGCGGGAGAAGTGCGCCGCCTTTGCGGGACAGGCTCAGGCTCCCTGTGCACCCCGGCAACAGCCGGCAGCACAACCTGTTGCCGAGCCACCGCCCCGGGATGCCGCCTCCGCCGCCATTGCCCGCGCCCAGGCGCGCGCCACAGAACTGGCCAATATGTCCGAGCAGGACAAATTGCGGGAAACGGTCTCATCCCTGCACTCCCGACTGCACAAAGCCCGCGTGAAATTGCGCGAAGCCGAGGCGGAAGGCTCAGAACATGTGGACGCCCTGCGCACCGCAGCGGAAAAACTGCAAACCAAACTGGCCGCTGCGGAACAGCAGTTGGCCGAGTACCACTCCTGACCGGACACAGCCATGGCGTTGTTGAAACTTACTTCACCCCACGCCCACGCGGCCCAGAACACTGCCGCGGTGATGCGCCTGGTGCTGTTGGCAACCCTCCCCGGTCTGCTGGCGCTGACAGCCTTCTTCGGTTGGGGCTCGCTGATCAACATCCTGATTGCCGCCACCGTGGCGGTGAGCCTCGAAGCCCTGGTGATGAGGCTGCGCCAACGGCCGCTGATGTTTTACCTGGGGGATTACAGCGCGCTGGTCACAGCGGTGCTGTTGGGCCTGGCCCTGCCGCCCCTGGCGCCCTGGTGGGTGGTGGTGATCGGCAGCAGTTTTGCCATCCTGATCGCCAAGCACCTGTATGGCGGACTCGGCTACAATCCGTTCAACCCGGCCATGGTGGGTTACGTGGTGCTGTTGATTTCCTTCCCGGTACAGATGACCGCCTGGCCCGCACCCCTGCCGCTGTACCCCGAGGGCGTGACCGCGCCCGGCTTCTGGGAATCCCTGCAGATTGTCTTTCCGCTGCTCAGCCCGGAACAGGTGGATGCCGTGACGGCCGCCACGCCGCTGGACACCTTCAAACACAACAGCGGCCTGCTGGTAGCCCAGCTCTACCAGCAAACCCCGCTGTTCAGCCGCGCCCACTGGGCGGGATTGGGCTGGGAATGGGTCAACCTGGCGTTCCTGGCCGGAGGCTGTTTGCTGTTGGCCCGCCGGGTATTCACCTGGCATGCGCCAGTGGCCATGCTTACCAGCCTGGGACTCTGCGCAGCGCTGTTTTATGACAGCGGCAGCTCCGCCAGCCACGGTTCGCCACTGATGCATCTGCTCTCCGGCGGCACCATGTTGGGCGCCTTCTTCATCGTCACCGATCCGGTCACGTCTGCCACCAGCAACCGCGGTCGGCTGATTTACGGGGCACTGATCGGCATCCTGACCTTCATTATTCGCAGCTGGGGCAGTTATCCGGATGCCGTGGCCTTCTCGGTGTTGCTGATGAATTTCGCCGCACCACTGATCGACAACTACACGCTGCCGCGCACCTACGGTCATCAAAAACCGCGCCGCGCCACCGAGAAGAAGGAATAACTATGGCCAGGCTCGGAAAATCCGTCGGTTTCAACAGCCTGGTACTGGGTGCTTTCGCACTCATTACCGCGGCCTTGCTGGCCAGCACCTACCTGGGCACCAAAGATCGCATTGCCGAGGCACAGCGGGAAGTGGCCAAGCGCGCACTGCTGGAAATCGTACCCATGGATCGCCACACCAATGATCTGCTGCTGGACACGGTGTCGGTACCCGCCAACTACTGGCACACCCTCGGGGTTGAGGGCGGCGAGGTCAATATTGCCCGCCAGGGCGATGAACCGGTGGCGGTCATTATCCCGGCGGTGGCCCCCGACGGCTACAGTGGCGATATCCAGTTAATTATCGGCATCAACATCGACGGCAGCCTGGCCGGGGTGCGGGTTGTCTCCCACCACGAAACACCCGGACTGGGCGACAAGGTGGAGATTAAAAAGAGCGATTGGCTGCTCGGTTTCAACGGCAAATCACTGACCGACCCCACCGCGGAGCTGTGGAAAGTCAAGAAAGACAAGGGTGCATTTGACCAGTTTACCGGTGCCACCATCACACCGCGGGCCGTGGTCAAACAGGTCTACAAGACATTGAAGTACTACAATGAAGACCGCGAGCGCCTGTTGAAGGCCGCCCGCCAACAGCCCACCATCAATCATCAGGCAAGTGAGGACAGCGAACATGGCTGATATCCGTTACCGGGAAATCGCCCACAACGGCCTGTGGAAAAACAACCCCGCACTGGTGCAACTGCTGGGGCTCTGTCCGCTGCTGGCTGTGACCGGTTCGGTGGTCAACGCCCTGGGCCTCGGCCTCGCCACCATGCTGGTACTCACCGCCTCCAACACCGCCATTTCCATGATTCGCAACCATGTGTCAGAGGCCGTCAAAATACCGGCTTTTGTGATGATTATCGCGACCTTTACCACCTGTACCGAATTGCTGATGCAGGCATTCACCTATGAGCTGTATACCATTCTGGGTATTTTTATTCCGCTGATCGTCACCAACTGCATTATCCTCGGTCGCGCCGAGGCCTTCGCCAGCAAAAACCCGGTGGTGACATCCGCCCTGGATGGTTTGATGATGGGCAGCGGCTTTGGCCTGGTACTGCTGCTGATCGGCATCATTCGTGAAATTCTCGGCAATGGCACCCTGTTCGCCAACATGCACCTGCTGTTTGGTCCCATGGCGGAGAACTGGACCCTGCACCTGTTCGGCGAGGGCTACGGCTTCCTGATCGCCGTGCTGCCGCCCGGTGCCTTTCTGGTCGCGGGCATGTTGATTGCCCTGAAAAACATTATCGACAAACGCATTGACGACCGCCGCGCCGCACAACAGGCACCGGTGATCACCGGTGCCAAGCGTGTGCGCACCACCGGCGCGATCAGCTAATCCTGAATCCCGTCACAAAGCCCGCCCTTTATCTGCCCGCAGCGCCACCACCGCCATCGGTGGCGTTGACTCGCCGTGATCCACTTAATAGCATGGATCCCCAAGCCGTTGATTGAACCACCGAGGAACTGATGAAAAAATCCGGAGCATGGCTCACCTGTTATGCACTTGAGCAGATTGGTGTCAGCCGCGTTTTCGGCATTCCCGGGGCCCACACTGCGCAGATCTACCAGGAGCTGGAGCACTTCCCCAGTATCACCCCCCACCTGGTCACCCATGAGGTGGCGGCGGCCTTTATGGCTGATGCCATCAGCCGCACCACCGAGCATATCGGCACCCTGCTGGTGGTACCCGGTGCGGGCATCACCCACGCCGCCAGCGGTATCGGTGAGGCATTCCTCGCCGGCGTACCCCTGCTGGTTATCGCCGGGGGCATTGAGCGGAATCCGAAACACCATTTTCAGGTTCAGGACATCGACCACCAGGCCCTGCTGAAACCGATTACCAAAGCCACCTATCTGGTGGAGCGAGTCACGGATATTGTGCCCACCCTTTACGAGGCCTACCGCACCGCCGTCGAGGGAGAGCCGGGGCCGGTGTTTGTGGAAATCCCCGTGCAACTGCAATCGGTAGCGGTGGAGCAGGGCTCGGTTTCTTTCTTCCACGGCCACCCCGTCCTGCCGCCTCTCGACATGGCGAGCATTGAAGCGGCCGCCCAGATGTTGTTAAACGCCAAGCGGCCGGGGTTACTGGTCGGCTGGGGCGCGCGCTACGCCAGTGAAGCACTGCAGGCCCTGTCCTCGCGCCTGGGCGCACCGGTGGCCACCACCCTGCAGGGGCTGAGCGTCTTCCCCGCCAACCACCCACTGCACACCGGCATGGGCTTCGGCCCCTCCGCGGTGCCCGCCGCCCAGCACGCCTTTGCCGATTGCGACTGCCTGCTCGCCATTGCCACACGGTTTTCCGAGATCGCCACCGGCCACTATGGGATGAACCCTCCCGCCAACCTGATCCACGCGGATATCAACCCCCGGGTATTCAACGCCAACTACCCGGCGGCCCTGACCCTGCAGGGGGATGCCACCGCAATTGCCGTTGCGCTGCTGGAGAAGGTGACCGAGCTGAAACCCCAGCCCGCCGACAGCACGCTGCTGGCCAACCGCATTGCGTTTGACAAGCAGGACTACCGCAACAGCTGGCTGAAACTCCACGGCACCAGGGTCAACCCGGCGCGCTTCTTTGCGGCACTGCGCAAACGGTTGCCGGAGGACGCGCTGCTGGCCTGCGATGAAGGCAACCATACGTTCCTCGCCGCGGAATTGTTTCCGCTCTATTCCGGCGGGGTGTTCATCTCCCCCAGCGATTTCAATGCCATGGGGTACTGTGTCCCGGCAACCAACGCCCTGAAACTGGCCCACCCGACCAGGACCACCGTGGGCATCGTCGGTGACGGCACGATGATGATGAGTGGCATGGAGGCGATTACCGCCAGCAAATACCAGCTCGGCGTGGTCTATTGCCTGTTCAACGACGGCCAGCTGTCCCAGCCGGGCCAACAGCGCCCCTACCGCCGCGGCGCCATGACCAAGCTGGGCGAGGCCGACTGGATTTCCTTTGCCCATGCCGTCGGCTGCGAATATGTCGCCATTGAGGATAACCAGGAAATCGACGCCGGCCTCGACACCGCCCTGACCCTGGCCAGCCGGCACCAGCCGGTGCTGCTGGATGTGCACATCGACTACAGCCGCCGCAGCGCCTTCAGCGAGGGCTTGCTGAAAACCCGGCAGAAGCAATTCGGCCGTTCCCCGCGAGCCGGCTGGCTGGCCCGCACCCTGAAAGAGAAAATCATGGGCTGAGGGAGAACATCACCCGCATCAGTGACCGGGTGAATCCCGACAGCAAACCCTGTTAAGCTTCCCGGCCATGGCCATAACAACAATGCCCAGCCCTCGCTTCAAACACTTGCTCGGCCAGTTCCGCCTGCTGGCACTGCTCGGCGGGCCACTGCTGGCCGCGCTGGTGTTCTGGCTGGTGCCCGACCGGGCCCCCGGCCTGAATGACAGCGAAGTGATACTGGGCACAGCCGGTCGCCTCACCGCGGCACTGGCTGTGTGGATGGCGCTGTGGTGGCTCACCGAAGCGGTGTCCATTTACGCCACCGCACTGCTGCCGCTGGCGCTGTTGCCACTGGGTGGCGCCTCCGATATCAACAGCACCGCCCAGGCCTATGCCCACCCGCTGATCTTCCTGTTTCTGGGTGGTTTTATCCTGGCGCTGGCACTGGAGAAATGGCGGCTGCACCGCCGCTTTGCCCTGGCGGTACTGCGCCTGGTGGGCACCAAACCCGCCACCCTGGTGGGCGGCTTCATGTTTGTCTCGGCGTCCCTCAGTATGTGGATCACCAACACCGCCACCACCCTGGTGATGCTGCCGATCCTGATGAGCATCATCCAGCTGCTGGACAAGGATGCCCCCAACCGCGAAAACTTCAGTCTCTGCCTGCTGCTGGGGGTGGCCTACGCCGCCTCCATCGGCGGTATCGGCACCATTGTCGGCACGGTGCCCAACATGTTTACCGTGTCCTTTATCGAGCGCGAACTGGGCACCGAAATCAGCTTCGTCCGCTGGATGACACTGGGACTGCCGGTGGTGGTTTTGTTCATACCCATTGCCTGGTGGCTGCTAACCCACTGGATATACCCCCCCGGCGAGAAGGCCATCGACGGCGCTATTCTCAACGAACCGCCGGAACCCTGGACGCTGGGCGCCAAACTGACCCTGGCGATTTTCCTGCTCACCGCGGCCTGCTGGATCGGCAGGCCGCTGCTCGCCAAACTGCCCGGGCTGGCGGGCATCAGTGACACCGGCATCGCCATTATTGCCGCGCTGCTGCTGTTCACCCTGCCGGTCAACCTGAGGCAGCGGGAATTTCTGATCGACTGGGACACCGCCCTGAAACTGCCCTGGGGCATCCTGTTGCTGTTCGGCGGCGGCCTCGCCCTGGCGGGAGCCATTCGCAGCACCGGTGTCGGCGAGCTGCTGGCCGCCCAATTGGCGGGGGCACACGATGCCCCGCCGCTGGTACTGACCCTGCTGGTGGTGACACTGATCATTTTTCTCACCGAGCTGACCAGCAACACCGCCACCACCACCGCGCTGGTACCGATCTTTGCGGTGATGGCGGAGGGCCTGGGTATCGACCCGCTGCCCATCATTATTCCCGCCACCATCGCCGCCAGCTGCGCCTTCATGCTGCCGGTGGCCACGCCGCCCAATGCTATTGTGTTCGGCTCCAACCTGATCCGCATCCCGCAAATGGCGCGGGCCGGCTTGTGGCTCAATATCACCGGTATCCTGCTGATTAGCCTGGTTTTACATCTGCTGCTGGGGTTCCTCCCCGGCAGCCAACACTGAGGAGCGCAACCGGCCATGCAGATCTGGGTAGATGCGGACGCCTGTCCCAACCCCATCAAGGAGATCCTGTTTCGCGCCGCCCAGCGCTGCCTGGTGCCCCTGACCCTGGTGGCCAACCACAGCATTCGGATCCCCCCCTCACCGCTGATCAAATTCCGCCAGGTGGAAAGCGGTTTTGATGTCGCCGACAACCTCATCGCCCAGCAGGCGGTGGCGGGCGATATCGTGGTCACCGGGGATATCCCGCTGGCGGCGCAAGTGGTGGAAAAAGGTGCCCAGGTCATCAGCCCCCGGGGGGAACATTTCACCCCCGCCAATATTCGCCAGCGTTTGGCCATGCGCAATCTGATGGAAGAGCTGCGCAACACGGGCGAAATTCGCGGTGGTCCCGCCAGCCTGGGCAATGCCGAGCGACAGCAGTTTGCCAATGTGCTCGACCGCCTGCTGGCCGCCCGCCCAAAGTAATCGCCAACGAGAAAAATCCTTTATTCTTCAGGGCGATACGCGTATACTTTCGCCCCTCATTTGATCCGGCCTCCGGCCATACAGGCTCCCCTATGTCTTCCCCCGATTTTTCATCACTGGGCATTGCCAGTCCGGTGTTGCAAGCTGTTCAGGAACTCGGTTACGAACAGCCCTCCCCCATCCAGGCACAAAGCATCCCGATACTACTGGAAGGCGCCAACCTGCTCGGCGTCGCCCAAACCGGCACCGGTAAAACCGCCGCCTTCGCACTGCCATTGCTGAGCAATCTGGACGGCAAGCAATCTGCGCCGCAAATCCTGGTGCTGACCCCGACCCGGGAGCTGGCCATCCAGGTGGCCGAGGCATTCCAGACCTACGCCCGCCACATCAAGGGCTTCCACGTGCTGCCCATCTACGGCGGCCAGGATATGCGTGGCCAGCTGCGCGGTTTGCAGCGGGGCGCACAGGTCATTGTCGGCACCCCCGGACGCATTCTCGATCACCTGCGCCGCCGCAGCCTGGACCTCAGCAAACTGCGCGCACTGGTGCTGGACGAAGCCGACGAAATGTTGCGCATGGGCTTTATCGACGATGTGGAAACCATCCTCTCCGAGACCCCCAAGAGCTGTCAGCGGGCACTGTTTTCCGCCACCATGCCAGCGGCCATTCGCCGGGTGGTATCGAAATACCTGGGCGATGCCAAGGAAGTCAGCATCGCCTCGAAGACCCGCACCGTGGAGCGCATCAGCCAGCGCTACCTGATGGTGCATGGACGCCACAAGATGGATGCCCTGACCCGCATCCTCGAAGTGGAAGAGTTTGACGGCATGCTCATCTTCGTGCGCACCAAATCGGCCACGGTGGAAGTGGCAGAGAAGCTGGAAGCGCGGGGATTTTCCGCGGCGGCACTCAACGGCGATCTCAGCCAGGCACTGCGCGAGCGCACTGTCAACCGCCTCAAAAAAGGCGATGTGGATATCGTGGTCGCTACCGACGTGGCGGCCCGCGGCCTCGACGTGGAACGCATCAGCCATGTGGTCAACTTCGACATCCCTTACGACAATGAAGCCTATGTACACCGCATTGGCCGCACCGGTCGCGCCGGCCGCGAAGGCCAGGCCATCCTGTTTGTGGCCCCGAAAGAGCGTCGGCTGCTGCGTTCCATTGAACAGTCAACCGGCCAGGCCATCTCCTCCATGGAACTGCCCACCGGCGAGCAGGTGAGCAACCAACGGGTGGAGCAGTTCCAGCAGCGCATTGTGCAGCACCTGGAAACCGAAGACCTGGATGTGTTCCGCGAGCTGCTGGAAAAGCTGGCCCACGACCGCGAACTGTCCATGTCGGATATTGCCGCGGTGCTGGCCTGGCAACTGCAGCAGGAACGCCCGCTGTTCCCGAAACTGGCGCATATCGAGACCGGCGACCGCGAGCGCAGCGCGGGCCGCGACAAGCCCTTCCGCGAACGCGAACCCCGTGAGCCCCGCAGCCGGGAGGCGAGAGAACCTCGCAGTCGCGAGGCCAGGGAGCCCCGCGAGCGTCCGGAAAAACGTGCGGAGCGGCCTGAACGCCCTGAGCGCAGCGCTGAAAACCGCAAGCAGCGCGATGAGTTCGGCGAGTTCGGCATGCTCACCTACCGCATGGAAGTGGGTAAAAACCAGGGTGTCAGCCCCGGTGATATCGTCGGCGCCATCGCCAATGAGGCGGATATCGAGAGCCGCTACATCGGCCACATCAAGCTCTATGATGACTACAGCACCGTGGATTTGCCGGAAGGCATGCCCAAGGAGCTTTTCGATCACCTGAAAAACAAGGTGCGGGTCTGCCAGCACCCGATGCGACTGAGCCTGCTGGGTGACGAGCAGGGCCATACCCCACCCGCCGGCAAAGGCAAGGGCCCGAGCAAACGTCCGCTCAAAAGCCCCGCCAAAGCCAAGACCTTTGCCAAGTCGAAGGCTGAACCGCGGGGAAGCTCGGAGCACAAACCGAAGAAAAAGCGTCCCTAAACCGACGCGGCACTAAAAACCGGACCCCTGGGTCCGGTTTTTTAATGGGGGAATGGCACACCTGTCCGGGCCGGACGTTCAGGCTCAGGCCGAAACCCCCTTGTAGGGCAGCATCAGCACGTTGGATACTTTCCAGCTCAGGTCGTCCTGCCGCTCAAGGGTATAGATGATCTGCCACAGTTGTCGCCGGTCGTCGGTGACCAGCAGCTCCTGCAGGACCTCCCCGGCATCCAGGGAACTGCGCCCAAAGATATAGGAGACCGGGCGGTAGAGTGGCATGTAGTCCCTACGCACCATGGAAATAAAGGTGTCTTCAGTGGGGAACACTTTCCTGACACTGGGCGCGGCGAAAGAATACGCCGATTGATAATCATCGGCGCGGAAGGCAGAAATCTGGCTATTGATCACCCACTGCACCGCCTGGCGATCCGCATCCGGCAAGGGCGTCTCCGCCGCTGCCGCCCATGGCACACAGGCTACCAGGGCGGCCAGGAGCCACCACCGGGTTTGCTGCAGAAAACCCTCACAGACCACGCTCTCGCCCTCGCTTCGATTCAGACTGCGATTCAACCACTGATACTTGGATATTCGGTTGACTGGATCAGTTCAATCGAGCCAAACCACTGCTGTTTGCCCGATTTTCCCGCCGACAGCTAATCAGTGCCCGGCTCAGAGCGGCTGCTCCGCGGGAAAACCCCGACAGCGCCCCTCCCAGGCCTGCCCCGCGACATCCATACCTATGGTTATAGCACTTAACCTACTGTTCCGGCGGGAAAGGGATCGGCGGGATTAGCGGCCCGGCCCCTCGGCAAAAAAAAAATCCCGGTCGAAGCCGGGTCGTTATCACGAGGGTTAACTGGTTTACAGCGCCAGGCGGCGGATATCGCTTAATACCTCCACCAGGAAGGTGAAAAAGCGACCGCAGTCGGCGCCGTTGATGACGCGGTGGTCATAGGAGACACTCAGCGGCAGCATCAGCTTTGGTGCAAATTCACTGCCGTTCCAAACCGGTTTTATCTGGGATTTTGAAACCCCCAGGATTGCCACTTCCGGGGCGTTGACGATGGGGGTAAAGCCGTTGCCGCCGATGGCGCCCAGGCTGGAGATGGTGAAGCAGCCGCCCTGCATGTCGGCGGCGGTGAGTTTGCCATCGCGGGCCTTGGCGGCCAGCTCATTGGCTTCCGCTGCCAGTTGCCACAAGCCCTTCTGGTCGACGTTGCGAATCACCGGCACCACCAGTCCGCGCGGGGTATCCACCGCCAAGCCGATATGAATGTATTTTTTCTGTACAAAGTGCTCGCCATCGGCGGTGATGGAGCGATTGAATTCCGGATTGGCCGCCAGCGCATGGGCGCAGGCCTTGAGCAGGAATGGCAGCGGCGTCAGCCTGGAGCCACGTTTTTCCGCCTCAGCCTTGAGGGAATTGCGGAAACTTTCCAGCTCGGTGATATCCGCGTCATCAAACTGGGTGACATGGGGCACATTGAGCCAGCTGCGCTGCATATTGGCGGCGGTGAGCTTGTGAATTTTCTGCAGCGGGATCATCTCGATCTCACCGAACTTGCTGAAATCCACATCCGGCACCGGCGGAATACCGGCGCCACTTGTAGCAGTTGCAGAGGAAGATTCCGCCTTCGCCACCGCTTGCTTAACATAATTGTGCAGATCTTCCTTGAGAATGCGGCCCCGCGGGCCACTGCCGCTGACCCTGTGCAGATCCACACCCAGCTCCCGGGCCAGTGCCCGCGAGGCCGGGCCGGCGTAGACATCCCCGGCGGAAATGATCTGCTGGGCCACTGCAGGCTCCGCTACTGGCGGGGCCTGTGACGGGGTCGCAGGCGCGGCAACGGGCGCGACCGGTAGCGCAGCGGCCGGGATTGCCTGCTGCACAGCGGTGGTTTTCATGCGGGCAATGCGGTCGCCGGTGGACACCTTGTCGCCCACCTTGACCAGCACCTCCAGCAACTCGCCGTCGAAGGGCGCAGGCAGTTCCATAGTGGCCTTATCCGTTTCCACCACCAGAATGCCATCACCTTCAGCTAACTGGGCACCCAACTCAGCCGCGATTTCAATCACTTCTACGGCATCGGCACCGCCGGTATCGGGCACCAGCACATCCTGCTCCACAACAGCTCCCGTCGGCGCAGAAGCAGACGATTCTGCCACCACAGTCTCAGCCGCCGCAGTTGGTTCATTCACAGGGGCCGGACTTTCAGCGGCGCCGGAGGTGACTAGCACAGCGATGGCATCGCCGCTGGTAATCTTGTCGCCGACCTTGACCAACAGCTCTTTTACCCGACCACCAAATGCGGCGGGCACTTCCATCGTGGCCTTGTCCGTTTCCACCACCACCAGGCCATCGCCCTCGGCGATTTCATCACCGACGGCGACGGACAGCTCGATGATTTCCAACGGCTCTTCGGTACCGGTGTCCGGCACCCGGGCTGTTTGCTCGGTGGCTGTGCTCGCCACGTTGGCAGCGGCGACCGGAGCACTGCCAACGGCCGCCGGCTCATTATTCGTGTCGGGTTCAACCGCAGGGGACCCGACTTCGGTATCAGTGGCTGCCATTTCAATCTCGACGATCGGCGAACCTTCGCTGACTTTGTCGCCGGTCTTGACCAGCAGCCTTTTAATCACCCCCGCCCGGGTGCTGGGCACGTCCATGGTGGCCTTGTCTGACTCCAGCACAATCAGGGATTGTTCCAGCTCGACCCGGTCGCCCGGCGCCACACACAGCTCGATCACTTCTACGGTCTCGGCTCCGCCGAGGTCGGGTACT
>NZ_JBFHQR010000021.1:0-25206 GCF_041592135.1 Porticoccus sp. | reverse complement strand
GCTGTGTGCCAACAGAAAAAATTCTTTTCCCGCCGCCAATTCTGCGGGCCACCCGGCGGCGGAACTGATCTCAATCGCCAGGTTTTTTTCATCATCTGCCGCGCAATTAACATACACCGGAAAGGCGTTGTCGCTGTCTTCGTCAAACTTCAGGAATGCCCCCGGCAGCACCATCAGTTCATTGAGCAGTTCCGCCGCCTCTGACGGATCATCAACAATAATTACTTCACCCTGCTGCCGCATTACCCGTTATTCCCGTCACAACCATCTCTACCCGCACGGGGCATGCAATAGCTATCGGCGAAACCGGCGGCCACTTAAATCATTCACAGGAAACAGCAAACAGCGCACGGCGCCGACAACAACAGCCGGCGCTATCAAGCGGACAGACTCACAACACAGGTCGATGGGAGGGGAATAAAACCGTGAACTGACCGGGCGGGGCAGTGCCTGGACGACCGCTGCACCGAGAAAATAACAGCCCACCCTAAAGCTATTGAAATTTCCGCCGACATACTCTCTAGCGGCCATTGTACCGTGACCCAGGACCGACGGCTGTGTCAGCTATCAGTCCCTAATCATCAAAACACTGTTAGGAAGGATACGACCATGTCAGTTATCAATACCAACATCACTGCCCTGATCGGGCAGCAGAACTTGGGCCGCTCCCAGAGCGCCCTGCAAACCTCGATGGAGCGCCTGTCTTCGGGTCTGCGCATCAACAGCGCAAAAGACGACGCTGCCGGTCAGGCAATTGCCAACCGAATTTCATCGCAAATCACCGGTTTGATGCAGGCCCAGCGCAACGCCAACGACGGCATTTCCATTTCGCAAACCGCTGAAGGCGCCCTCAATCAGGTCAACGATAACTTGCAGCGCATTCGCGAACTGTCCGTTCAGGCCGCCAATGACACCAATTCCGCATCCGACCTCGAATCCATCCAGAATGAAATTACCCAACGCCTGGATGAGGTCAACCGCATCTCCGCCGAAACCAGTTTCAACGGCGTCAAGGTGCTGGCCAGCGACCAGGGTGTCACCATCCAGGTCGGCGCCAACGACGGTGAGAAAATCACCATGAACCTGCGCGAAATGTCCGCTGAAAAACTCGGCCTCACCAGTTTTGATGTGCGCAACACCTTCTTGACCGACGAACTCTCCACAACAGCGACCACCGAAACCGTGCCCGCTTCCCTCAATGTCAGTGACGCCACCTTTGCCGACGGCGCAGCCGCCGCAGCCTATGACATCTACGTGGAAAGCGCGGACCCCGATCACATTATCGTGGTCAACAGCACCACCGGTGAAGGTTTCAACGCCACCTACAACGCCACCACCGGCGCTCTGGAATTCGACACCAGCACAGCCGTCGGTGACGGTACCGGCGGTGACGTCGATGCCGCAACGGTAACTGCGGACTATAGCCAGGTAACCGGCACCGACGGCGTATCGGTGGGCGGCGGCGTCACCCTGGAAGCCCAGGATCTGGAAAACGGCACTTTCGTGGACGCCAACCCGGCGGCAACCCCGGAACTGTTCGTCAACGAGAACGGTGAATTTGTCGTCAGCCTCGATGGCGGCACCACCTACCACGATGCCACTGTCGACCTGGACAGCACCTCCGCCACCTACGGCCAGGTGGACTATGACAGCTCCGCAGCGGCCACTTACTCAACCACCAACCTGAGCGCCGCCCTGGATCAGGTGAGCGATCCCACTGCCACTGTCGCCATCGACACCAGCGGCCTGGACACCGCCCTGGTGGGCAGCAGCGCCGAAGTCTACGCCTACGCCGATAACAGCGGTTATGTGGTAAAAGGTGCAGACACCGACGGCAACACCGTCTACTACGATGCCACCGTTGACGAGTCCACCGGCGCCGTCACCCTGGGCGACCAGCTGACCGCTGACCCGCTGGCGACACTGGATACCGCACTGAGCGAAGTGGATGTGTTGCGCTCCGAACTGGGTGCCATGCAGAACCGCTTTGAATCGGCCATCACCAACCTGGCCGCGACCAGCACCAACCTGTCTGCCGCGCGTTCACGGATTGAAGATGCCGACTACGCCGTGGAAGTCTCCAACATGACCCGCGCGCAGATCCTGCAACAGGCCGGCACCTCTGTGTTGGCCCAGGCAAACCAGGTTCCACAAACTGTGTTGTCGCTGCTGCGTTAATCTCCGCATTACGCCCGAGCCTGGGGGCGCCCGTCATGGGCGCCCCTTTTTTATGTCTGGCCGGTTTATTTCCAACCTGTTGATTGGCTGTGGGTTGATGGCCGGGGCGCGCCTTCAGCGCGGTCAGAAACTGTGATGCGTCGCGCGCTCGGATGGTTCTTTTCTCGCCTCGACGGGCGCGACAGATCGAGAAATTAAAGTAATCCACAGCCCTGCCGATGAGGGTTAATAACAGCAGGAATCGATGCCATGACGCTATTGCAATCATCAAACAATTTGGCTGGCACCAGTGAACTCAACCTGGGGCAACTCTCCGGCTCACAACGGGTTGAGCGGGTGCTCGAGCAGCTCCCCCCGGCCGCCACGGCGGAACAACCTGCCTCCATGGAAACGCTGGTGAAAGCGGTGCAGCAGGTGAACGATGTGGTGCGCCCCTACGGGGTGGAGTTTGACATCCAGCAGAAGTCAGCGAAAATTGTTACCCGCATCATTGATCGGGAGACCGGCACGGTGATTCGCCAGTTTCCCTCGGAAGAAGTACTGCGCATTGCGGAAAGACTGGATGAGCTGGCCGGCCTGCTGCTGGACCAAAAGGTTTAGGGCGAACATGCCGCCGTTAAACCTGCATATTCATAATTTCCTTGTAGGACTGAATCAGGCGGTTGCGAACCTGCACCCCCATCTCGAAAGCGAGCCCGGCTTTTTGCTTATCCACCATCACCTCGCTGAGGGACACATTCGGATCGCCCACCTCAAAGGCCTTCATGCTGCTGCTCGCGGCGCCCTGAAGCTGGTTGATTTTTTCGATGGAACTCTGCAGCTCATCAATAAAACCGCTCCGGCCAACCTCCGCGGTCCCATGCGGCACAACCGCCACATCGTTTTTCGCGGCGGCCTGCGCCGCCAGGGTGTGCATTTGCTGAAGGGCTGAGTGAATTGGTGGAATAGCCACAATTCGCCTCCTGCTTCAGGGTTTGTGGATGAGGCGAGAGGTTACCAGCACCCCCGACCGGAGCAATCCATCAATTAGCGACCAAAAAATAGCGCTTTCTCGGCTTATAGCCCGTCACCGAGTGCTGATAATAGTTCGACTCGAGGCGTGCCGCCCAACACAGGCCGACCGTTTTTAGTCATAACGAACGGTCGGGCAACAGCGGCTTTTCCCGCCCGGCAGCGTCTTCCCAAACGGCTCGGCACCTCGACAGAGAAAGGTTAAACGTTCTATGAGCAGTGCGCCGCCAATTGCAGAATCCACCAGCCATGTCCTCCAGACTGGCGTGCCGTCGCTGACCTCCGCCAACGCCATCCTGCACAAACTGCGCGGCAACAATTCCCTGGTGCTGGCCATGATGCTGGGTGCCGCAGCGGTCGCCGTCATCATGGCGCTGTTTATCTGGGCGGAAACCCCCGAGTACCGGGTGCTGTTCAGCAATCTCAGCGAAGCCGACGGCGGCCGCATCATCAACGAACTGGACAAGCGCACGGCGCCCTATCGCTTCAGCGAAGGCGGCAATGCGATCCTCGTCCCCGAGGACCAGGTGCATATGCTGCGCCTGCAACTGGCGGAACAGGGCTTGCCGAACGGGGCCGGGGTCGGCTTCGAACTGATGGATAACCAGGCCTTTGGCATCAGTCAATTTGCCGAACAGCTCAACTTCCAGCGCGGCCTGGAGGGCGAGCTGGTGCGCTCGATACAGGCCCTGTGGCCGGTGGTCAACGCCCGCATCCACCTGGCACTGGCCAAGGAATCCGTCTTTGTGCGCAACCGCGAACCGGCAAAAGCGTCGGTGCTGGTGACCCTGCACCCTGGCCGTGTGCTGGACCCCGGCCAGGTCAATGCCATTGTCCACCTAGTGTCCAGCAGCGTATCCGGCTTGACCACCAACAACATTACCGTGGTCGACCAGAATGGCAACCTGCTGTCCAACTCCGGCCGACCCGACACCCGCCAGGAACGCACCCAGCTCGACCATGTCCAGGAGGTGGAAAACACCTATCGCGAACGCATTGAAAACACCCTGACCCCGCTGTTTGGCCGCAACAACATCCATGTCCAGGTCACCGCCCAGATTGATTTTTCCAGTCGCGAGGAAACCGTCGAGCATTTCGTGCCCAACCAGGACGGCGCTTCCGCCGCGGTGCGCAGCGCCCAGTGGAGCACCAACCTCGACGGCTCCGATGCCGTCGCCGCGGGCATTCCCGGCGCCCTGTCCAATGCCCCGCCGACCTCACCGCCCCCGGCAAAGGGCAAGGGCGACAAAGCCGGCAACAGCCCAGCGGCCAAGAGTGGCGGCAGCCTGCAGCGGGAAAACACCGTCAATTACGAAGTCGATCGCAACATCATTCACATCCAGCACCAAAGCGCCCGCATTGAGCGCCTGAGCAGCGCCGTGGTGGTCAATTACCGCAGCGAACTGGACGAAGAAGGCAACCCGCTCATGAAACCCCTCGACGAGGAGGAGTTGCAGCAGGTCACCCTGTTGGTCAAACAGTCCATGGGCTTCTCCGAGGCCCGCGGCGATCAGGTGCAGGTGGTCAACAGCCCGTTCACCGAACAGCCTGCCAGCGAAGCCGCAGCCCCGGAGCTGACCGAACCGCCCTTCTGGAAGACAGTCGGCGGCCAGCAGCTGATCCTCAGCCTGGCCCGTTACCTGGCCGCGGCGATCGGGGCGCTGGTGATCTTCCAGATCGTCCTGCGGCCCTTGCTGCGCAAGCACCTGCAGCCCTCCCCGACCCCCAGGATTCCCATACCACCGACCATGTTGGGGGCCGGCATTCCCGACCCCAGCGGTGAGCCCGCTGCCGAAAACATCGCCGCCCGCAAATCCCTGGACGGCCGCAGGCGCAAGGCCTCCAACTATGAGCAGAGTATCGATGAGGTGCGACAGGCGGCCAAAGATGATCCCCGCCTGATTGCCATGATCGTGCGCAGCTGGATAAACAAGGGATGAGCAACGAACTGTCACTCAAGGCCAGCGGCCCGCGCATGGGTGCCATCCTGTTGATGGCCCTCGACGAAGACAGCACGGCGGAAGTGTTCAAACACCTCACCATGCGGGAAATCGAGGACCTCAGCCACGAAATGGCCATGTTGGGACAGATCTCCCACGAGGAAATGCAGCGGGTGCTGGATAATTTTTACGATGAATCCGAGGAGCTTTCACTGCTCGGGCAGGGCTCCGGCGAATACATCAAAGCCGTGCTGACCAAGGTGCTCGGCAGCGAGCGCGCCGCCAGCCTGCTGGACGATATCGTCGAAACCAGTACCGCCACCTCCGGCATCGACGCGCTGAACATGGTGGAGGCCCCCACCGTTGCCGAAATGATTCGCGATGAACACCCGCAAATCATCGCCACCATCCTGGTTCACCTGGAGCGCGGTCAGGCCGCCAGCATTCTCGAGCTGTTTGACGACAAGCTGCGCCAGGACATCGTGCTGCGCATCGCCACCTTCAGCGGGGTGCAACCGGCGGCGCTGCACGAACTCACCGAGGTACTGGGTGGCATGCTGGATGGCCAGAACCTGAAACGCAGCAAAATGGGCGGCGTGAAAACCGCCGCGGAAATCCTCAACCTGATGAACAGCAGTGTCGAGGAGGCCACCATCGAAGCGGTGCGGGCCTACAACGAGGACCTGGCGCAACGCATCATCGACGAAATGTTCCTGTTCGAGAGCATGATCGAGCTGGATGACCGGGCCATCCAGATGGTGCTGAAAGAGATCAACAATGATTCCCTGGCCATCGCCCTGAAGGGCGCGCCGCAACCGCTGATGAACAAGTTCACCAGCAACATGTCCCAGCGCGCCGCCGAATTGCTGATCGACAACATGGATAACCGGGGACCGGTTCGGGTATCCCAGCTGGAAGCCGAGCAGAAAGCCATCCTGCAGGTGGTAAGGCGCCTGGCGGACTCCGGCGAAATCGCCCTGTCGACAGGAAACGACCAATATGTCTGACCCTCAGCTGGACAAAACCGCGCCGCTCTCCAGCCATTGGCAGCCCTGGCAGATGACCAAACTGGCGCCGGCCAATCCGCCGCAACCCGAAACAGCCAGCCAGCCCAAAGGCCAGAAAAAAAACCCGCCCGATGAGCGCCAGCAGGGCTACCAGGCCGGCTTGACCGCGGGACGCCAGGCGGGCCACAAGGAGGGCTTCGACAGCGGCAAAAAAGCGGGCTTCGAGGCAGGCAGGAAGGAGGGCCTCGAGCGAGGGCTCCGGGAAGGTCGCCTGGCGGCACAAAAGGAACTGGCGCAGCAGCTGCAACAGAGCCTGCAACCCCTAACCCAGCTGGTGGCCAATTTTGCCGTGGCCATGCAACAGCTCGACACCGACATCGCCGCAGAGCTGGTGGACGTGTCCCTGGCCATCGGTCGACAACTGGCCCGCGACCAGCTCGATGAGCGCCCCGTCCTGATCCTGGAAGTGGTCAAGGAACTGCTCCACACCGAACCGAGCCTGAATGGCAAACCCCGCCTCTGCCTGCACCCGGAGGACCGCGAACTGGTGGAACAACTGATGGGCAGCGAGCTGGAGGTGGCGGGCTGGAGCCTGCAATCCGACGACCTGATCACCCGGGGGGGCTGCCGCTTGATCAGCGCCCACGAGGAGTGCGACGCCAGCTGGGAAACCCGCTGCAAAATGATTCTCGCCCAGGTCCGCCAGCGCCGCAGCCTGGCCAGAGTGGTCGGGGGCAACGGTTAGTGGATGCCCCTCAGGGAGAATCGGCCAGGATGTTCGATTGGCAGCATTCCCTCGGCCAGTTTCGCCAGCGGGTCGCCGCCGGCACAGCCTACCAACAGAGCGGCCGGGTGGTGCGGGCCAGCGGCCTGGTGCTGGAAGCCGTCGGCCTGAAAGTCCCCCTGGGCAGCGCCTGCCAGATCGAAGTGGCCCGCGACAACCAACTCGAACACAAACGCTATGCGGAAGCGGAAGTGGTGGGCTTTGCCAACGGACGACTCTACCTGATGCCACTGCACGAAATCAGCGGCCTGACCCCCGGTGCCAGGGTTTTTGCCCTGACCGAGGACTGCGGCACCCACACCCGCCGCTTTCCCGTCGGCGATGCCCTGCTGGGTCGGGTGCTGGACAGCAGCGGCGATCCCCTCGACGACCTCGGCCCCCTCAAGGGTGCCCCGAAGGTCCCCCTTGCGACGCCGGCCATCAATCCGCTGGCCCGGGCGCCCATCGAGGCGCCCATCGATGTGGGGGTGCGCGCCATCAATGCCCTGTTGACGGTGGGGCGCGGCCAGCGCATGGGGCTGTTCGCCGGCTCCGGGGTCGGCAAGTCGGTGCTGCTGGGGATGATGGCGCGCTTTACCGCCGCCGACAGAATTGTCGTCGGGCTGATCGGCGAACGGGGCCGGGAGGTGCAGGACTTTATCAGCAACATCCTCGGCGCCGACGGCCTCAAACGTTCCGTGGTGGTGGCCGCGCCGGCGGACACCTCGCCGCTGCAACGCCTGCAGGGCGCGGCCTATGCCACCCGCCTGGCGGAGGATTTCCGCGACCGGGGACACAACGTGCTGCTGATCATGGATTCGCTGACCCGCTACGCCATGGCGCAGCGGGAAATCGCCCTGGCCATTGGCGAGCCGCCGGTCACCAAAGGCTATCCGCCCTCGGTATTTGCCAAGTTGCCGGCGCTGGTGGAGCGCGCGGGCAATGGCCCCCGGGGGAGCGGCTCCATCACCGCTTTTTACACCGTCCTGACCGAGGGGGACGACCAGCAGGATCCCATCGGCGATTCCGCCCGCGCCATCCTCGACGGCCACATCGTGCTGTCCCGCACCCTGGCAGAGGCCGGGCACTACCCGGCCATCGATATCGAAGCCTCCATCAGCCGCGCCATGAACGCGATTGTCAGCAAGCAGCAGCTCGACATCGCCCAGCACTTCAAGCAGCTTTTTTCACGCTATCAGCGCAACCGCGATCTCATCAGCGTCGGCGCCTACAGCCCCGGCGGCGATCCGCAACTGGATCTGGCGGTGGAAATGTACCCCAAACTGGAGAGCTTCCTGCGCCAGCCGTTCAGCGAGGGCGCCTCGGTAGAACAGACAGAGCGCGGACTCGCCGCCATCTTCGGATCAGCAACATGAGAAAAGAATCACTGGCGCTATTGACCAACCTGGCCCGGGAGGCCCGCGATGCCGCCGCCAAACTGCTGGCCACTAAACAGCGTGACCAGCGCCTTATCAGCGTGCAGATCGACCAACTGGTGGCCTACCGACTGGAATACCGCAACCAGCTGCACGGCCTGGCCACCGAAGGTATCGAACTCACTACCCTGAGGGAGTTCCAGCGCTTCCTGGCGATGCTCGACAACGCCATTCAACAGGCCCAGGAAAAACTCGCCAAACACGAACAGAGTGTTGTTCAGCACCGCGAATCCTGGCGTGAAAAACAACAACAACTGGTCGGTTACGACACCCTGGCCGCGCGCCTCAACGCCGTGCAGCGCCAGGGAGAGCAGCGCCGCGAACAGCGCCTGCACGACGACATCAGCGTCACGCTGATGTCGCGCACGTCCGCCTTTGCCAATGCCTCTGACCCCAACGCCCAGGAGTAGCCATGGACATCAATGCCATCGTCAACTTGCCCAGTCAGGTCGACCGTCCGGTCGAGTCCCCCAGCGGGGTGGAAGGCGACCTGCCGTCTGAGAGCTTTGCCAATACCCTGAAAAACGTTGCCCGGCAACAGCGGGAACGGCCAGACGAACAGCGGGAAAACGGCACCGATGCGACCAACGGGAGCGGTGCGCTGACCGTCGCCCCCGCCGCCAACCACCTGCCGTTTGGCAACCTGAATGCGCTCACCGCCGACGCCCCCCTGTCCTGGGCGAATCCGCAGTTGGCCCAGCGCTTTGAAAGCCTGGCGCAGGCCCTGCTCGACCACCCCGGTGCCGTGCCGCTGGTGCAGGCCGGGGCGATACCGCCGGGGCTGGTCGAGGCGATGGCGGCGGGCGCCGCACCCCAGAGCCTGGCCGAGGCGGCCGCCGCAGCCGCTGACGCTCCCCCGGACAGCGCGGGCGAACTGCCCGCCGTCGCTGCCACCACCACCCCCGTGAAGGCCGCGGTAACCTGGACTCAGACAGGCCAGAACCCATCCCCACGGGGTGCGGAAATGAAGACCCAGGCGGCGGCGCTAGCGACCGCTGGGGCGAGCGAGAGCGTCGAGCCGACAGACGCTTATCCCGATGCCGACGGTGCCCCCCCGCTGTTGGCGGCGCGCACCGGCGCGCAGCAGACGGCCGCCGCATTCGCCGTGGAGCCGCCTCTGGGCGAGGGTGCGACGACCAGCGCCGCGGGCGGGAACAGCGCCCTGCCCAGCGGTTTTCAGGCCGCCCTCGGCAGTCAACTCCGGGATACCAACAGCGTGACTCATCTCGGCGTCAAAGCGCCGCTTGCCTCCCCGCAGTGGGCCGGTGAATTTGGCCAGCACCTGCTGGCCATGGTGCAGAACAACGACCAGCAGGTCTCACTGCACCTGAACCCGGCGTCGCTGGGGCCACTGGTGGTGGATATCGATCTCTCCGACCAGCGGGCCAACTTCCACTTCAGCGCCCATAACCCGCAGGTCCGCACCGCGCTGGAAAATGCCCTGCCGCAGTTGCGCGAGCTGCTGGCGGAACAGGGCATCAGCCTGGGAGAGGCCATGGTCGGCGAACACCGGGGTGAGCAGCAGCGCGAGTTCGCCCAACAGCACAAAGCGGCTGCGGCGGGCGGCCCGGCGGTGGAGGAGCTCGGCGACCGGGTGGACGCCCCGCAGGCAAACCCGGTGGCCCTGGCCAATAGCGGGCGCATCAATTTGTATATCTAGGCCTCCCGGCGTTAAAAGCCGGATATACGACCGTTTATCGACACTTATCAGGCCATCGCCCGCCCAGGGCGATCCCTATACTGGGCCCAGCTTATTGATCCGGGGTTAACACGTGGCAAAAACCAAAGAAAAGCAGGGCAAGGGCAAACTGTTCATCATCATCGCCGGGGTCGTGCTCTGCCTGCTGACCGCGGCAAACGTCTACTTCTTGGTCGCCAAGCAGAAGGGCGACGCAAACCCTGCAGCGGCAGAACAGGCGAAAGCTGAACCCGGGGTGGCGCCCGCGCCGATCTTTGTCAAAGTCGGCCCCATGACGGTCAACCTGGTCGGCGACCAGTACGGTCAGCACCTGCTGTACACCAGCCTGACCCTGAAAGTGGACAATGACGAGACCCGGGAACTGCTCAATACCCATATGCCCGAGGTCCACAGCCGCCTGCTGCTGCTGCTGTCGAGCAAGACCGCGGAGGAACTGTTTTCCGCGGCGGGCAAGGAGTTGCTGACCCAACAGGTGCTGGCCATGTTTGACCAGCCCCTGACCCACCCGCAGCCGCCACTGGCCATCAGCTCGGTGCTGTTTAGTGAATTTATCGTCCAATAACAGAGAGTAGAGACGGGCCAGATGTCGCAAAGTGATGTGCTGTTGCAGGATGAAATCGATGCGCTGCTGAATACCGTCAGCGGGGACAGCGACACGCCCTCAAGCCAGAAAGAAGCATCGCGCATCCGGCCCTACAACCCCGCCACCCAACACCGCATTATTCGCGAACGGCTGCATGCGCTGGATATCGTCAACGAGCGCTTTGCCCGCCTGTTCCGAATCAGCCTGTTCAACCTGATTCGCCGCAATGCCGACATCACCGTCGACTCCATGCGCTACGAGAGTTACAGCACCTTTTCCCGCAATGTGCCGGTGCCCACCAATATCAATCTGGTGAGCGTCAAGCCGCTGCGCGGCACGGCCATGGTGGTGTTCCCCCCCAACCTGGTGTTTATGGTGGTGGACAACCTGTTCGGCGGCGACGGGCGCTTCCATACCAAGTCGGAGGGGCGGGAGTTCACCAGTACCGAACAACGCATTATTCGCCGTCTGCTGTCGCTGGCCACCGACGCCTACCAGGAATCCTGGCAGGCGGTTTTTCCTGTGGAGATCAGCTACCTGCGCTCGGAGATGCAGGCCAAGTTTGCCAACATCACCAACTCGCCCAATGAAATCGTCGTCAATACCACCTTTCACCTGGAAGTGGGCAACCACGCCAGCGATTTCCAGATCTGTATGCCGTTCGCCATGATCGAGCCATTGAAGGACCTGCTGGTCAATCCGGTCACCGACCGGGACAGCCAGAACGAAGCGCTCTGGAACAAGCGCATCGCCGGCGAAATCAAGGAAACCCATGTCGAAATCGTGGCGGATTTTGCCAGCATCACCCGGCGCATCAGCGAGGTGCTGGCCCTGAAAGTGGGCGATGTACTGCCCATCACCCTGCCGGAAAAGGTGACCGCGCGGATCGACAGCATTCCCATCATCGAGTGCGACTACGGCAGCCTCAATGAGCATCGCGCGCTCTCTGTCAGCCGGGTCATTGAACACGCGCAGGTGCCCGTCCTGCCATCAGAACAGTTGAACAAGCACCCCTCCAGCCGTGCCGGGAAATCAAAACATGAGTGAGAACGAGAACACGCCATCCGCCGCCGATGACTGGGATGTCGCACTGGCCGAGCAAGCCGCCGAGGCCCCCCAGGGCGACGTTGAAGACCCCTGGGCCGACGCCCTGGCCGAACAGCAAGCGGCCGTGGCGTCGCCAGCCAAAGAACCCGTGGCGGCACAACCGGCGGCCGCCGCTGCCACAGCGGAAAGCAAAACGGCCAACGGCGACATCTTCAAACCCCTCAACAAGGGAGAGAGTGTTGCCCCGCCCCGTGAACTCGAAATGGTCATGGACATTCCGGTGAAACTGAATGTCGAGCTGGGCCGCACCCGCATCACCATCAAACAGCTGCTGGAACTGACCCAGGGTTCAGTGGTGGAGCTGGAAGGGCTGGCCGGCGACCCCATGGACATCTTGATCAACGGCCACCTGATCGCCCAGGGCGAAGTGGTGGTGGTCGATGACAAATACGGCATTCGTGTCACCGATATCATTACCCCTTCAGAGCGGGCGCAGAAGTTAAACCGATGAACGGCCTCAAGGATGTCGGCAGCCTCACTGCGGACAGCGCCAGCCAGGTATCACCACAGCTCGCCGGGGATGCGGTGAACAGCCTGGCGATGCTCGGCAAGACCTCTCTGGCACTGCTGCTGGTGGTGGCCACCATCTGGCTGTGCAGTTTCCTGCTGAAGCGCCTCAACAGGCAACATTTACTGGGCGGAAAAAATCTTCGGATCATCTCCAGCTGTGCCATCGGCCAGCGGGAGCGCGTGGTGGTGGTGGCCATTGAACAGACCTGGCTGGTACTGGGCGTGGGGGGCGGACAGGTCAACCTGTTGCACCAGCTCGACGCCCCCGCCGATGCGGTGCACAGTGCCGACCAGGGCGCCGAGAGTTTCGCCAGCCGGCTGCTGCGGATTCGCGATCGGGATAGCGGCAACTGATGGCGCGACGTTCCCCACCGGCCGGGCTCGCCCGGCTGCTGAGCGGTAAACGGCTGCTGGCCGCCGCGGCCTTTCTGTGGCTGGCCGCCCTGTCCGGGGATCTGCTGGCCCAGGGTATCACCGGCATCGTCAGTCGCCCCACCGCCGACGGCGGCCAGGAGTGGTCGCTGCAACTGCAAACCCTGATTCTGCTGACCAGCATGGCCTTTCTCCCGGCCATGCTGCTGATGATGACCAGCTTCACCCGCATCGTCATCGTGCTGAGCCTGTTGCGCACCGCCATCGGCACCCAGTCCGCGCCACCCAACCAGGTATTATTGGGATTGGCGCTGTTCCTGACGTTTTTTGTCATGTCCCCGGTACTGAACCAGATCTATGAAACCGCCTGGCCCAAACTGGCCAGCGAGGAAATCACGTTCCAGCAGTTCGCCGTGGAGGGCAGCAAGCCCCTGAAAACCTTTATGCTGACCCAGACCCGTGAAACCGATCTGGCGCTGTTCGCCAAACTGGCGCAACTCGACGCCCTGCAGGGACCGGAGGAAGTCCCGCTGCGGGCGCTGATCCCCGCCTTTATTACCAGCGAGCTGAAAACCGCTTTCCAGATCGGCTTTACCATTTTCATCCCGTTTCTCATCATCGACCTAGTGGTGGCGAGCGTGCTGATGTCCCTGGGGATGATGATGGTGCCGCCGTCGACGATTTCCCTGCCGTTCAAATTGATGCTGTTTGTGCTGGTGGATGGCTGGCAGCTGATTATCGGCTCACTCGCACAGAGTTTTTACGTCTAGCACAGGAGCTACCCATGACCCCGGAATCAATTATGGATCTGGCCCACCAGGGCATGCGCGTGACCCTGTACCTGGCAGCACCGCCGCTGCTCACCGCCCTGATCATCGGCCTGCTGGTCAGCCTGTTTCAGGCCGTCACCCAGATCAACGAGATGACCCTGTCCTTTATTCCCAAGATACTCGGCGTGTTTGTCGCCCTGGCGATCGCCGGGCCGTTTCTGCTCGCCCTGATCACGGAGTTCACCGAAAACCTGTTTGCCAGCATTCCGCTGATGGTGAACTAGCGCGTTATTGAGCCGGCGCCATGATCGATGTGACCTTTGCCCAGCTGGAGGACTGGCTGACGCTCTTTTTGTGGCCCTTTGCGCGCATCTCCTCGTTCCTGCTCGCCGCCCCGCTGTTCGGACACTCCAGCGTTCCCGCCAGAATTAAAATCGGCCTGGCACTGTTTCTCACCTTTATCGCCGGCGCCACGCTGCCCGCGCTCCCCAGCACGCCGCTGCTCTCCTGGCAGGGGTTGGGAATTTTGGTGGAACAGATTGTGATCGGCCTCGCCCTCGGCCTGGCACTGCATATTGTCTTTACCGTGGTACAGCTCGCCGGCGAGCTGATCGGCCTGCAAATGGGACTGGCTTTTGCCACCTTCTATTCCCCCGACAGCGGCAACACCATGATCCTGTCGCGGCTGCTCTATATGCTGGCGCTGTTGATGTTCCTGGCCTTTGATGGACACCTGCTGGTGATCCAGATCCTCGTCGGCACCTTTGTCGAGCTGCCGATAGGCTTTAGCGGACTTAATGCCAGCGCCTTTGAAATGCTGGTGCAATTTGCCAGCACGGTTTTTGTCTCGGGGTTGCTGCTGGCACTGCCGCTGATTACCGCGCTGCTGGCCATCAACCTGGGAATGGGCATCCTCAACCGGGCGGTTCCCCAGTTCACGGTGTTTTCCATCGGCTTTCCCATTTCCCTGACGGCGGGCATATTTCTGCTGTCGGTGCTGATGAATGATCTGGGGCGTTTTCTGGAGGGACTGTTCAGCGAGGGCTTACAGTTCTTTGAACACCTGGCGAAGTTGCTGGGGTAGCAGCCGCGGCGCCGGTCGGCAGCGCTGAACCGCCGCCAGTGCCGGGGTGACCTGTGGCTACAGCAGGTTGAACAGCGACAGCTTGTTGATATCCACGAAGGTTTTCTGCGCGGCCTGCAGGCCCACCTGGCGCAGGGTGTAATCGGAGATCGCCTCGACATAATCCAGGTCCACCAACTCGGACAGCGTCTGCTGGTAGTTGAGAATGCGGTTCTCCTCCACCAGATCCAGTGCGTCGAGCTCGTTGAGGCGCGCCCCGGAAGAGGCCCGCACCGTCAGGATATTGTCGAAACTGTTGTCGAACTCCCGCATGGAGGTACTGATGGTATTGGCCAGGCTGGCCTTCTGGGCATCGGTTTGGGCGGGGGTCTCCAGGGTGGCTATCACCTTTTCAAAGGTGGCGAAAAGATTGGTGTTCATCTGGCTTGCCTTATCGACGGTGAGACTGTCGCCATCCGCCGGCACGCCTTCAAATGTCATTGATAGACCGCCAAAGGTCACTGCCACCCCCGGCTGGTAGGTCACCGGGGGCCCACCATTAATGCTGTAGCTGGTATCGGTTCCCACCACACTGAAACTGATGTCATAGGCGGCGCCGAAACCCGGATCGGAGGAGTCCACCACCCGCGGGCCGACAAAGGTGGCACTGCCGCTGTTCGCCGCATCCGCCTCCGCCACATAGCCGGCACCGCTTTGTATCGCCAGAAAGACACCATCGCCGCTGTCCGCGGCCTCCATCAGGCGCGATGCGTCGATGCGCACCTGGCGATCATTGCTGTCGCCCACATAGACGACACTGCCGGAAACATCCCTGACGAAGGGCGGGCTGTTATCGCGGTAGCCGCCAAACAAATAGTGACCGTTGCCATCGGTGGCGTTGGCCTGCCCCAATACCATTTCCATCACGCCGCGCATCTCGCTGGCGATGGAAGCGCGGTCGGCATCGCTGAGGGTGGCATTGGCGGCCTGCACCATCAGCGATTTGGTTCTCACCAGGGCATCGGAAATACTGTTCAATACCGATTCCTGCTGGGTCAAGGCACTGCGCGCGCCGACCCGTGCATCGCCGTACTGCTCGGCAACCGCCTTTGACTGGGCGACACCCAGCGCCTTGGTGGCCGCCTGGGGATCATCGGCGGGGGTCAGCAGCCGGCGACCGGTGGCAATCTGCTGGCCGATCTTGAGAAAGTCGCCCTGCTGGCGATTGATCGAGGTCACGCTCTGGTTATACATGGTCAAGGTACTGATGCGCATGGCGATGGCTCCTGTCAGCTACGCAGCCCGAGAATGGTGTCCAGCAGGGTGCCGCCCACCTCGATGATTTTAGCGCTGGCCTGGTAATACTGCTGGTAGCGAATGAGGTTGGTAGCCTCCTCGTCCAGATTCACGCCGGATTCCGACTGCTGCATGGTGCGAATCTGTTGGGTCAGGCCTTCCTGGGCGGTCAGGTTGACCTGCACGATATTGGTCTGGTTGCCGACAAAGCCGACCAGCGAGGCATAGGCCTGGTTCAGGCTGGCCCGTCCACCCACCAGGCTGGCCGATTGCAGATCCTGCAGGGCCAGGGCGTTGCGGTTATCGCCACTGCCCGCACCGCTGCCGGCGGCAATCCTGGCGGTATCGCCAATCAGGTTATCGAAGCCGGCGGCGACGCGACGGGTGGGCTGCAACTGGTAGCGGTCGCCATCGACGAGTACCAGCGGGTCGTCCAGGGTCAGGGTCAGGCCGTCAAAGACGAGCTGGTTGGCGGCATCAAGGGTCAGGGTAAACGGCGCGCTGCCGTCCCGGCGGGTGATGGTAAATTCACCGCTCGCCGCATCGCTGACCTTCAGGTCGTAATCGCTTCCGGTCAATCCGGCGGCATCGGTGAAGGCGGCGCTGAGCACCGCCGTGCCGGTATTTTTGGTATTGGCAAACACCGTAGGGGAACCGATGGAGAAGAACGCCTCGCCCAGGTCGCCGTTTAAATCCACCCCCATTTCGTGCTGTTCATTGACCGCCATGGCCAGGGACACCGTTATATGGCCGACCTGGTTTTGCACCTTGTCGAGGGTTTCCGCACGAAACGAGAACAGCCCCCCCAAACTGCCGCCGTCAAACAGCGACTCCGGCAGTTCCTGAATATTGCCGGCGGAGTCCCGGTAACCCAGCACGATCCGGTTGGGATCGCCGGCGGAGGCGATGGTCTCGAGGGCAAAGGACTCCGTACCGGACACCAGCGGCTGGCCGTTGGCGATGGCAATATTGTAGGAGCCGCCATCCTGTATCGTCAGTCGCACTTCGACCCGCTCACTCAGTGAGTTCACCAACTGGTCCCGCTGGTTCAACAGGCTGTTGGGGGGTACGCCGGTTTTCGCCGTCGCCAGGGCGATATCGCGATTCAATTTGGCGATCAGCGCCGCCGTGTCATTGATCTGGGTGATCTCGTCGCCGATCTGGATGTTGACATTGCGCTGCATGTCCTGGAGGTAATTGTCCACCGACCGCAATTGCGAGGACAGGGTGTCGGCCGTGCCGATCACCTCCTGGCGGGCGGCCGGATCGGAGGGCGCGGAAACCAGATCCTGAATGGCCGAGAAGAAATCCTGCATCAGCGGTGCCAGGCCCGCATCGCTGTCCGCCACGAGGTTGTTGATCTGGCTGATTTGCGTCTGGTAATTCTGCAAGCCCGTCAGGGCGCTGGTGGCGCTATTGAGCTGGGAGGCGATAAAGTAATCGAACTGGCGCTGCACCCCGCTGACGTTCACACCGCCAATGCCGGACTCCTCAAGCAAGGTGAGTTCGCGGTTGTAACCCTGGGTGTAGACATTGGTGATGTTGTTGCTGGTGGTATTGAGGGCAATTTGCGCCGTGTGCAACCCGCTGACACCAATGGAAAAAATGCTCATCAACCACTCCTTAGCGGCCCGTTCAATAGATTATCGGCAGCGGCACCCGGTTCTTGACCGGGAATAGCGCCCGCCCCTCACCCCGCCGCCCGATTGCCCTGCCTGATCAGGGCGATCAGTTTGTCCGCGTACTCGGGATCGGTGGCGTAACCGCCCCGCTGCAGGGCCTGTGCGGCGCGCTCGGCATCGGGGGCCTCAAGTACCGCCCGGTAGCGGGGCTGTGAACGGATCAGCTCGGCGTAATCGCCGAAGGCCTGCCGGTAGGAGTCGTAAACCCGGAACTCGGTTTGCATCCGGCGGCGCTGCCCGTCAATCACCTCGTGGGTGCCGACGGCGACGGTCTTGCCCTGCCAGCTGTCGCCGGCCTTGATGCCAAAGAGGTTGTAACTGTTGTGCCCCTCCGCGGTGGTCATCTGGTGGCGCCCCCAACCGGTCTCCAGCACCGCCTGGGCCAGCATTAATTCAGCTGGGATACCGCTGGCTTCGCTCACCTCGGCGGCCACCCCCTGCAGCTGCGCGACAAAATCGGCGCCGGTCGCCCGCGGCCGGGAGGGCTCGAAAGTGTCGACGGTCTCAAGGGTCTCGCCGACAGGGGCTTCCATCTGGATTTGCTGGAGGTAACCGGTAAGCCCGCCGCGCACCCCGCCGGCAGTATTGGCGCTAGGCACAGTCGGCGGCGGGTTGCGCTCAACCATGGCCTGCTGCTCCGTCAGGCGCCGCGGCTGGGCTCGGGAAATACCGGCCAGGCCATCGCTGTCGCGGAGCTGCCCGGCCAATTGTTGCTGCGACTGCAAATGCGCCACCAGCTGATCCGCCAGCCCCACCCCGCGCGCAGACAGGTGTTGCGCCCACTGCTGATCCATCAATGAATCATAAAACTGGCTCTGGGAGCCTCCGCCCATCAAATCGGATTTGGGGATGGCATCGCGCATACTCTTCAGCATGGACTGTAGGAACAGCGCCTCGAACTGCTTGGCCGCCTCCTTCAGCGCCCCCGCCTCATCGTTGCGGGCACTGTGCTTGAGGCGCTCCAGCCCCTGCACGTCAAGGGCGAACTGGTTGTTGGCCAGCGGCGTTATCGCCATCAGATAATCTCCAGCTCCGCCCGCAGGGAACCCACCACTTTCAGCGCCTCGAGAATGGACATCAGGTCCTGGGGGGTCGCCCCGAGAGCGTTGAGGGCATTGACCACTTCCGACAAGTCGGCGCCTTCCACGGTCTGCAAACTGCCCCGCTCCTGCTCGATGGTGACCCGGCTGTTCGGCACCACCACCGTATCACCCTGGCCAAAGGGTGCCGACTGGCTCACCTGGGGGCGGCTTTCAATAATCACCGACAGGTTGCCGTGGGACACCGCGGCGGGGAACAGGCTGACCCGGCGATTCAACACCACCGAGCCGGTGCGGGAATTGATCACCACCTTGGCGGCCGCATCCGGCATATTGATGTAGAGGTTTTCCACCCGCGCCATGAAGTTGACCTGGGCATTGCTGTCCAGCGGACCCTGTATGCGGATCACCCGGCCATCCTGTGCGGCGGCCAGCGGCTGGGAAAACTCCCGGTTGATGGCCGCCACCACCTCCCGCGCAACGGTAAAATCGGCCCGCTTCAACTGCAGCTCGATCAGCCCCGCCTCGGTGCCCAGCCGGGTCGCCACCTGCCTTTCGACAATGGCGCCGCCGCTGATCCGGCCCGCGGACTGGTGATTGATCTGGGCGCTGCTGCCGCCGGACTCGGCGCCGACACCGCCCACCAGCAGGTTGCCCTGGGCGATGGCGTACACCTGGCCGTCGGCGCCCTTGAGCGGCGTCATCAACAGGGTGCCGCCGCGCAGGCTGCGGGCGTTGCCGACGGAGGACACCACCACGTCAAACTGCTGGCCGGGGCTGGCAAATGGCGGCAACTGCGCGGTGACAATCACCGCGGCAATATTGCGCAACTGCATGTTGGTTCCCGGCGGCACCGTAATGCCCAACTGGGAGAGCATGTTGGTGAGACTCTGGCCGGTAAAAGGCGCCTGCATGGTCTGGTCGCCGCTGCCGTCCAGACCGATGACCAGGCCGTAGCCGAGCAGCGGGTTATCGCGCACCCCGACAAAATCGGACAGCTCGGCGAGGCGCTCGGCCTGTACTGTCGGCGCGCACAGAATGGCCAGCATCAGCCAGAGGGCTGCCAGCCGTGCGGGCTTGAGAAAAATGGCGGACAGCGACACGATCAACGGCCTCCCCTAAAACGGTGACACATTGAGGAAAAAGCGCTGCAGCCAGCCCATGCGCTGCGCTTCGCTGATATAGCCCTTGCCCACGTACTCAATGCGGGCATCCGCCACCTGGGTGGAGGAAACGGAGTTCTGGGCGGTGATGGTGCGCGGATTGACCACCCCGGCAAAGCGGACATACTCCGTGCCCTGGTTGATGCCGATCTGTTTTTCGCCGGTGACCCGGAAATTGCCACTGGGCAGCACCTCCTGAACCGTCACGGTAATGGTTCCCGTCAGGGTGTTGTTGGCGCTGGAGCTGCCGCCGCCACTGAAATCGTTGTCGCCGGACAGGTCGAAACTATAATCGCCGAGTTTTTCCAGGCCCTTGGGCAGGATATCCGGGGTCAGCGACGCGCTGCCATTGCGATTGGCGGTCGACGCCGAGGTCTTGCTGGCGCTGACCTGCTCATTGAGGACGATGGTGAGGATATCCCCGGGACGGCGCGGCCTGCGGTCCTCGAACAGCGGGTAATAATTCTGCTCGCTCTGGTAGATGGCGCCATTGTCCTGGGGCTGGGCGGGCGGCGGGAAGTCGGGCGCTGACACAAAGACATCCCTGTCCTTTGTCAGTGCACTGCCGCTGCAACCGGCCAGCAAGCAGACACTCGCCAGCAGCAGCCAAATCGTTTGCGAAGCAATTTTCATCTCAGCCCGTCACCGTCACAACTGGCTCAGTCGGGCCAGCATCTCATCGCTGGTCTGCACGGCGTTGCTGTTGATTTCGTAGGCCCGCTGGGTCTGGATCATGCTGACCATTTCCTCCACCACGTTGACGTTGGAGGTCTCCACGTAGCCCTGGTAAAGCCGGCCCGCGCCGTTCATGCCGGGCAGGCTTTCATTGCGCGAGCCCGAGGCGGTGGTTTCGAGGTACAGGTTTTCGCCGATACTTTGCAAGCCGGCCGGGTTGACGAAGGTGGACAGCGACAGCTGCCCCACCTGCTGCACCTGGTTGTCACCGGGCTGGGTCACGGAAACGATGCCGCTCTGGCTGACGCTGACGGACAGGGCGTTCTCCGGAATGATCACCGCCGGTTCCACCGGGTAGCCGCCGGCCGTCACCAACTGGCCATTCTGGTCGACCTGAAAGCTGCCGTCCCGGGAAAAGGCGGTGTTGCCATCGGGCATCAACACCTGGAAGAAACCGTCCCCGCTGATGGCCAGGTCCCGGGAATTATCGGTGCGCTGCAGGCCGCCCTGGGTGTGCAGTCGCTCGGTGGCCACCGGGCGCACCCCGGTGCCCACCTGCATGCCGGAGGGCAGGTTGTTCTGGGTGGTCGCCTGGGCGCCCGGCTGGCGGATATTCTGGTACAGCAGGTCCTCAAAAACCGCCCGGGATCGCTTAAAGCCGTTGGTGCTGACATTGGCCAGGTTGTTGGCAATGACGTCCATCTGCATTTGCTGGGCCTCGAGCCCGGTTTTGGCGATCCACAGAGATTTAATCATCGGGCGTTACCTCATTAACCTTGAATTGACAGCAGACTGTTGGCCCGCTGGGCATTTTGGTCGGCGGTTTCAATAATTTTTAACTGCATTTCATAGCTGCGCGCGCAATCGATCATCGCCACCATGCTCTCCAGGGGGCTGACGTTGCTGCCCTCCAGGGAACCGGGCGCCAAGCGCACGTTTTCATCCTGGGGCAGTGTCGCGGCCTCGCCATTAGCGCCGGGGGCCGCCCGAAACAGGCCGTCATCGCCGCGCAACAGCGGTTGCTCCCCGGCCGTGACCAGCTTCAGGCGCGCCACCTCGACCAGGGAGTCGGGGTCTTCACCCTCGCCGATGGCACTGATGGTGCCATCTGTGCCCACCGACAGCTTCGCCCCCAACGGCACGGTGATGGGACCACCCGCACCGATCACCGGGCGGGCGCCGCTCATCACCAGGCCGTTGCTGTCCACCTGCAGGTCGCCCCGCCGGGTGTAGGCCTCGCTGCCATCCGCGGCCTGCACCGCCAGCCAACCGTCGCCGTCGATGGCCACGTCGAGATCGCGCCCGGTGGCGCTGATGGGGCCGCTGGAAAAATCCGCGCCCGGGGTGGTCACCATTACCGGAATGCGGGTGTTGTAGAGCGCATCGGCCGGCATCGACGCCTCGCTCATGGCGGTCAGCTGGGCGCGAAATCCGGTGGTGGTGGCATTTGCCAGGTTATGGCTGACCACCCCCTGCTGATCGAGGATCTGCCGGGCGCCACTCATGGCGGTATAGATGATGCGGTCCATGGTTCAGTCCCGTTAGCGCAGGTTGACCGCGTTCTGCAGTACTTCGTCCTGCACCTTGATGGTCTGGGAGTTGGCCTGGTAGTTGCGCTGGGCAATGATCAGGTTGACCAGCTCCTTGGTCAGGTCGACGTTGGAGTTCTCCAGCGCCCCAGCCTCGAGACTGCCCAGCAAACCGGTGCCGGCGAGGCCGAGCAGCGGTTGCCCGGATTCGGTGGTTTCCTGCCAGGCATTGTCGCCGAGGGGTTTCAAACCCTCCGGGTTGGTAAAGTTGGCCAGCAGAATGGTGCCCAGTATCTGGGTTTGCTGATTGGAATAGTTGCCCACCACATTGCCGCGGTCATCGATCAGCACACCCACCAGGCTGCCCGAGGTGTAGCCATCCTGGTTGACGGCGGTGATTTCAAATTCATTGCCAAACTGTGTGGTGCCATCGAGCTTCAGCGCCAGATCAATATCCGCCACACCGCCGCCGGGAGAAAAGGTAAAACTGCCGAGACCGGCGGCGCTGGACAGCAGACCGTTGGTGTCAAAATTCAGCGTGGCGGTTTCCGGCGCCAGCTCCCCGGTGCGGGACATCTTGACTTCCCAGGTATTGTCGGCTGTCTTGGTGAAATACAGCGTGCTGTTGTGGGGTTTGCCCTGGGAGTCATAAATCGTGACATTGTTTGAATAGGAGTAGCTGGCGGCATCCGTGGCATCAAAGGGGACGGTCAGCCGGTCCACTGTTGCTGTCCGGGCATCCAGGTTCATGGTGGAACTGATGGCAGTGGTGGCCGTCGCCTGCAGATTCCCGGAACCCAGCTGCAACGCCACCGGATCGCCGCCGACGCCGCCCACCGGATAGCCGGTCAGCTTGGCCCCCTGGGCATTGATGAAGTAGCCGTCACTGCTCAGGGTCAACTGGCCGTTGCGCGAGAACACCACCTGGTCGTTCTGGATAAAGCGGAAGAAGCCGTTGCCGCTGATGGCCAGATCGAGGTTGCGGCCAGTGCTCTCCAGGGTGCCGGTGCTGAAGTCCTGCAATACCGCCGACACGCGGGTACCCAGTCCCGCCTGGGCTTCGGCGAAGACATCCGCAAACAGCGTGTGCGCGCCCTTGAACCCCACCGTCTGGGAGTTTGCAATGTTGTTACCGATGACTTCCAGGTTGGTGGCGGCAGCATTGATGCCACTAAGTGCTTGCGAAAATCCCATATGACGACCTCCTCGGCCTGCCTGTGCTGTCGTGAAAAATGCAAAGCTGAAATGTTGTGATCAGAGTATCTGGCGAACATCCTGCAGACGGACCTGCTCGGAAATCCCCCCCAGATCGAGTCGGGTCGCACCCTGGCGGTCAGTGCTGACCGCCTGCACCACCGCATAGTTGAAGGTGCCGCTGTCCAGCGCACTGCCGTCCCCAGCTTGCGCCTCGACAACCACTCGGTAGGCACCCTGGGGCGCGTATTCACCGGACTCCAGGGTGCCATCCCAGACAAAAGACTGGTAACCGGCATCCATGGCGCCCAGATCGAAACTTCTGACCGGCACGCCGCTGCCATCGACAATGGTGGCCACCAGTTGCTCCGCCGGATTCTCCAGCTCGACCCCAAAGGGGGTGGAGGCGCCATCGGGGCCGACCAGTATCCGGTCGCCGGCGACCATCACGCCCTTGCCAATCACCCCCGCCGCCTGCAGTGCCTGACCCGCTTCAATCTGGGAATTGATGCCCTGCAACGTCGCGTTCAGGTCCTCGATGCCGCTGACGGTATTGATCTGCGCCAGCTGCGAGGTGAGCTCCGAGTTTTCCATCGGATTTAACGGGTCCTGGTTTTTGAGCTGGGTGACCAACATGGTCATGAAATTATTGCCGAGTTCTTTTGCGCTATTGCCGCTGGCCTGCGAACCGCTGGCGGCAGCCTGGGCATTGGCGCTTTGAATGACATCGTTGACCAGCATCACATGCCCTCGCCCAGGGTCAGGGTTTTCATCAGCAACTGTTTGCTGGTATTCATCACTTCCACGTTGGCCTGATAGGAGCGGGAGGCGGAAATCATGTTGACCATCTCACCCACCGGATCGACATTGGGCATTTCCACATAGCCCTCGTCATTGGCAAGCGGGTGCTCCGGCCGATATTCGAGTCGCATCGGCGAACTGTCTTCAACCACCTCCGAGACCTTTACCCCGCCCACCGCCTGGGCGCTGTAGGCGGCATTCTCGAAAATCACCTGTTTGGCCCGGTAGGCGCCGCCCCCGGGGCTGGTGACGCTCTCCGCATTGGCAAGGTTGCTGGCCGTTACGTTCATTCGCTGGGATTGGGCCGCCAGGGCGGAACCCGAAATTTCAAGAATGGAAAACATCGACATGGCCTATCCCCTCCTCTGTCATCTGCCGCCCGGGTATCCCCCTTCGGCGGCAAGTTTTAATTGCGGAATGGTCGGTTTACTCGACCGCCAGGCAAACTACTCCGACTGCATCGCCGTTTTCATACTGCGGATATAGCCGTTCAGGAACGTCAGGCTCGCCTGATGGCGAACCGCGTTGTCCGCGAAACGGACCCGCTCGGTCTCCATTTCCACGGTGTTGCCATCCATACTCGGCTGAGCCGCGATCCGGTACTGCAGATTGTGCAGGGATGGGTGAGCACTTCCGGCGACGGCGATATGCCGCGCCGAGGTGGTGGCCAGATGCCCGCCTGCGTGATCGGGCCGACCGCTTTTGACCGCCTTGGAAAGCTCCCCGGCAAAATCAAAATCCCGCGCCTTGAAATTGGGGGTGTCGGCATTGGCGATGTTGCCGGCCAGCACCTGCTGGCGCTGCTGGCGCAAGTTCAGCACTTCTTTGTGAAAGCCCAGTGCGTCGTTCAGCTGGTTAATCATCAGCAAAACCCACTCCTACTTAGTAATTAATTCCAGTGTAGGGGTGGCGCTGTCAGCCAAAATGAGAAAAAGGGGGTGTTTTAACAGCCATTTCCCCCCTTAGGAAACAACCGCCCTCTTTAGAATCCCCACCAACAGGAATCCACCCTTTACGCCTGCGCAGCCGCTATGCACAACCGACGAAATAAAGCCTTCTCATTGAAAAACAACTGGTTGCCCTTATTCCTGGCCGCCATGACATACAGCCATTGGGTGCTGTCAGAAGCGGCGCCGGATCAGGCAACGGCCACCGCGCAAGCCTTTCTCGAGCAACAGGCCGCGCCCCTTGGCGATAAAGTCACCGTGACCATCACCCCTTCGTCGGCGCAGCTACCGGCCTGCGAGAACCCCCAGGCTTTCCTGCCGTTTGACCGCCCGGTGACGGCTGGCAACCTCACCGTGGGCATAAACTGCGGCGCCGACAATCGGCAGGTTCGCTATCTGGGCGCCCACATTTCCGCAATGGGGCATTACCTCATCGCTGC
>NZ_JBFHQR010000020.1:0-26935 GCF_041592135.1 Porticoccus sp. | reverse complement strand
GGCCTGGCCGCCGCGTCCGGCGCGACCGGTGCGGCCAATGCGGTGCACGTAATCTTCCGATTCTTCCGGCAGGGTGTAATTGACCACGTGACTGATGCCGTCAATGTGGATACCGCGACCGGCCACATCCGTGGCAACCAGTATCTTAATTTTGCCGGACTTGAAGTCATCGAGGGTTTTGACGCGCTTGTTCTGGGGCACATCCCCTGACAGCAGGCCGACACTGAAGCCCTTGCCCTTGAGCTTTTCCTGCAAGCGGCGACACTGGTCGCGGCGGTTGGCAAACACAATCACACTCTCCACCTCTTCCTGGCGGATGATGTTGTAGAGCAGCCGGAATTTTTCCTCCGCCGAGGTAATGTAGACCTTCTGGTCGACCGAGTCGGTGGCCACATTTTCCGGTTCGATTTCGACACTGACCGCATCGATAGTCCATTGCTCCGCCAGATTGAGCACTTCCGGGGTAAAGGTGGCGGAGAAAAACAGCGTCTGTCGATGGTCGCGGCTGGGGGTCAATCTCACGATGCGACGAACCTGGGGAATAAAGCCCATATCCAGCATGCGGTCCGCCTCATCCAGCACCAGGATTTCCACCCGGTCCAGATAAACATCGCGACTGCCGGCAAAATCCAGCAGGCGGCCCGGTGTCGCCACCAGGATATCGCACAGGTTCTCGGCGAGATGGCGTTTCTGTTTGTCGTAGTCCATGCCGCCCACCAGGGTGTGCACATGCAAATCCGTGTACTTGCACAATGCCCTGGCATCGTCGGCAATCTGCATCACCAGTTCGCGGGTGGGCGCAATGATCAGCGCGCGGGTCTCACCGGCATAGCGCTCGTCATCCACTGGATGATTGAGCAGCTCAGTGAGGATCGTCACCAGAAACGCCGCGGTTTTACCGGTGCCAGTCTGGGCTTTACCCACCACATCGTGGGCTCTCAGACTGAATGGCAGGGAGCGGGCCTGGATCGGCGAGCAATACTTGAAGCCGAGGTCAGCGATGCCGTGCATCACCGACTCCGGCAGACCCATATCGTGGAAACGCAGTTTGCCCGGCTCCGCGGGAACCTCGAACTGGGAAAGATCCCAGCCGGTTACATCGGCGGGCTTGCGGCCCCGGCCGCTGCGGCGGCGACGGCTGCGTTGACCGGATTGGGATGTCTGGTGATCACCAGATGGGGGTTGATTTTGTTCACTCATATTACTGCCAACAGAATAGTAGCCGCGCGCGGCCTGTGCTTGAAAGGAGCCGGATTATAGCACGGCCAATGGATTCGCGCGTGGCCATCCTTGCGGGGCCGCCAACCACCTCTGCCGAACCCGGTTATCGGTAAGAATCCCGCGCTCCACTGCTCAGCGCAGCAACCGCACGGGCACCCGCTTCGGCCCCCAACTGCCCGGTTCGCCCTCAAACATCCCGGCAATGGCTGCGCCACAGGCATGGCAGCAACCGGTCGGGGTCAATCCCCAAAAACCGAGCTGGTACCAGTCGCGCTCAATCACCCGCTCGTGACAGGCGGGACAGAAGGTGCTACCGCCCACGGTGTCGTGGACATTGCCGGTGTAGGCGTAGTGCACACCGTTGCCCATGGCAATCTGGCGTGCGCGGGTCAGGGTCTCCGGCGGGGTGGGAGGGATGTCCCGCATTTTCCAGTCGGGATGAAAGGCTGTGAAGTGCATCGGCACATCGGCACCCAGCTTGTCCACCACCCAGCGGGTCATGGCATCCAGCTCGGCGTCCGAGTCGTTCTCGCCGGGAATCAGCAGGGTGGTCAACTCCAGCCAGACATCTGTCTCATGGGCGATGTATTCCAGCGTTTCGAGAATGTTCTGCAGATGACCGCCGCAGATCCTGTGATAAAAGGATTCACTAAAGGCTTTCAGGTCGATGTTCGCGGCATCCATGTAGGGAAAGAATTCCCGCCGCGGCTCATCGTTGATATAGCCGGCACTGACGGCCACGGTTTTGACGCCCAGCGGTTTACAGGCCCTGGCCACATCGATGGCGTACTCCATAAAAATCACCGGGTCATTATAGGTAAAGGCAATGCTGCGGCAGCCCAGTTCCACGGCGGTTTCCGCCAGCCGCTGCGGCATCGCCGCATCGGCCAGGGTGTCCATTTCCCGGGACTTGCTCATATCCCAGTTCTGGCAAAACTTGCAGGCCAGGTTGCAACCGGCGGTGCCGAAGGACAATACCGAGGAGCCCGGCAGAAAATGGTTGAGCGGTTTTTTCTCAATCGGGTCGATACAAAAACCACTGGAGCGGCCATAGGTATAGAGGACGATTTCATCACCCTCCCGGCCCCGCACATAGCAGAGACCGCGCTGGCCCTCGTGCAGGCGGCACTCCCGCGGGCACACATCACACTGCAGCCGGCCGTCCTCGAGGGCGTGCCAGTAGCGGGTAGGGAATGTCACCGGTGGAGACGTGGCCTCTGTGGCCATAACGCAGCCCTCATCTTTGAAAAATTTTCTATAACTTATATATAGCAGGTTATGTTGCGCCCACTTGTGCGCCGTTGAGAGGAGGAGCCATCGAGATGCTGATACGACAACCCGCCGTGGCGGGTTCCTTTTATCCGGACAACCCCATGCTGTTACAGCGCCAGGTGGATGACCTGCTGGCCAGCGGGGACAGCGCGGCCCTGCGCCCCAAGGCGCTGATCGTGCCCCACGCCGGTTATATCTATTCAGGGCCAATCGCTGCCAGCGCCTACCGTTTGCTCAGCCCCCTGGCCAAACAGATCAACCGGGTGGTGCTGCTGGGGCCCTCCCACCGCGTGCCGCTGCGGGGGCTAGCGGCCCCGTCGGACCACCTGTTTCGCACCCCCCTCGGGGACATCGTCATAGACCGGGAGGGCATCGACAGCCTGGTGCAACAATCGCTGGTCAGTATCCGCGAGGACGCCCATCAGTGGGAGCACAGCCTGGAAGTGCAACTGCCGTTCCTGCAAAGGACGCTGGAGAACTTCCAGTTGCTGCCACTGGTGGTGGGCGACGCCGGCACAGACCAGGTGGCAGCGGTATTGCGCGCCTGCTGGGGCGGCGATGAAACACTGATTGTGATCAGCTCCGATCTCAGTCACTATCACGGCTACCCGGCGGCACAGCAGCTGGACCGGCAGACCACCGCCATGATCGCGTCCTTTAGCGCTCAACTGGATGGCAACCGGGCCTGCGGCTGCAACGGCATCAACGGCCTGCTGTCGCTGGCAAAAGAAAAACAACTGTCGATGACGACACTGGATCTGAGAAATTCCGGAGACACCGCGGGTGACCGGGATCGCGTGGTAGGATACGGCGCCTATGCCCTTTATTGAACTCAGCGGCGATGACCAGCAGACCTTGCTATCCCTGGCGCGGGAGAGTATTCGCGTGCGCTTGCTGTTTGACCGCGACCTCAGTATCGACGAGACGGCATTCAGCCCCGCCCTGCGCCAGCTGGCAGCCAGTTTTGTCACCCTGAAAATCCGCGGCAAACTGCGCGGCTGCATCGGCGCGCTGGAAGCCCGCCAGTCCCTGGTGGTCGACGTGGTTCACCACGCTGCCGCCGCGGCCGTGGACGATCCCCGCTTCCCCCCCCTCAGTCTGGACGAGGAGGCGGAAATCGTACTCGACATCTCCGTGCTGACCGCCCCCACCCCGCTGACCTTCAACACCGAACCACAACTGCTGGAGCAACTGCGAATTGGCGAGGACGGACTGATTATCGAGGCCGGCAGCCATCGCGCCACGTTCCTGCCCAGTGTCTGGGCCAGCCTGCCGGACAAACAGCAATTCCTCGACCAGCTTAAATTGAAAGCGGGTATGCCCCCGACTATTGCCCCTGACAAACTGAAGGCCTGGCGCTACCAGACTGTCAGTTTTGGTGAATAACGGGTTTTGCCCTGTATGAGCGCTGGCACTTGGGTTACCCTTTGCGCTGTGCCACCCCAGTCCCAGAGATAAGTACAATGAGCCACGACGCCACCCGCGCCCTGCGCAACGCCATGGGCAATTTCGCCACCGGCATCACCGTTATTACCACCGTCGATCGGCAGGGCAATCCCAGGGGCATGACCGCCAACAGTTTTTCCTCGGTCTCCCTGGATCCGGCATTAGTCTCCTGGTGCGTAGGGAAGGAATCACGCCTTTTCGAACTGTTTCAGCAGGTGGACTATTTCGCCGTGAATATCCTCCACAGCGGCCAGGCGGAGACCTCCCAGCTGTTCGCCAGCACGGAACAGCACAAGTTTGATCACGTGGCATGGAACCCCGGCCTCCACGGCCTGCCGCTGCTGAATGACAGCCCCTGCATCTTTCAGTGCCAGGTCGAACACCGCCACCCCGGCGGCGATCACATTATTCTGGTGGGGAGAGTGCTGGAGTTCCGCAACGAACCCCTGGAACCACTGATTTTTCACGGCGGCCAGTACCGCACCCTGAAGTAGCCTTACCTCTAACGGGCCAGCCGCCACCGCCCCAAGGTAGCCCTCTCCCGCCCCCCCAGATCATGGTGGGTCGCCACTTCAACAAATCCCGCCGCCCGCATCAGGCGAAGCACCTGTTCGCCCTGCTGCCAGCCGTGCTCCAGCAATAGCCAGCCGCCGTCATGGAGGTGGCCGGGGGCTTCGCCAACAATCCTCGCCAGATCCACCAAACCGCTATCACCTGACACCAATGCCGAAGCCGGTTCAAAACGCACATCGCCCTCGCTCAGGTGGCGGTCATCTGCCTCAATATAGGGAGGATTGCTGATCACCAGATCGAATGTTTGTCCGGTGAGCTGTTGAAACCAATCGCCCTGGAGAACCCGCACATTGGCAAAACCCAATCGCTGTCGATTGGTCTCTGCCAGCGCTACCGCGCCCTCAGCGGCATCCACCGCGACGATTTGCCATTGGGGCCGCTCGCTGGCCAATGCCAGGGCAATGGCACCACTGCCGGTGCCGAGGTCAACCACCGCAGCGCTCGCTGGCAGGGGCAGCTGCAAGGCCAGCTCCACCAGCAATTCGGTATCGGGGCGGGGAATCAGGGTCGCCGGTGACACGGCCAGGGACAGCGACCAGAACTCGCGGCTGCCGGTGAGATGGGCCACCGGCTCGCCCCGCAGTCGCCGGGCAAACAGCGCCTCGAATTGGGCCTGTTCGGCGGCACTCAATTGATGTTCTGGCCAGGTAAACAGGAAAGTGCGGGATTTGCCCAGCACATGACCGAGCAGTACCTCGGTATCCAGCCGCGGGCTGTCACTGACCGACAGCAACTCGGCGCTGCGCTTCAGCAGGCTGGCAATATCGGCGGGCACGGTTTAGCCGGACAGCGCGGCCAACTGCTCCGCCTGGTATTCATTGATCAGCGGCTGCAGTACATCCTCCAGCTGCCCTTCCATGACTTCGTCGAGCTTATAGAGGGTCAGGTTGATGCGGTGGTCCGTCACCCGTCCCTGGGGGTAGTTATAGGTGCGGATACGTTCGGAGCGGTCACCACTGCCCACCAGTAAACGTCGTTCATCGGAGATGCTTTTTGCCGCGCTTTCCTCCTGGGCGTTTTTCAACTTGGATGCCAGCAGCGACATGGCTTTGGATTTATTCTTGTGCTGGGAGCGCTCATCCTGGCACTCCACCACAATACCGGTGGGCAGGTGGGTAATGCGAATGGCGGAATCGGTCTTGTTGACGTGCTGGCCACCGGCGCCCGAGGCGCGGAAGGTGTCGACCCGCAGCTCATTTTTGTTGATATTGACCTCTTCCAGCTCGTCGGCCTCGGCCATCACCGCCACCGTACAGGCCGAGGTGTGAATCCGCCCCTGGGATTCGGTCTCCGGCACCCGTTGCACCCGGTGGGCACCGGACTCGAATTTCAGTCGCGAATACACCCCCTGACCGACAATGCGGCTGATGATCTCCTTGTAGCCACCGTGTTCACCGTGACTTTCACTGATCACCTCGACCCGCCAGCGCTGCTGCTCGGCGTACTTGCTGTACATGCGGAACAGGTCGCCGGAAAAAATGGCCGCCTCATCGCCACCGGTGCCGGCGCGAATTTCCAGGAAGACGTTTTTCTCATCATTGGGGTCTTTCGGCAGCAATAGTTTTTGCAGCTCGATTTCCAGCTCTTCAAGCTGAGCCGTATTTTCCTTCAACTCCTGCTGAGCCATGTCGCGCATGTCGGCGTCGGCGTCTTTCAGCAACAGGCTGGCCTCGGCAATGTTCGCCTGCACCCGCTGATAACCCGCAAAGCTCTTCACTACCGGTTCCAGTTCCGCATATTCCCGGGACAGATCGCGGAAGCGGTTCTGGTTACCGATGACCTCGGGATCACTCAACAGCGCGCCCGCTTCTTCATAACGATCCGCCAGGTGCTGCAATTTTTCCAGAATGGATGCTTTCATCAACGCTCTTTGAATAGTCAGTTATCGAGGTGGTTATTCTTGCCCGGCCCCGTCATCGCCGGGCTTTTTCAGGCCAAACAGGTGATGCGCCAGATCGATGTGCTCGGTGAGTCCCTGCTCGCCGGCCTGCTTCAGCCGGGTGGTGGGGGTGTGCATCAGCTTGTTGGTGAGATTGCGCGCCAGGCTCTTCAACACCAGCTCCGCATCCTGTCCCGACTGCAGCGCGGACATGGCCTTGGCCAGTTCCTGGTCGCGGGCCTCCTCGGCACTGCTGCGAAAGGCACGGATGGTGTCCACCACATCCAGGGCGCGCAACTGGCTCTGCCAGGCAACTACACCTTGCTCGACAATTTCTTCCGCCTTGCTGGCGGCACTCTGGCGGGAGCGGATATTTTCATCTATCACGTCCTGCAGATCGTCCACCGTGTACAGATAGACATCCTGCAATTTGGCCACCTCCGGTTCGATATCCCGGGGCACGGCGATATCCACCATGAAGATGGGTTTGTGCTTGCGCAGCTTCAGGGCCGATTCCACCGCACCCTTGCCGAGAATGGGTAGCTGACTGGCGGTGGAGGAAATCACCATGTCCGCCCGCGGCAGAAAATCGGGGATTTCCGAGAGCAGAATGCCCTGGGCGCCGAACTGCTGGGCCAGATCCTGGGCGCGACTGAGGGTGCGGTTGGCCACGGTAATCTCTTTCACCCCCTTGTCCTGCAAATGCCGTGCGACCAGCTCGATGGTTTCGCCGGCGCCGATCAACAGGGCGCTGACGTCGCGGAGATCGGAAAAAATCTGCTGCGACAAACTGACGGCGGCATAGGCCACCGACACCGGGTTCTGGCCGATGGCCGTTTCCGTGCGCACCCGCTTGGCGATGCTGAAGGCCTGCTGGAACAGCTGGTTCAGCTGGGTGGAAATCTTGCCCGCCTCCCGGGCCACGGCAAAACAGGATTTCAACTGCCCGAGTATCTGCGGCTCACCCAGCACCATGGAGTCGAGGCCACAGGCCACCTTCATGACGTGGCGCACTGCATCCGAGTCCCGGTACAGGTAGTGACAGCGCTGCAGATGGGGCAGGGAGATTCGGCGCTGCAGGGACAGCCACTCCAGCACCTGGTCCGGCCGCTCGCCATAACCGTAGATTTCCGTGCGGTTACAGGTGGACAGAATCGCCACCTCGTCGAGCCCCAGGTCCCCGGCGAGCTGCTGAAGCGCCTCCACAGCCTGCTCCGGGGCAAAGGCAACCCTCTCTCTGATGTCGAGAGAAGCGGTGCGGTGGTTGATGCCCAGAGCAAAAATGGTCATTAAATCAGCGTTTGGCAGTAAGCCGGCAATTGTCCGATTCTGAACCTGCAAAGACAAGCGCTATCGAAATCCCCCCGCCGTGCAATAAACTCCTTTCCTTATTGTCTGAGTTATTGGCTACAATGTGGCCACGATAATAGCCCCCTGCCCAGCCACTGACCGGTACTAGCGGTAGCAACCCTTGAATGCGCATCAAAACGAAACAGCCTGTATGAATAAACCCTGCTACACACTGCCCGTATTAGTGTTATGCACCGCCCTGCTCTTTGGTTGCGCCCACCCACAGCCCAGCTCCGCCGGCAGCGCAGCCGACCTGACCGCCAATGCAGCGATTGCCCACCAGGATGCGGAACCCTCGGTAGAACCACCCGCGGCCCGCGAATACCCGGTTCGCCCCATTCCCGCAGAGACCCTCTACGACCTGATGGTGGCAGAGCTGGCGGGCATGCAAAACGATCTCAACCTGGCCCTCAACAACTACCTCATCCAGGCCCGCGCGACCCGGGACCCCGGTATCGTCGCCCGGGCTGCGCGCATTGCGGCCTACACGGAAAACCACCCCGCCCTGCTGGAAATATCCCTGCTCTGGACCGGTATCGAGCCGAACAACCTGGATGCCCGCAGCGTCGCCACCCTCTCCCTGGCAAGGGAGGGCCGCCTGACGGAAGCGCTGCGCCACGCAGAGTACTCCCTCGACCAGGGTGACCAGGAGCCGATCATGTCCCTGGCCGTGGCGTCCGGCGGCGCCAACCGGGAGCAGCGCCAGGCACTGTTGGCAGAATATCCGCAACTGTTACAGCGCCTGCCCGGCAATGAGGCGGTACTGCTCACCCAAGCCATGCTGCTGCGCCAGCAGGGCGAGTTCATCGCATCCCTGTCGACGGTGGAAACACTGCTGGAACGCGCCCCGCGCAAGGAGAGCGCCATCATGCTCAAGGCCCAGCTGCTGCACCAGCTGGACCGAAAAAAAGATGCCACCGAGTTTCTGGGGGTTGCCCTGGAAGATATCGCCGACAGCCGGCGATTGCGGCTGCAGTACGCCCGTTTTTTGGCGGAAGACGACCTGGAAGCCGCCTACCAGCAGCTGTCTATTCTCATGGAACAATACCCTCGGGACAGCGAATTGGCCTACACCCTGGCCCTGGTTTGCAAAGGGCTGGACAGGAACGAGGAGGCCAAACAACTGTTCAGGGAATTGTCGATGAACCCCAATATGGCCTCATCGGCTCATTTTGAGCTGGGGGTGCTGGCCGAGGAGGAAGGGGATAGCGAAGCCGTCCTGTTGCACTACAGACAGGTGCGCAATGGCCCGAAACTCCTGCCCGCCGCGGTAAGGTTCAGCAAGTTCATGGCCCACCATGACCAGCTGGACAGCGCCCAGCTGTATCTCAGCAAGCTGCGCCTGGATCACCCCCAGTATTCCGCCTCCCTGTACCAGATCGAGTCTGAATTACTGGTCGAGATGCAGCAACTGCGCGATGCCCATCACCTGCTCAGCGAAGCGCTGCTGCAATTTCCCGACAACATTTCCCTGCTCTACAGCCGCTCTCTGCTGAGTGAGCGACAAAATGACTTTGCCAGTTCCGAACAGGACCTGCGGGCCATTCTCGATCAGGATGCCAACAACTCCATGGCCCTGAATGCCCTCGGCTATACCCTCACCGTGCACACCGACCGCTATGAGGAAGCCCACCAGCTGATTCTTCGGGCGCTGGAACTGAACCCCGGCGATCCGGCGATTATCGACAGTCTCGGCTGGGTACTCTACCAACAGGGAGACTATGAAGCCGCCATTCGCCATTTGCGCGATGCGCTGACCAAACTGCCCGACCCCGAAATAGCCGCCCATCTGGGGGAGGCATTGTGGGTCAACGGCCAGCGCCAGGAAGCCAGCGAGGTGTGGCAGGCGATACTCGATCGGGACCCGCACAACCCCGCCATCCTGCAAACCATGGAACGCCTTGAGGCGAACTAACCCATGCGTCTGGCCGCCCTATTGTTGACCCTGCTGGCACTCGGTGGCTGTGCCCTGCACAGCCCGCAGCCCGCACCCGTGGTGACCGACTGGAATCGACACCAGCGGCAGCTCGAACAACTGCTGTCCTGGCAACTGGAGGGCAAACTGGGTTATCGCGACAGCCGGGATGGCGGCAGCGCCTGGGTTAACTGGCAACAGTCGGACCGCAGCTTCAAGTTGCAGCTGAACGGTCCCTTTGGGGCCGGCGCCACCCACATTCTCGGCGACGATCACGCCGCCGAACTCCAGCGCGGTGGCAAGGAAACCCTCTACGCCCCCTCCCCGGCGGCGCTGACGGAACAGTTGTTTGGCTGGCAGTGGCCGGTGGATCAGCTGCAGTACTGGATTCGCGGCATCCCCGCACCCAACGCGCCACTGGATGCCAGCGGCCACAACGCCGATGGCACCCTCGCCACCCTCAACCAGGCCCAGTGGCAACTGGAGTTTTCCCGCTACCAGCAGGTAGACCGCTGGATTCTGCCCGGCCGCATCCGCGGCAACAGCGGCGAATACAGCTTTACCCTGGTGATCAAGAACTGGCGGCCCAACCCGGTGGCCGACTGATGCTGTCCCTGCCCGCCCCCGCCAAACTCAACCTGTTCCTGCACATTACCGGCCGCCGCCCCGATGGCTATCACAACCTGCAGACCCTGTTTCAACTGCTCGACTGCGGCGACCGACTGGACTTCGAGGTCAATGCCAGCGGCACCATTGAGGTTGTCCCGGCGCTGGCCGATGTCCCGCCCGAACACAACCTGATCTACCGTGCGGCCATCGCCCTGCGACAGGCGACGGGCTGCGCACTGGGGGCCCATATCGTCCTCCACAAGCAATTGCCCCTGGGCGGCGGACTGGGTGGCGGCAGCAGCGATGCAGCCACTACTATGCTGGCACTGAACCGCCTGTGGAAATTGCAGCTGTCCAAGAAACAGTTGATGTCCATTGGCCAACAGCTGGGCGCAGATGTGCCGCTGTTTATTTTCGGTCACAGCGCCTGGGCGGAAGGGATTGGCGAGCAGCTCAGCGCCGTGAAAATCCCCCCGGCCTGGTATCTGGTTTTGGCCCCGGACGCCCAGGTTTCGACGGCAAAAATTTTCGCCCATCAGGGTTTGACAAGGAACACGCATCCGATCAAAATACGCGCCTTTCTCGAGCAGGGTGGCCGGAACGACTGCCAGGCAGTGGTAGAAGCACTGTATCCCCAGGTGAAAAAGGCGCGCCTCTGGCTCGCGCAATTTGCCGAAGCTCGACTGACGGGAACCGGCGCCTGCCTTTTTGCCCGCTTTGCTTCAGAAGCTGATGCCAGATCAGTACTGGAACAAATGCCGGCACCCTGGCAGGGCTTTGTCGCCCAGGGGGTTAACGAATCCCCCCTGCTGAAGCAACTACCGTTCGATGACTGACTACTGGGGTGTCGCCAAGTGGCTAAGGCAACGGGTTTTGATCCCGTCATTCGGAGGTTCGAGTCCTCCCACCCCAGCCATATTCCTCAGGGCTGGTTTAACCAACGCCCAGATCAGGAAGAAAAGCCGTGGCTAATATGATGGTTTTCTCCGGGAACGCCAACCCGGAGCTGGCAAATGAAATCGCCCGTTATCTCGGTCTCAACCTGGGCAACGCGCTGGTGTCCCAGTTTTCCGACGGCGAAATCAATGTCGAGATCCGCGAAAACGTCCGCGGCCGCGATGTCTTCGTGGTACAGCCCACCTGCGTACCCACCCACAAGAACCTGATGGAATTGATGCTGGTCATCGATGCCCTGCGCCGCTCCTCGGCCGGTCGCATCACGGCCGTGCTGCCGTACTTCGGTTACGCCCGCCAGGATCGCCGGGTGCGCTCCATCCGGGTGCCCATCAGCGCCAAAGTGGTGGCGGACATGCTGACCAATGTCGGCGTCGACCGGGTCATGACCGTTGACCTGCACGCCGAACAGATCCAGGGCTTCTTCGACTGCGCGGTGGACAACGTCTACGGCCTGCCCGTTTTGCTGGCGGATGTGGAGCGCCAGAATTATGAAGACCTGACGGTGGTCTCCCCGGATATCGGCGGCGTGGTGCGCGCCCGCGCCATGGCCAAGCAGCTCAACACCGACCTGGCCATCATCGACAAACGCCGACCGGAAGCCAACCAGGCCCAGGTGATGAACATCATCGGTGAAGTGGCGGGCCGCACCTGCCTGCTGGTGGACGATATCGTCGACACCGCCGGCACCCTGTGTAAAGCCGCCGACGCCCTGAAAGATCAAGGTGCCAAGAAAGTGGTTGCCTACTGCACCCACCCGGTACTGTCCGGCAAGGCCATTGCAAATATTGAGAGCTCCTCGCTGGATACCCTGGTCGTCACCAACAGCATCCCCCTGAGTGACGCCGCCCGCAACTGCGCGAGCATCAGAACACTGAGCCTGGCCCCCATGTTGGCGGAAGCCATGCGCCGGGTCAGCAACGAAGAATCCATCAGCGCCATGTTCGACTAAACAGGGCGCTGTTTACCTAAACGCCCGCAAGGGTTTTTTACTCCCCGTTTCGGTTCTGGTCGCGGATTGATTCGGGAACAATCAGGAGTCAAGGCAATGTCCAATGATTTTCAATTGAATGTCGTCGTCCGCAACGACATGGGGAAAGGTGCGAGCCGCCGCCTGCGTCGTGAGGGCAATCTGGTCCCCGCCATCATTTACGGTGGCTCACAGGCGCCGCAAAACATCAGCCTCGCCCACAACGAGCTGAATCATGCGCTACAAAACGAAGCGTTCTATTCACACATCATCACCATCACCGTGGATGGCGCCACCCAGGAAGTGATCCTGAAAGACGTACAGCGCCATCCCGCCAAGCCGGTGGTACTGCACGCCGACTTTTTGCGCGTCAGCAAGACCCAGAAGCTGCACACCAAAGTACCCCTCCACTTTATCAATGAAGATATCTGTGCCGGTGTCAAGGTGGGTGGCGGTCTGATCTCTCACAGCATGACCGAGCTGGACATCAGCTGTCTGCCCGCCGACCTGCCCGAGTACATTGAGATAGATGTTTCCGGCGTTCAGATTGGTCAGATCCTGCACATTTCCGACATCGCCATGCCCTCCGGGGTGGAAAGCGTGGCCCTGAGCCACGGCGAAGACCACGACCTGCCCATCTTCACTGTGAACAAGCCTAAAGGTGCCGTGGAAGAAGAAAGCGGCGAAGAAGGCGAAGAAGAGGCTGCCGCAGAGTAACTGCGCGCCGCTGGTCGTCCTCACCGAGACCGACAGGCCCCGACATTGGATACGCCCGTTCAGCTTATTGTGGGGTTGGGAAATCCCGGCCCCCAATACGATCGGACCCGTCACAATGCCGGGGCCGATTTCGTGGCGGCACTGGCAAAATACTGCGGCGTCGAGCTGAGAGCGGAAAGCCGGTTCTTTGGCGCCACCGCCAAGGCCATCATCGATGGCCAACCGGTGTGGCTGCTGATCCCGGATACGTTTATGAACCGCAGCGGCAAGGCCATCGCGGCCATCGCCGGCTTTTACCGCATCCCCGCCGCGGCCATACTGGTCGCCCACGATGAGCTCGATCTCAGCCCCGGCATCGCGCGCTTCAAACTGGGCGGCGGCCACGGCGGCCACAACGGTCTCCGCGACACCATCCAGGCACTCGGCAACAATCGCGACTTTGCCCGCCTGCGCCTCGGCATCGGTCACCCCGGTCACGCCAGCGAAGTGGTCAACTACGTATTGCGGCGCGCCCCGCTGGACGAACAGCAACTCATCGACCAGGGCATCGACAGCGCCATCCGGGTCATCGGCGAGGCCGCTGCCGGACACTGGAACAATGCCATGAAAGCACTGCACAGCAACGGCTAAGCCCAGCCTGGCACTGATACAAAAACCACCTATTTGGGAATCACACAATGGGATTTAACTGCGGTATCGTCGGCCTGCCCAACGTCGGCAAGTCCACCCTCTTTAATGCGCTGACCCAGGCGGGTATCGACGCGGCAAACTTTCCCTTCTGCACCATCGAGCCCAACACCGGTATTGTGCCCATTCCCGACCCCCGCCAGGACAAGCTGGCCGACATCGTCAAACCGGAGCGGGTGCTCCCCACCACCATGGAGTTCGTGGATATCGCCGGGCTGGTGGCTGGCGCCTCCAAGGGCGAGGGCCTCGGCAACCAGTTCCTGGCCAATATCCGCGAAACCGACGCCATCGCCCATGTGGTGCGCTGTTTTGACGATGACAACGTGGTGCACGTGGAAGGCAAGATCCACCCCGCTTCCGATATCGATGTGATCAACACCGAACTGGCACTGGCCGACCTGGAAACCGTCGAAAAAACCCTGCTGCGCGCCAGCAAGGCCGCCAAGGGCCAAGACAAGGACGCCATCGCCCTGAAGGCCGTGCTGGAGAAAATCCTGCCGCACCTCAATGAGGCCAAACCGCTGCGCTCGCTCGGACTCGACAGGGACGAGCTGAAAACCATCCGCTCCCTCAACCTGCTGACCCTCAAGCCCACCATGTACATCGCCAACGTCGATGAAAGCGGCTTTGAAAACAACCCCTACCTGGATCAGGTGCAGGCCATTGCCGCGGCGGAAAATGCGGTGGTCGTGCCCATCTGCAACAAGCTGGAATCGGAAATTGCCGAACTGGAAGAGGACGAAAAGCTGGAGTTCCTGCAGGAGATGGGCATGGAGGAGCCCGGCCTGAACCGGGTGATCCGCGCCGGCTACGCACTGCTGGGGCTGCAAACCTACTTCACCGCGGGGGTCAAGGAAGTGCGCGCCTGGACCATCCCGGTCGGCGCCACCGCACCCCAGGCCGCCGGCAAAATCCACACCGATTTCGAAAAGGGTTTTATTCGCGCCGAAGTGATCGCCTATAACGACTTTGTCGCCTGCAAAGGCGAACAGGGTGCCAAGGATGCCGGCAAATGGCGCCTGGAAGGCAAGGAATACGTGGTCCACGACGGCGACGTCATCCACTTCCGCTTCAACGTCTAATCAAACACATTGACGGCATGGGGAAGCCCCCATGTCGTCCTCGCCCACCCCGATCTGCCCCCCAAACCCCTATCTGTCTCTATAATGAGGTATGATCAAATCACTGAAGCTGCTCACCCTGCTGCTGTTGCTGCTGATCATGGCAGTGGCACTACTCAATCGATACTACCCCGGCCTGCAAGTCAGCAGTTACAGGGTCCTATTTAACACCGTAACAGGCAGCGGCAACCCCGCCGATACCCGCAGCAATATACACAACAGCCTGGTCGCACCCCCCGACTTCCAGATCAGCCTGTATGCCGACAACGTGCCCAATGCCAGGTTGCTGAAAATCACCCCGGCCGGACAGCTGCTGGTCAGCTCACCGCGCACCGGCTCGGTTTTGCTGTTGAGCGATAGCGATCGGGATGGCCGGGCCGACAACCGACGACCCTTGCTGAGCGGGTTAAACCGCCCCCACGGCCTCGACATTTTCGATGACGGCCATACCAGCTGGTTGTATGTCGCGGAAACCGACGCTGTGGGCCGCGTGGCCGTGGACTGGGCCAGCGGAACAGTGCTCGGGGAATACCGACACCTGATCGACAACCTGCCCACTGGGGGCAACCACCGCACCCGCACCCTCCATTTTGGCCCGGACGGGTGGCTGTATTTGACGGTGGGCTCCAGCTGTAACGCCTGCGTGGAGAACGATCCCCACCGGGCCGCCATGATACGCTATCGACCCGATGGCAGCGGTGAAGAAATATTCGCCACCGGACTACGCAACAGCGTCGGCTTTGACTGGACGCCCTGGGACAACCGGCTGTATGCCACCGACAACGGTCGCGACCTGCTGGGAGATGACTTCCCACCCTGTGAACTGAACCTGATCCAGCAGGGCGGTTTTTACGGCTGGCCCTATATCAATGGCTTTGGCGCACTGGATCCGGATTACGGGCCGGGACAGGTGCAGCGATTAACCACCAGCATCTCTCCGGCCTTCGGCTTCCGGGCACACAACGCCCCTCTGGGCATCCGTTTCCTGCGCCGCCAATCCCACCCGGACTACCAGCGCACGGCCCTGGTGGCACTGCACGGCTCCTGGAATCGCAGCGAACCCGATGGCTACAAGGTGGTGGCCCTGCACTGGGATAGGCAGGGCAATATCAGCAGCCAGGACTTCGTCAGCGGGTTCCTGCAGCCGGGGGGGCAAGTCATTGGCAGGCCTGTGGATATTGCAGAGGGCGCGGATGGCAGCATTTATCTGTCCGACGATTACGCCGGGGCGATCTATCGCGTGCTATATAAATAGAGGATACGGAGGGCGATACCATGTTTCTCAAAGAGAAGGGCACCAATCACCTGGTGGAAGTGGTGGTGCTGCAGGGGTTGTTTGATCCCTTCCAGGACTGGATTTCCGGCTGTTACCACTACGGCGAGGAAGCCCAGGAACCCGAAAAAATCGCCAAGGCAACGCTGATTTTTCCCTCTGGAGAGCCGCTGCCCCAGTGCTGGCTGGACCCCCATTACCGGGATCACGAAATTGCCGGAAAGGGCTGAACGCCGGCGAAACTGGGAACGGCAAAACGCCTTGACAACCCCTGGCAAAATCGAGAGAATTCGCGCCCTCGATATTTGAGCAGTGGCTACGTAGCTCAGCTGGTTAGAGCACAGCATTCATAATGCTGGGGTCGGTGGTTCAAGTCCACCCGTAGCTACCATATTCAAAGGGTTTGCAGGTTGATGCCTGCAAGCCCTTTTTTATTGGCCAGCGATAAGTGTTCCGCCAGGAGAGAAGCGCGAGACGGGAGTGCCCCGGCGGCTCAATGTGATGAGCCGTCGGGAACACCATCCTCAGCTGAAATTGATCGGCACTTTGAGCAATGGCCACCATTGCGGCAACCATCGCTATTCGACTGGGCCGACACCCCTTTAAGCTACTTTTACAGCGACCCCATATGGCTGCTTTTATCGCTGGCTTTGGATTTCTTGGCCGCCTTTTTTTCTTTCTGGGTCATGGCCGGCTGCTTCTTTGCTTCCTTGTTACTTTTACGTTCCTTGCCCATCTGTTGATCCACTTGTTGGTTGAATTATTTCGCCCCGGCACTCATACCCTTGAGGAATTTGAACAGGTCACTGTCGGTGGAAAGCACGATCGTGGTGCTGTCGCCGATAATCGAGGGGTAGGAGGCCATGGTGCGGGTAAACTCATAGAACTCCACGGCCTGCGGACTTTGATTATAGGCCTGGGCATAAATTTCAGTGGCCTTGGCATCGGCCAGGCCGCGTATTTCTTCCACCTGGCGATAAGCTTCAGATTGGATTTTGTTTAAATCCCGCACCCGGTTGCCCCGGATTCTGGCAGCCTCGCCATTGCCCTCTGACAGAAAACGTTCGGCGATCTGCCTGCGCTCACTGATCATGCGATCGTAAATTTTAGGTCGCACGCTCTCGTTGTAATTAATGCGTTTGAAGCGAATATCCAGCAACTCGATGCCGAACACGCCAACCTTTTCGGCCGCCGCGGAAAATATTTCCTGTTCCACCAGCTTGCGCCCTTTTTCAATGGGCACCAGTGCACCCATATTGGCCCCCTGCTCGGTGGAGGCCAGCACGGCATCGCGCAGGGGTACGCGATCCCTGCTGGTGCGAATAATTTCAATCAATTCGTGTTTGGCCACCGCATTGCGGGTTTCACTGCCGAGAATATCGTCCAACCTGGACTGTGCGCTGCGCTCATCGCGCAAGCGCAAAAAATACTGCAGCGGGTCGACGATGCGCCAGCGGGCAAACAGATCCACAGAAATGTACAGTTTATCCTTGGTCGGCATGTCGGAGGGTGCGCCGTCCCACTCCAGCACGCGCTTGTCGATGGGGTTGACCTCCTGCACAAACGGCGTCTTAAACTTCAGGCCGGCATCAGTCACCGGCTCACCGACGGGCTTGCCAAACTGGGTGATGATGACCTGCTCGACCTCACTGACGGTATAAAGAGAGTTTGCCAGTACAAACAGGGCCACCAGAACAATCAACGCCGCACTCACGGTTTTCATATTTTTCATTGTTGTACCCCCTTTTTGCCATCGAGATTAAGCAGGGGCAGCACACCGCGCATCCCGTCATCCACCAGGATTTTTGACTCTATCGTTGGCATCACATCCTGCATGGTTTCAATGTAAATGCGGCGGCGCGTGACTTCAGGTGCCTTGGTGTATTCCGCAAACAGCGCATTGAAGCGCGCCACATCACCCTCGGCTTCATTGATCCGCTTGAGGCGATAACCATCGGCTTCTCGAATACGCTGGTCTTTTTCGCCCTCGGCCAAAGGAATCACCTTGTTGTATTCCCGCCGCGCCTCATTAATCAGTTTTTCCTTGGACTGCTGCGCCTGGTTCACCTCGTTAAACGATTCCTGTACCGGCTTGGGCGGGTTAATATTTTTTAGCTGTACCTGATCGATACTGATGCCCATCACGTACTTGGTGGACAGCTCCTGCATCTTGACCAGGGCCTCTACCTCAATTTCCTGGCGGCCAATGGTAATGACCTCATCCACGGTTCTATCGCCGACGACTTCGCGCATCACCGATTCCGATACAGAACGCAGGGTGTCAGCGGGCTCACGCACTTCAAACAGGAATTTAACCGGGTCCGATACGCGGTATTGAACCACCCACTCCACCAGCGCCGCGTTCAAATCACCCGTCACCATCTGGGTTTCCCGCGCACCATCCCGCGCACCCTGATAGGCATCATGAGCGCCCGGGGTGGCGAAACCAAACTCCTGTTTCAGCTGTCGCTTAACCGGGACAATGGTGGTTTTGTCGATCCCCAGCGGCAGCTTGAAATGCAGCCCAGGCGGCACCTCTTTGAGATACATGCCAAAGCGCTGCACCACGGCGACGGAATCGCTGGGAACGGTGTAGTAGGCGGACCACAGGGACACGCCCACAACGAAAAGTACAAAAAACGCGAAGATCCCTCTGGAGCCACCGCTGCCCTCCCCCCCGGAGCCACCGCCGGAAAAGAGGCCTTTTAGTCTGTCGATAGCCCGCTCAAGTAGCTGTTCGAGATCGGGAGGGGATTGGGGGCGGGAGCCCCATTGGGCAGCTGAATCATTTTGTTGGAACGGCATTGAAGTCGCCTTTGCTGGGAACAGACAAACATTGCCTGTCGTCTTTGATATTGGGGCACCGGCCCAGTGTACAGGGTATTCGCGGCAAATGATGCTCTGCGGCATCAGCGCAAGCCGGTTCGGAAGATCCCTTCGCCAGCTAAGGGAACCCTGTGCCGGGACTCGAGCACACCCACAGCTATCGCCAATTCCGGATCAGTTAAGCCGCTGTGGCCACTATAACGGATTGACTCAACGGGACATAACAACCTGCCGCCACACAAACGTTCCCCGGCATCCCGAATCGGCAAACCCCTGCAGAGACGCACGCCAGACTCCGCCCCTTCACCCAATCAGGGGCAACTCAACGAGCCCCTATGCCAAATATTTTTTGCTGGCTTGGCACCGCAGATAAAGCGCCCCGCACTATTAATGTATTACAATGCTTGCCGCCTAAATTTTACCCATCTGCCAGAAGCAGCGCCGCCGATGATGGCGCGCAATATCCCTGTCAGCATGGCCCCAGACATCATTTATCCATCCAAAAGGAGCCCCAGTGTACGTCGATCAGGCAACCCGTCAGCAGTTGCAACAATGGCATCAAGAACTTACCGCCAACCACCAGTCATTTGTCGCCGGCGGCCTCAATCTCGACCTGACCCGCGGCAAGCCCTCCGCCAGCCAGTTATCCCTGGCCAATGCCCTGGATGGAGCCCTCGGCGGCAACTACCTCTCTGACGACGGCACCGACACCCGCAATTACGGCGGTATCGACGGCCTGCCGGCCATGAAAAAACTGGCTGCGGATATTCTCGGCGTCAAGGCCGAGGAAGTACTGATCGGCGGCAACAGCAGCCTGACACTGATGTACTTCTCGATCCTGTTCGCCTGGCAGTTCGGCCTCAACGGTCCCGGCTCCGCCTGGCGCGACGAACCCGCCGTCAAATTCCTCTGCCCGGTGCCCGGCTACGACCGCCACTTTGCCATCTGCGAGGAATTCGGCATCGAGATGATCAACGTGCCGATGGATGACAACGGCCCGGATATGGACGCGGTAGAAGCACTGATTCGCGACGACCAGTCCATCAAGGGCATCTGGTGCGTGCCCAAATACTCCAACCCCACCGGCTGCGTCTACAGCGCCGACACCATAGAACGGCTGGCGAAACTCGGCACCATGGCGGCGGCCAATTTCCGGGTGTTTTACGACAATGCCTATGTGGTTCACGACCTGACCGACACGCCGGCAGAGTTGCCCAATATCATGGATTACTGTCGCCGCCATGGGACGGAAGATGCCGTGCTGCAATTTGGCTCCACCTCCAAAGTGACCTTTGCCGGCGCGGGCGTGGCCTTTATGGCCTGTTCCGCCAACAATCTGAAGGCGCTGAAAAACCACCTGGGTATCGCCACCATCGGCCCGGACAAGGTCAACCAGCTGCGCCACCTGAGGGTGATCGCCGACATGGATCAGCTGCTGGCTCACATGCGCGAGCATGCCGAGCTGCTGCGCCCCCGTTTCGACTGCGTGCTGAAACACCTGCAGGACAGTTTCGGCGCCTCCGACCTGGGCCAGTGGAGCACCCCCAGCGGTGGTTATTTCATCTCTTTCGACACCCGCCCCGGGCTGGCCAGCGCGGTGGTGAAGTTGGCGGCAGAGGCCGGCGTCAAACTGACACCTGCGGGCGCCACCTTCCCCTACGGCAGGGATCCCCAAGACCGCAATATCCGCCTGGCACCGTCCTTCCCCAGCGTGGCGGATATCGACAAGGCCATGGCGGTATTCTGCAACTCGGTGAAACTGGCGTCCGTCAGCCAGCTGCTCAACCGCTAGCAGCACTAGCAGGACAAACAAAAAGGGCAGCTTTCGCTGCCCTTTTTCGTGGTAACCCGTCCCTGCTGGCGGTTACTCGCTCTTCGGCCGCGGCACGACATTCGGGTAGGGGAAGGGCGTGACATTGCTGTTACCCTTGACCTCACTGACCTTGCAGGAACCCTCTTTTTCCACCTCGTCAATACGCACCACCGAGTGCAGGGGAATAAAGCTGCGCTTGACCGAGGAAAACTCGTTTTTCAACTTTTCTTCGGCGGGGTCGACAATCATCTGGGTGCGCTCGCCGAATACAAATTCCTCGACTTCCAGAAAACCCCACAGGTCGCTCTGGTAGACTTGGCGGGCATAGACTTCATACATCTCGCCCTGGTTAAGGAACATGATTTTGTAAATTGGGGCTGACGCCATAGGAATTGCCTGTCCACCGATTCATCAAGGGGGCGAGAGAATACCACAATTTGGGCAAATTTCATCCAATCCAATCACCTGCGTATGGGCTTCCCTCACGCCGACCGCTATAATGCGCGGCCCAATCCATTGCTCACAAATCAACCAGCTGCGCCAGAAGCCATGTCCGAACAGAAGGTAAAGAAGCTGCATATCGTCACCCACGGTTGCCAGATGAACGAATACGATTCATCCCGCATGCGCGACCTGCTGGGGGACAGCTACCAGATGGTCACCACGGAAAACCCGGAAGAGGCCGACGTACTGCTGCTCAACACCTGTTCGATCCGGGAAAAAGCCCAGGACAAGGTGTTCCACCAGCTGGGGCGCTGGCGCCACCTGAAGGAGCGCAATCCCGAGCTGCTGATCGGCGTGGGCGGCTGCGTGGCCAGCCAGGAGGGCGAGGCCATCGCCAAGCGGGCGCCCTACGTGGATCTGGTGTTCGGTCCCCAGACATTGCACCGCCTGCCGGAGATGATCGCCGAGCGCAGGCAGGGGGACGGCACCACCATCGTCGATATCAGCTTTCCGGAAATCGAGAAATTCGATCGCCTGCCGCAACCGGACGCAGACGGGGTCAGCGCCTTTGTGTCCATCATGGAAGGCTGTTCCAAATACTGCACCTTCTGCGTGGTGCCCTACACCCGCGGCGAGGAAGTCAGTCGCCCCGCCGCAGATGTGCTGGCCGAAGTCGCCCACCTGGCCAATCAGGGTGTCCGCGAGGTCAACCTGCTGGGACAGAACGTCAACGCCTATCGCGGCGAGATGCCCGACAACCATATCTGCGACCTGGCGGAATTGATTACCTATGTGGCCGACATTGAGGGTATCGATCGCATCCGCTTTACCACTTCCCATCCGATGGAGTTCTCCGACAGACTGATCGCGGTCTACGCCCAGGTACCGGAACTGGTCAGCCATTTGCACCTGCCGGTGCAGAGCGGCTCCGACCGCGTACTGGCGGCCATGAAGCGCGGCCACACGGCACTGGAGTACAAGTCAAAAATCCGCAAATTGCGGCAGATTCGCCCCGATATCAGCATTTCCTCGGATTTTATCGTCGGTTTCCCCGGCGAGACGGAGAAGGACTTTGAGGACACCATGAAGCTGATCCAGGATATCGGCTTCGACCACAGCTTCAGCTTTGTCTACAGCGCCCGCCCCGGCACCCCCGCGGCCGACCTGCCGGACAACACCCCGGAGACGCTGAAAAAGCAGCGCCTGCAGATCCTGCAGGAGCGCATCAACCAGAATGCCCTGCGCATCAGCCAAGCCATGGTCGGCAGCACACAGACCGTGCTGGTATCCGGCATTTCCAAGAAGGATCCGGGACAACTGCAGGGGCGCACGGAGAACAACCGGGTCGTCAATTTCCCCTGCGATGATCGCGGCCTGATTGGCAGCTTTGTCGAACTGTGCATCACCGAAGCCCTGCCCAACTCCCTGCGCGGCCGCATCAACTGAACTGATAAGAACGTAACGCCATATAGCCAAAACCAAACAGTGGCATTTTTGTATATAAACTGCGATCAAAAGTATTTCCAGCCCCAGCCAAAGCGGATATGCTAAAGACTGATCCCAGCCGCAGAGGGCGGCCTATTTGGAAAATTTGAATCAGCAAACAGCAGCACATACCATCACTCTCGAGCCCATCGACACTCGACGACTTGCAACACTCTGCGGCCAGTTCGACGAACACCTAAAGCAAATTGAACAACGCCTGAATATCGAAATTCGCAACCGCGGCAACGTGTTTGCGCTCTACGGTGACAACGCCACGGCCCATGCGGCCGGACAATTACTGCAACATCTCTATCAGGAAACCCATTGCAACGGCGATCTGACGCCCGATCAGGTGCACCTCGCCATCCAGCAATCCAACACCGAGGCGCCCATGGAACATTACGCAGCCAACACCGCATTCGTGAGCCCGTCTAGCGGGGATAATGTGGAGAGCTTTACGGTTATCCGCACCAAGAAAGGCAATATCAAGCCGCGGGGCGCAAGCCAGCAAAGCTATGTCCGCGCCGTTCAGACCCACGACATCAACTTTGGTGTGGGCCCGGCGGGCACCGGCAAGACCTACCTGGCGGTGGCCTGTGCGGTGGAAGCACTGCTGCGGGATGAGGTGGAACGCATTCTACTGGTGCGCCCGGCGGTGGAAGCGGGTGAAAAACTGGGTTTCCTGCCCGGCGACCTGAGCCAGAAGGTGGACCCCTACCTGCGACCCCTGTACGACGCCCTCTATGAAATGCTCGGCGTGGAAACCGTGGCCAAGCTGATTGACCGCAATGTCATTGAAGTGGCACCGCTCGCCTACATGCGCGGTCGCACCCTGAGCAACTCCTACATCATTCTCGACGAGAGCCAGAACACCACCAGGGAGCAGATGAAAATGTTCCTCACCCGGATCGGCTTTGGCTCCACCGCGGTCATCACCGGCGACACCACCCAGATTGACCTGCCCCGCCGCAGCCAGTCCGGCTTGCTACATGTCTGCCAGGTGCTGAAGGACGTGGAGGATATCAGCTTCACCTTCTTCAGCTCCAAGGATGTGGTGCGCCACCCGCTGGTGCAGCAGATCGTCGACGCCTACGATGCCCACGAGCAGGACCAGGGCGACGAACCCAAGTGACGCAGCTGACCCTCGATATGGAAAACGCTTCCTCCAGCCAGCAAGTTCCCGGCTGCGACCTGGTCCAGCAATGGGCCAGCGCGGCACTGGCTGAGCTGGATCGCGACACGGAACTGAGTGTCAGGATCGTCGACGCCGAAGAGAGCGCCGAGCTCAACCAGCAGTATCGCCATAAGCAGGGTCCCACCAATGTGCTATCGTTTCCCGCCGATCTGCCGGAAGAGCTCAATCTCCCCTTGCTGGGGGATCTGGTGATCTGTGCCCCGGTGGTGGCGCGTGAAGCAGCAGAACAGTCGAAAAGTGCCACCGCCCACTGGGCACACATGGTGGTACACGGTTGCCTGCACCTGATCGGCTATGATCACCTTGCCGATGACGAGGCCGAAGCGATGGAAACACTTGAAACCCGTATACTGGTCGGCCTAGGATTTCCACCTCCGTACCAAGAGACTCCTTCCGAGAGCAATTGACACCCCATGACTGAAGACGACTCGAGTAGCCCACAGGAAAAATCCTGGCTGGGCAAACTGGCCCACGCTTTTTCCGGCGAACCACAAACCCGCGAAGAACTGGCCAGCACCCTGCGCGCGGCATACGACAACAAGATCATCGATCACGACGCTCTGGAAATCATTGAGGGCGCGCTGCACGTCACCGACCAGCAGGTCCGGGAAATCATGATCCCCCGCTCCCAGATGGTGGTCATCCAGCACGACGCCAGCCTGGAGGACATTCTCAAACTGGTGATCGAATCCAGCCATTCACGCTTTCCCGTCATTGGCGAAAATGCCGATGACATCACCGGCATTCTGCTGGCTAAGGAATTATTACCACTGGTTCTCACCGGTCGTGAGAATTTCGACATAGCAAAAGTTGTTCGTCCCGCTACTATTATCCCGGAGAGCAAGCGTCTCAATGTGTTGTTGCGGGAATTTCGTGAGCAGCGCTACCACATGGCCATCGTGGTCGACGAGTATGGCGGCATTGCCGGCCTGATCACCATCGAGGACATCCTCGAGGAAATTGTCGGCGACATCGAAGATGAGACCGACGAGGACGAAGGCGCCATGATTCGCCCGCAGGAGGACAATTGCTATCTGGTGGATGCTCTGACGCCCATCGAAGATTTTAACGAGCATTTCGACACCGGTATCAGTGACGAGGAGTTCGATACCATAGGCGGGATTATCGTCCAGGCCTTCGGTCGCATGCCCAAGGTGGACGAATCCGTCAGGGTCGACAACTTTATATTCCGGGTGGCCGAGGGTGACAACCGACAGGTGAAACTGCTGGAAATGCGCGTCGCCAGCTGATCCACACGCAACCCCACGGATGACTTTTCTGCATGGCACCATCGAACCAGCCGGACTTCAAAGGCCATTTCTACGCGCTGCTGATTGGTGCCGTGCTGCCCCTGGCCTTGGCGCCCTGGAACTGGTGGCCCATCGGCATCCTGTCCACTGCAGGATTGGTCACCCTGCTGCGCGACCTTTCCTCGCGAGACTGTTTCTGGCGTAGTTTCTGGTTTGGTTTGGGCCTGTTCGGCACCGGGGTCTCCTGGGTGTTTGTCAGCATCCACGACCACGGCCAGGCCTCCATTCCCCTCGCGGCCCTGCTTACCGCACTGTTCGTCATCGCGCTCGCGCTGGTATTTGCACTGCCCTTTTCCCTCTACGGTGCCGGACTGAACCGCTCGGCCGGCGCCATGGTGCTGACCTTCCCGGCCATCTGGGTGTTGGGAGAATGGTGGCGCGGCTGGATCTTCAGCGGCTTTCCCTGGCTCTACCTCGGCTATGCCCACACTGACACCTGGCTGTCGGGTTGGGCGCCCCTGACCGGCGTGCTGGGGATCAGCTGGATTGCCGCGCTCTGCGGGGCATTGCTGGGCATCGCCGCCGTGCCCCGGCAAAAATTCACCTTCAGCAACACCGGCCTGCTGGCAATACTGCTGTGGCTGGGCGGCTGGTACCTGCAATCACTCCCCTGGACCAAACCGGTGGGGGAACCGCTCAGCATCGGCATCATTCAGCCGGCCCTGCCCCTGCCAACCAAGTGGGACAGTACGCAATTGAACCAGATCCTCGAACTGTATCGGGAGGACACCGCGCCGCTGCTGGGCAATGATCTGGTCATCTGGCCGGAGTCGGCCATCCCCACCTTCGCCGATCAGGTCCAGCCCTTCCTGGCATCGATGGCAGCGAGTGCGCTCGACCGCGACACCGCCTTGATCATCGGCATCCCCACGCGCAATGGTCGCGACCCGCTTTATTACAACTCCGTTATCGGGCTGGGCGACGGCAGCGGCAGTTACCACAAGCAACACCTGGTTCCCTTTGGCGAATACGTCCCTTTTGAACAGTGGCTGCGGGGGCTGATCGCCTTCTTCGATCTGCCCATGTCCTCCTTTAGCCCGGGTCCGGCAGGCCAGTCGCCCATCACCGCCAACGGCATCGCCATTGCCACCGCCATCTGTTACGAAATCGTTTTTCCGGACCTGGTTGCCCGCTCCGCCAACGACGCCAACCTGCTGCTCACCGTCAGCAACGATACCTGGTTCGGACACTCCATCGGGCCACAGCAGCATTTCCAGATGGCCCGCATGCGCGCCCTGGAAAACCGCAAGCCACTGATTCGCGCCACCAACGACGGCATCACCGCCCTGGTCAACACCCGCGGCCAGGTCGTCGCCATCGCCCCCGCCTTCAGCAGGGAAGTTTTGACGGGCTACCTCAACCCCCACACAGGCCAAACACCCTTTAGCAAGTGGGGGTCGCTGCCCGTTCTCGGTTTCTCCCTGCTGCTGGTAATTGGCATCGCCTGGAGCCAGCCCCACAGCCGCCAGCGTCACTGAGTCGTGCCGAAAACATCCGCAGGGCAAACCAAGTAGCCATTTGCGGGCTGTGTCTGCCGCCACCTTTAGCCTATAATTGGCCGCTTTTCCGGTCCCGCGCCGCAACCCCCAACCAAGATGGCAGATGAAAGAACAATACCACCCCGCAGAAGTTGAAACCGCCGCCCAGCAGTATTGGCAGGCAACCCAAGCCTTTACCGTGACGGAACAGCCGGAGCGGGAAAAATACTACTGCCTGGCGATGTTTCCCTACCCCAGCGGCAAACTGCACATGGGGCATGTGCGCAATTACACCATCGGTGACGTGCTCACGCGCTACCACCGGATGAAGGGTTACAACGTCCTGCAGCCCATGGGCTGGGACGCTTTCGGGCTGCCGGCAGAAAATGCAGCCATG
>NZ_JBFHQR010000019.1:0-27235 GCF_041592135.1 Porticoccus sp. | reverse complement strand
ATTTGGCCCTTGTTTGTGGGATTTTCCGTCAACCAGCACCACTAGCGGCGGCTGAAGTTGGGCTCACGGTTTTCCCGGCGGGCCAGCAATCCCTCTTTCAGGTCGCCCGAAGTGTGGCAGCGCTGTGTCTGTGCCAGGGCCCTGGCGAGATCCAGGTTGCCGTCGGCCATCTGGTCGCAGAGTTGTTTCATGGCCGCCACCGTCAGGGGTGCCAGGGGCAGCAGGGTTTCCACCAGTTTCATGGTCTCGACTTCCAGCTCGTCCTGCAGCACCAGATGGGTCAGATAACCGACCCGCAGCAGCATTTCCGCATCCAGCACCTCGGCCGCCACCAGAATGCGCTTGGCGGTGGTCACCCCGAGGCGCTTCACATAGCGGCGAATACCATTGGGGGGGTAACAGAGACCGATTTCCGCCGCCGGCACCTTGAGGCGCATGCCGTAGACACCGATGCGGAAATCGCAACAGAGGGCGACCTCGGAACCACCGCCGTAGACGCTGCCATTGAGCGCACAAATCACCGGCATCGGCATGGCCGCCACCCGGTCAGTCAGGGTTTCGAACTTTTCGCCGGTCATGTCGCCGGAGGACATCTGCTCCAGGGAGGCGCCGGCACAAAAGGTCTTTTCCCCCTGGCCGGTGATGATCAGCACGCGGATATCGCGGTTGGCCTCCACCTGATTCAGGCAGTCGATAAACCGGTCGATGCCCGCGGCGGTGAGGGAATTATGCTTGGCCGGATTGTTGAGCAGGATGCGGGCTATAGCACCGTCCATGGATAACACAACGGGGTTGTCAAGGTTGCTCATATAGTCACCCTCTCTACGTCAAGGCAGATGTTATCAGGTTGATGAGGCATAGCGCTGTTTAATCTTTTCCGCCGCCGCATGATACTTGTTGCGAATTTCCTCGCGGCAATTGATATTCACCTCCAGATCCCGCAGCAGACCATCGGCAATGCTGTAGATCCAGCCGTGCACGGTGAGATCCTGTCCCCGCGCCCAGGCATCCCGAATGATGTTGGTTTTACAGACATTCACCACCTGCTCGATGACATTCAGCTCACAGACTTCATCGATCACCTTGTCCTTATCGCAACCCTCGGTGAGGTAGGTCTGGTGGATATACTGCACGTCCTGCACGTTCAACAGCCAATGGTCAATCAGACCGAGGTTTTCCTTCTCAACCGCCGCTTTCACACCACCACAGCCATAGTGACCGCACACTATCACATGCTTCACCTTCAGGTATTCCACCGCGTATTGCATCACCGACAGACAGTTGAGATCACTGTGAACCACCATGTTGGCAACGTTGCGATGGACGAACAGTTCGCCGGGCATCAGGCCGACAATCTCGTTGGCCGGCACCCGGCTGTCGGAACAGCCAATCCACAGAAACTCGGGTGCCTGCTGTTCACAAAGCCGTTTAAAAAATGTCGGGTCGGCCTGTTTCATGGATTCTGCCCAGGCGACATTTTTCTCGAACAGTTCTTTCAAGAGTGGATCTCCGGAGGTTGCAGTACTCAGAGGGGAGACATCAGTTTACGTGCAATTCAGGCACAAAAAAACCGGATAATCTATCCGGTTTTTTTGGCAGCAGAACGGCTGTTCAGTTATCGCCATCCAGCTTGCGGTGACGAATATCCCGCCCCTGCACCAGGTAGACCACGTGTTCACAAATGTTCTTGGCGTGGTCGCCGACGCGCTCCAGGGAGCGCAGCGCCCAGAGGATATTCATGGATCGGGAAATACTGCGCGGGTCTTCCATCATGTAGGTAATCATTTCCCGCAGCGCGGATTTGTAATCCATATCCACCTGGCGGTCATCCTTCATGGTGGCGATGGCCGCTTCGGCATCAAAACGGGAAAAGGCATCCAGGGAGTCATTGAGCATCTTGCGCACGCAGTTGCCGATATGGCGCACTTCGGTATAGCCCCGCGGCGCCACCCCCTCCTCTGACAGATGGATGGCCATTTTGGCGATCTTCTGGGCCTCGTCGCCAATGCGCTCCAGGTCGCGGATCGCCTTGGACACCGCGGTCACCAGGCGCAGATCACTGGCCGCCGGCTGGCGGCGGGCAATCAGCGTGGTGCAGGTTTCGTCGATGTCCATTTCCATTTCATCGATGCGCGATTCCACCTCGATGACTTTCTCGGCCAGGCCGCTGTCGGCATCTTCCAGGGCGCGGATGGCATCACCCACCTGCATTTCCACCAGCCCGCCCATTTCCAGCATGCTGGTCTTGATTTCTTCCAGGTCTTCATTGAATTGCCGGGAAATATGTTGATCCAGATTTAATTTGTCCATCTCAGACTCCTGTTAACCGAAACGGCCGGTGATGTAGGCTTCGGTCAGTTCGTGTTCCGGTGCGGTAAAGACTTTTTCCGTGTCGTTCACTTCCACCAGGTGTCCCAGATGGAAGTAGGCCGTGCGGTGGGAAACCCGGGCGGCCTGCTGCATGGAGTGGGTCACGATCGCAATGGTGTAATTTTCCGACAACTCGGCGATCAGCTCTTCAATCTTGGCGGTGGCAATCGGGTCCAGCGCCGAGCAGGGTTCATCCATCAGGATCACTTCCGGACTGATGGCAATGGCCCTGGCAATGCAGAGTCGCTGTTGCTGACCGCCGGAGAGGCCGGTGCCCGGCTGATCCAGCCGCTCTCTGACCTCCTCCCACAGGCCCGCGCGACGCAGGCTCATCTCAACGATATCATCCAGCTCGGCGCGACGGCTGGCAAGTCCGTGCAGGCGCGGGCCATAGGACACATTGTCATAGATGGACTTGGGAAACGGGTTGGGCTTCTGGAACACCATGCCAACCCGCGCCCGCAGTGCCACCGGGTCCATTTTCGCCGCGTAGATGTCTTCGCCGTCGAGCAGTAATTCACCCTGCACGCGGCAGTTGTCGACGGTATCGTTCATGCGGTTGATGCTGCGCAGAAACGTGGATTTGCCACAACCGGACGGCCCGATCATGGCAATCACCTCGTTCTGGCCGATATCCACACTGACGTTGAAGATCGCCTGCTTGTCGCCGTAAAACACATCCACGTTGCGCATGGACATCCTCGGGTTCTTCACGAAAGGGGTGCCGATCGCCTTTTCCGGGTAATTTGTGGAATTCACCGCGGCGTTGCGGGAAGTTGTTTTTTCCTCGAGCATTACAGCTGTATCCGCTACCAAATTGTTCACCATTATCAACCTCTCCTGAAAAGGTTACCAGCGGCGCTCGAGGCGCTTCCGCAACACCACGGCCAGTGTGTTCATCATGATAAGGAAGGCCAGCAGCACCATAATGGCCGCGGAGGTCTTCTCCACAAAGGCCCGTTCGGGGCTGTCGGCCCAGAGAAAAATCTGTACCGGCAGCACCGTAGCCGGATCGGTAAAACCGCCCGGAATATCCACAATAAAGGCGACCATGCCGATCATCAGCAGCGGCGCCGTTTCGCCCAGCGCCTGGGCCATGCCGATAATGGCCCCGGTGAGCATGCCGGGCATCGCCAGCGGCAGCACATGGTGCAGTACCACCTGCATTGGCGAAGCGCCGACACCGATAGCCGCCTCGCGGATGGACGGTGGCACCGCCTTGATCGCGGCGCGGCTGGAAATGATGATGGTGGGCAGCGTCATCAGGGTCAGCACCAGACCGCCCACCAGCGGCACCGAGCGGGGCACGTGGAAGAAATTGATGAAGATCGCCAAGCCGAGCAGGCCGAAAATGATCGAGGGCACCGCTGCCAGATTGTTGATATTCACTTCAATCAGGTCGGTCCAGCGGTTGCGCGGCGCAAACTCTTCGAGATAAACCGCTGCCGCCACCCCGATGGGGAACGACAGGCTCAGGGTGACAACCAGGGTAAACAGGGAGCCCATCGCCGCTCCCCATATCCCAGCCTGTTCCGGTTCGCGGGAGTCGCCGTGGGTGAAAAACACCCGATTGAGTCCCAGCTTGATGTCGCCATCCCGCTTCAGCTGCTCAATCCATTCCTGGCGCAATTCACTGGTGCGACCGGTAAAGGCACCGCCCTCATCGCCCATGCTTTTCACATAGGTATCGATATCGTCGTCAGCGGACAGCCAGATGGTCTCGGTCTGGCCGAGCAACTGGGGGTTGGCCAACAGTCGGTCGCGCAACTGGTAGCCGGCGCCACTGCTGACCAGCGAGACCAGGTCGCGCTTTTCCTTGCGACCCGTCACCTCGGGAAAGCGGTCCTTCAGGCTTTGTTTGACCAGCCCCTGGAAATCCGCCAGCGCCACCTGTTGCCGATTGTTGAGATCGCTGATGCCGAGGACATCGGCATCGTAGCGGATCTCCAATTGAATGGAGGTCATCAAAAAGGCCTTGTAGCCCTTGCCAATGATGTCGGTAAACAGCAGCGCCACACACAACAGGCCAAAGCTGATTGCCATCATGCCATAGGCGCGGAAACGCTTTTCCGCCCGGTAGCGGCGGGCCAGGCTGCGCTGGATGATCGCCGCATGAGATTGCTTGGACTCAGTCATATTGTTCCCGGTATTTTTTAACCACGCGCAGGGCGACAAAGTTCAGCACCAGCGTCACAAGAAACAGCATCAAGCCGAGGGCAAATGCCGCCAGGGTTTTGGGGCTGTCAAATTCCTGATCACCCACCAGCAGGGTAACGATCTGCACCGTCACCGTGGTGACCGTCTCCAGTGGGTTCACGGTCAGTTTGGCGGCCAGACCCGCCGCCATCACCACAATCATGGTTTCGCCGATAGCCCGCGATACCGCCAGCAGCACACCGCCGACAATACCGGGCAGGGCCGCCGGGAAGATCACCTGTTTGATGGTTTCAGATTTGGTGGCGCCGAGTCCCAGGGAGCCATCCCGCAGGCTTTGCGGCACCGCATTGATAACGTCATCGGCCAGCGATGAGACAAACGGGATAATCATCACCCCCATCACCAGGCCGGCCGCCAGCGCGCTCTCGGACGAAACGGCAAGGCCCATGCTTTCTCCGGTCTGGCGCAGGAAGGGCGCCACGGTGAGGGCGGCAAAAAAACCGTACACCACAGTGGGAATGCCGGCGAGGATTTCCAGCGCCGGCTTGGCCAGGTTGCGAAATCGGGGCGAAGCGTATTCCGCCAGGTAGATTGCCGACATCAACCCCACCGGCACCGCCACGATCATCGCGATCAGGGAGATCAGCATGGTGCCGACAAACAGGGGGATGGCGCCGAAGCTGCCGGATGAACCCACCTGATCCGCACGAATGGCCATCTGCGGGCTCCACTCGGTACCGAACAAAAAGTCCGTCACCGGAATGGCCTTGAAAAAACGCAATGACTCAAACAACACCGAGAGCAGGATACCCAGGGTGGTGAGAATGGCGACACAGGCACAGGCGAGCAGCAGGTTCTTGAACACTCGCTCCACCTGTTGCCGGGCCCGCAATTGCGGCGACACTTTCACCCAACCCCAGCCGAGGCCCAGCACGCCCAGGGACAGCGCCACCGCCGTCACCAGCAGCTGGCCGGTATGGCGCAGACTGTTGAGTTGTTCCGCTGCGGCCAGCAACACCGGGTCGGCACCCTCTTCGCTGAGCGCGCCGCTGGCCAGGTTTTCGATACTGTTTAACAGCAGATTGTGATCTGCCGTTGTCAGCGGCTGGTGGGAAGCCGGCAGCCCGTCCAGCAACACCATGCTGATGACTGGCTCGTCGAACATCAACCACAGTGCCAACAACAAAATAGCGGGCAGTGCGCACCAGATGGAGGCTCGCATGCCGTAGAAAAAGGGCAGGGAATGCAGGTGTCTTATGCCCCCCAGCGGCCGCGCCAAAGCCACTGAACGGCTGTGTGCCATCAGGTAGGCAACGGCGCTCAGGGCGAGCAGTACAATCAGGAGATTCGCTGTTTGCATGACTGTATTCCCGACAAGATTTCTGGTTATTGCAAAAAAAACAGGGCCTAACTTGCGTCAGGCCCGAGTCTATAACAGCTCGTGGGAGAAGCCACTTATAATTTGGTGAGAAGCTTAGTTCAGGCCTTCCGCCGCCATCGGCTTCAGGTTGACCACGTCGGCACCGGTCGCCGTGCGCAGATTGGCACCCATCGGGATCAAGCCTTTTTCCGCCAGGTAGCCATCTTCACCCCAGGCTTTCTCGGAAGTGAACTCTGCCAGGAAGCCGTCGATGCCGGGAACCACGCCGACATGGGCTTTTTTCACATAGAAGTACAGGGGACGTGAAACGCTGTAAGACTTGTCGGCAATGGTATCAAACTCGGGAGCAACACCCTCAATGATGGAGCCCTGCACCTTGTCGGCGTTCTGATCCAGGAAGGAGTAACCAAAGATGCCCATGGCATTGTGGTTGGCTTCCAGCTTCTGGATGATCAGGTTGTCGTTCTCGCCGGCTTCAATGTAGGGACCATCTTCACGAACCGCTTGGGTCACGGCCTGGAAGACCTTTTCGCCCTTGGCATTAAACGCACTGGCGGGGATGCCCAGTTTGGCCATCAGCGACTTGATCTCGGCTTCATCCTTGGCGTCCTTCAGTGCTTTCAGGTCGGCGAATTTCTTGGCACCACCTTCCATGGCCAGTTCGGCAAAGGCATCGCGGGTGCCGGAAGTGGGCGGCGGTCCCAGTACTTCGATCTTGGTGTTCGGCAGCGTCGGGTTGACCTCTTTCCAGGTTTTGTAGGGATTGTCGATCAGTTTGCCATCGGCGCCCGGAACCTTGGCGGCCAGCGCCAGGTAGAGGTCCTTGCGGGTCAGCTTCATCAGCGGACTTGCCTTGGAATTGGCGATCACAATGCCATCGTAACCAACCTGTACTTCAATAATGTCTTTTACGCCGTTTTCCTGGCACAGGTCGAATTCGGATTTTTTCATCTGGCGTGAAGCATTGGTGATATCCGGGTTCTCGGTGCCGACACCGGCGCAGAACAGCTTCATGCCGCCGCCCGTACCAGTGGACTCCACTTTCGGCGTAGGGTTGCCGGTGGATTTACCGAAGCGCTCGGCCACAACGGTGGCAAACGGGTAAACGGTTGAGGAACCGACGATGCTGATGTAGTCGCGTGAAGCGGCCAATGCGGCGGTGCTGGCCATAGACAGCGCCATGGCGGCGCCGACAATTGCAAATTTATGGGTGTTTTTCACTGTTGCCTCCAAGGCTGATCGTTAAACATCGAACGTCATGCTATTCGCCATTCGTGACAACTATATGAAGGCAATATGACAGAATTGTTACAAGCCCACTAAAGTCGTTGTTTTGCTTTTCTTCAAGTCGGCAGATCATTGCCCTTATAATGATTTGCTGTTGCGCCGAGACGACAAAAAAATCATGCCAAACCTGATTCGCACCCTGGACACCCTGGCCAGGGGTATCGACTGTTTCACCGAATGGACCGGCCGACTCATCGCCTGGTTGACGCTGCTGATGATGGTGCTGACCTGCACCGTGGTGGTGATGCGCTACTTTCTGGAAACTGGTTCCATCGCCCTGCAGGAATCGGTCACCTACCTGCACAGCCTGTTGTTTCTGCTGGGCGCCGCCTACACCCTGAAGCGCGGCGGCCATGTGCGGGTCGATATTCTCTACCAACGCTTCAGCCCTCGCACCCAGGCCCTGGTGGATACCATCGGCACCCTGTTGTTCCTGATCCCGGTGTGCCTGCTGATACTGGTGTTCTGTTGGGACTATGTCGCCAACAGCTGGGCCATTCACGAGGTTTCCAAGGAGGCCCGCGGCCTGCACTGGGTCTATCTGCTGAAGTCCCTGTTGCTGGTGATGCCACTCACCCTGTTATTGCAGGGGCTGGCCGAGTTCCTCAAAAACCTGCTGTTCTTTTTTGGCGCGGGCGGTGAACACCTGGGCGAGCAGCAGGAGGGCATGTTCTGATGGCGGACTATATCCCCCTGCTGATGTTTGCCGTGGCCTGCCTGGCTTTGATGGCGGGCTACCCCGTAGCCCTGACGCTGGCGGGCACGGCACTGTTGTTTGCCCTGGCGGGCACGGCCAGCGGTCATTTCGACCTGTCGTTCCTGCACGCCCTGCCCAATCGCCTCTACGGCACCATGGACAATACCACCCTGATCGCGGTGCCCCTGTTCGTGCTGATGGGGGTGATGCTGGAAAAATCCAAGCTGGCGGAAGACCTACTCGACAGCATGGCGCTGTTATTCGGCAGATTCAAAGGCGGGCTGGGCATTTCGGTAGTGGTAGTGGGCATGCTGCTGGCGGCCAGCACCGGTATTGTCGGCGCCACGGTGGTCACCATGGGACTGATGTCGCTGCCCACCATGCTGAAACGGGGTTACGATCCGGCACTCGCCACCGGCGCCATCTGCGCCACCGGCACCCTGGGGCAAATCATTCCCCCCTCCATCGCCCTGGTGTTATTGGGGGACATCCTCTCCAGCGCTTACCAGCAGGCCCAGTTGAGTCTGGGGATTTTCACCCCGAAAACCGTCTCCATCGGCGACCTGTTTGTGGGCGCCATCATCCCCGGCCTTTTGCTGGTGGCGCTCTATATCGGCTACCTGCTGGTGATTTCCCGCCTGAAGCCCGCTTCAGCGCCGGTTGCCGCGGCCGCTCAGGCGGGTGAACGGATCAGCGTTGCGCGGCTGTTGCGCAGTCTGCTGCCGCCGGTTGCACTGATTGTCGCCGTGCTCGGCTCCATTCTCAGCGGCGCCGCCACCCCCACAGAAGCGGCGGGGGTGGGTGCAATGGGCGCCACGCTGCTGGCATTGGCGCGCCGACAACTGACCCTGCCGCGGCTGCGGGAAGTTACCCGCGCCACCACCGAAGTCACCGCCATGGTGTTCCTGATTCTGATCGGTGCGGCGGTATTCTCCCTGGTGTTCCGCGGCTTTGGCGGTGAAGAACTGGTCGCACAGCTGTTCAACCATATCCCCGGCGGCGTGATCGGCGCCACCCTGGTGGTGATGCTGGTGATTTTCCTGCTCGGTTTTATTCTCGATTTTATCGAGATCACCTTTGTGGTGGTGCCCATTGTCGGCCCGGTATTGCTGGCCATGGGGCTCGACCCGGTGTGGCTCGGCGTGATGATCGCCATCAACCTGCAGACGTCTTTTTTGACCCCGCCGTTCGGATTCGCCCTGTTTTACCTGCGCGGTGTTGCACCTGCTTCAGTGACCACCGGCGATATCTATCGCGGTGTGGTACCTTTTATTACCATCCAACTATTGCTGATGCTGTTACTGGCCCTGTGGCCCGCCCTGGCCACCTGGTTGCCAACTGTCGTTTTCTAGCAATCTGAATAACAATAAAGACAGATAAGAGGAACAGTTTGTGAGCACCATCAACCAGCCACCGGCACCCTGTGGCGAATTAACCCTGCAAACCATCGCCATGCCGAAGGACACCAATGCCAACGGCGATATCTTCGGCGGTTGGCTAATGTCCCAAATGGATCTCGGCAGCGCCATCCTGGCACAGCGCATTGCCAGGGGAAGGGTGGCGACAGTGGCCATCAGTGAAATGTCGTTCCTGCGCCCGGTGCCGGTCGGCGCCATCGTCAGCTGCTATTGCGACATGAAACAGGTCGGACGCAGCTCCATGACCATCAATGTGGAAGTGTGGATCAATATCGAATCCACCAATGAACCGGCCAAGGTGACCGAGGGGCAATTTGTTTTTGTGGCCATCGATGACAATGGCAAGACCCGAACGGTAAAACCGGACCGTGCAGGGGGGGCGTGATCGATCGATCAGGGCAATTGAATCGCCCCACCGAGCTGACCCCGGCGGGGCTGTTGGCCGCGCACGCCCTTCCCCTAGGCAACTGACGGTATTTTTGCGGTTTCCAGGTATTTGCTGAGCTCCTGGTAACCACCGATATATTGCTCGCCGTAAAATATTTGCGGCACGGTACTCACCGGTTTGCCAATGGTTTTGGCCAGGTCTGCCGGGCTAATGCCCTCCTCATGGATGTTCACGTAGCGATAGGGCAGCCCCCTGGCTTCCATCACCGCCTTGGCCTGCCGGCAGAAGCCGCATCCGTCATGCCCAAAGATGGTAAAACGTTGCATGATGGTTCTCCTCTCTGCGTGTCATCAATGGCATTTACTCTAGGCGGCCACCTTTCATAGCTCTACTTGATTATGGCTATCTTTCCGATAGCTACGACCTATAGTTTCCGCTGACGGCGGTACAGCATATGCAACAGCAATAACAACGCGGCGGCGGCCAACAGGTGTTTCAGGGTATGGCCGCTGATCCAGCCGCTCCATTGCCAAATCTCCCGATCATAGAGTTCGCACAACTTGGCGAGCAGGTAACACACCAGCATCCACCAGATCATCCCCCGGCGGTCGAACCCCGAGGTTTCGCTCAGCATCACCAGCGGCAGCAACAACAACGGCAAAAACTGCACCAGCAGATAGGGGCGCAAATCACCACGCCCAATCTGTTCGGTGACATGCCAGTACCACACCGAGGCTATTCCCAGCAGCACTAGTGGGTAAAACAGCCTGCGCTGCCAGGCGAGCCCCAGATGTTCTGACAAAATTCCCGTCGTGAGTGACATGAACACAATGGTCATCGGCAGGCGATCCCACACCAGGCTGTCATTATTTGGCGACAGGTGAAAATACATTGAGCCGACGCCGGTGAGAAAAACACCGACAAATAATATTCGGTATATCGGTATTCCCGGCAATCTGTCTTGCACCAATTTTTTCTGCATCTCCAGAACAATGCCCAGCAAACCAATTATTAGAAAAAGGCTATTGGAAATCACATCAAAGAAATTATTAATGCCAAAAAATATGCGCGTGTCTGAGAAAATATTGTATTTTTCAGGCTGCGGGATGGGATTGATAAATGTGAAAACGCAAAAAATAATAAAAAATGAAAAACCGAAAATAATTTTGCTTTTGTATATCATTAATTCAGGTTATTTCCTTAACCATCAATATTGCGTCGCCGGCGGCGCGAATGAGGGGATGGGGTACTATTTTTTCGCGCTGTATTTCCCGGTAACCCAGCTGCTGGTAGAGTTTCATTGCCCGGATATTTTGCTCGAATACCACCAGACTGAGGGTATGAAACTTTCGCATTCTGGCTTGCTGTTCAGCCAGTTTCATCAACTCTGAGCCGATCCCCTGGCCTCGATATTCAGGCATCAGGGCTACCCCGCAGACATAAAAACTATTGTTGGCCTCGAGTTTCCTATAGGGCGCCAGCACGGGATCTTCGGCGATCTCGCCGTCACTTTTCATGGGAAACGCCACCAGCATTCCGACTATTTTTTTATCCCGCTCTGCAATAATGCAATTTTTATAACTGAAAACACTTTCTTCCTGTTCATAGCGCCGCTGGCCCACATCCAATATATTTTCGCCAGCCTCTGACAACTTACTCCAGATATAGTCAGCCACCCCATCCGAGGAAATACTGTAGAGCGCCGCGATGGTGCGACAATCTTCTTTTTTGGCCGCTCTGAATTCAAGCATTTATCGAGGCACTTCCAAGCCGCTGTAAATTATTTCCAACCATTTTTCCGACGAAAAATATCCATCACCCCATTCTGCATCCAGTGATGCTATGGGCTGCATGGCGATAACCTGTTCCAGTGATTTACCCTGCTTCTTCAACGCTGCCAGGGTCGTCAAAACCTGGCTGAGCATGTCCCGGTAATGAATTAATTCATCCCGACTGCCCACCGGACCGTGGCCGGGAATAATTTTTGTCTGTTCATCCGCCAGGGCGATGATCTGCTCCGACGCCGCCAGTATGCCGGCAAGACTGCCACCGTGCTCCACATCGATAAACGGGTAGAAACCGTTAAACCAGACATCTCCAGCGTGGATCACATTGGCTTTCTGGAAGTGCACTACGGCATCCCCATCGGTGTGCGCGTGCTCGACGTGAAAAACCCGGATCGTTTCACCATTGATGTGAAAACTGGTATCGCGGCTGAAGGTTATGACCGGCAGCCCCTCTTTGCCGAGCGCCTTGATAGCCACATTGAGAGCGGAGAGATGACCGTCGACCGATAGCAGTTTGCGAACATTGTCATGGGCCACGATCAATGTGCCGGCGGCGCCAAGATTTTCATTGCCACCGGTGTGGTCATAATGCCAGTGGGTGTTGACCAGAAAGCGCGGCGTGCCGCCCCCCAATTGCTCAATTTCCCACAGTAGTTTCTTGGTCAGGGGAGCAAACTGGTCATCCACCAAAAAAGTGCCCTCCTCGCCGACCGCCACGGCAATATTGCCGCCCTCCGCCATCAGTGCGTAGATGTGATCGCCGACAGGAATCCGTTGATAGCTGACCTCACTCCAGTGATGGTCTGCCCAGGCGGACACACCTCCTGAGATGGCGATGGTTATGAGCAACGGCTGGATCCAGTTTTTCATCGTCGCGCTTGTTCCATGGATTACCTCAAGTGTAGTTGGTTTCCCCCCTGCCAATAGCGGAAACCCCGGTCCGGCCGGGGTTTTTACGGCTATCTGTTTTCCTAGAACAGGTCCTCAATGGACAGGTAGCGCTCACCGGTATCATAGCTGAACACCAGCACCGTGCTGCCCGCCGGGATCTCTGCCAACTTCTGGTTCACCGCCGCCAGGCTGGCCCCGGAGGATATACCGACGAATATGCCCTCTTCCCGGGCGCAGCGCCGGGTCATCTCGAAGGCATCCTCTTCCGACACCAGAATGGTGCCGTCCAGCAGCTCGGTCCTGAGAACCTGGGGGACAAATCCGGCGCCGATCCCCTGGATGCGGTGCAGGCCCTTTTCTCCGCCGCTGATCACCGGAGATTTCTCCGGCTCTACCGCCAGCACCTGGATAGCGGGGAATTTTTCCTTCAGCACCTCGGCACAGCCGGTGATGTGGCCGCCGGTGCCGACGCCGGTAATCAGATAGTCGACCCCTTCGGGAAAGTCCGCGACGATTTCCTGTGCGGTGGTGTCACGGTGCACTTTGACATTGGCCGGGTTATTGAACTGCTGGGGCATCCAGGCATTGCTGTTTTCCGCCAGCAACTCGTTGGCCTTGGCAATGGTGCCACCCATGCCCAGCTCCTTGGGGGTCAGCACCAGTTCCGCACCCAGCGCCTTGAGGTAGCGGCGCCGTTCGATGGACATGGATTCCGGCATGGTGAGGACCAGCCGGTAGCCCTTGACGGCACAGACCAGCGCCAGACCGATGCCGGTATTGCCCGAGGTGGGCTCGATAATCAGGGTATCCTTGTTGATCAGGCCTTTTTCCTCAGCATCCTCCAGCATGGCGAGGCCGATGCGGTCCTTGATGCTGGCACCGGGGTTGAAGCGCTCCGCCTTCATCCACACCTGGACATCGCCGGGAAACAGTTTGCCCAGGCGGATATGGGGGGTATTGCCAATGGTTTCGAGAATATTGTTGTATTTCATGCTGCTGACCTTGGGTTGGGTTTCGTTTCGGGCTGCTTTTCGGGGTATTGCCGAATGGGATCAATAAATAGATTAGCCCCATCCTTGGCGTTCTGCCTGCCCGGTATTAGCCGGTTAACATCCTCACCGCGACCGCAGCTACTTTGCCCCATCAACCGCCCCAGACATATCCGCGTTCAGACAGAACCCGGAGCCGATCACCATAGTTCCTCTATTTTGCGCGGTTCGGCACCGGATCCGCGCGCAATCTATTGATCTGCCGGAACCATAGCAAACTCACTTTCTGAATCCTACTGCCAGCGCGGCCAGTTCTCCTTGGTGTCGCTTTTCCAGGCCAATTAAGCCCTTACTATTCAGGGGTTGCAGCCTTATAATTGCCAGCTTTGCACGCCAACAGGGGAAGCCAGGTGTCACAGGCATCAGCGGACGTTTCAACATTCCAGGGGCTTATTCTGGCCCTGCAACAATTTTGGGCGCGGCAGGGCTGCGTCATCCTGCAACCACTCGATATGGAAGTGGGTGCCGGGACTTTTCATCCAGCTACTTTTCTGCGCGCCGTGGGCCCGGAAACCTGGAACAGCGCCTACGTACAGCCCTGCCGCCGCCCCACCGACGGCCGCTACGGGGAAAACCCCAATCGCCTGCAACACTATTACCAGTTCCAGGTGGTGCTGAAACCGTCGCCGGATAATATCCAGGACCTGTATCTGGACTCGCTGCGCGAGCTGGGGATCGACACCGCCGTACACGATATCCGCTTTGTGGAAGACAACTGGGAGTCCCCCACCCTGGGCGCCTGGGGCCTCGGCTGGGAGATCTGGCTGAACGGCATGGAAGTCACCCAGTTCACCTACTTCCAGCAGGTGGGCGGCCTCGAGTGCTACCCGGTGACCGGTGAAATCACCTACGGTCTGGAGCGCATCGCCATGTACCTACAGGGCGTCGACAGCATCTACGACCTGGTGTGGACCAGGGGTCCCGAAGGGGTGGTCACCTACGGTGACGTGTTTCACCAGAACGAAGTGGAAATGTCCACCTTCAATTTTACAGAGGCCAACGTTGAATTCCTGTTCAAGAGTTTCGATGTGTATGAGCGAGAAAGCCAGCGGCTGATCGGCAAGGGCTTGCCCCTGCCCGCCTATGAAATGGTGATGAAAGCCTCCCACGCCTTTAACCTGCTGGATGCCCGCCATGCCATTTCCGTCACCGAGCGGCAGCGCTTTATCCTGCGGGTGCGCACCCTGGCCCGCGCGGTGGCCCAGGCCTACTTCGATTCCCGCCTCGCTCTCGGTTTCCCGCTCGCCCCCAAGGCCCTGGCGGCAGAAGTCACCCAACTGGCTGCGGAGGCAAAGCCATGAGCACAGATTTTTTGGTTGAAATCGGCACCGAAGAACTGCCGCCCAAAGCCCTGCTGACCCTGTCCAACGCCTTCCGCGACGAAGTGTTATCCCAGCTGAACAACCGTGAACTTTCCTTCGGCGCGGTGCACAGCTTTGCCGCGCCCCGCCGCCTAGCCCTGGTTATTGAAGGGTTGGCCGAGGAAACCCCGGCGCGTGAAATGCTCGCCTGGGGCCCGCCCGTCAATGTCGCCTTTGACCAGGATGGCCTTCCGACCCGCGCCGCCGAGGCCTTCGCCAGCAAAAATGCTATCGACATCGCCGACCTGCGCAACAAGGTGGAGAGCGACGGCAAACAGGACAAACTCTGCCACCGCGCCACCCTGGCCGGTGAATCCACCGAGTCCCTGCTCGGCCCCATGGTGGAAAAAGCGTTGGCCGCCCTGCCCATTCCCAAACGCATGCGCTGGGGTGCCCGCCGGGAGGAATTCGTGCGCCCGGTTCACTGGGTGGTGATGCTGCTGGGCCAGCAAGTGGTGAACACCAGGGTGCTCAACATCCCCGCTGGCAACCAGAGCCGCGGCCATCGTTTTCACGCCCCGGATACCATTTCCATTCTCTCCCCATCCAGCTATCGGGAACAGCTGAGGCAAGCCTATGTCATTGCCGACTTTGCCGAACGCCGTGAGCTGATCCGCGAGGGCGTCACAGCCGTCGCCAGTGCCGCCGGTGGCAACGCTGTGATCGATGACAACCTGCTCGACGAGGTGACCGCCCTGAATGAATGGCCGGTGCCGCTGGTGGGCCGCTTTGAAGAACGCTTCCTGCAGGTACCGGCGGAGGCGCTGATTTCCTCCATGAAGGAACACCAGAAGTATTTTCACGCAGTTGATCAGCACGGCGGCTTGCTGCCCCTGTTCATCACCGTTGCCAATATCGAGAGTACCGACCCCGCCCAGGTGGTGGATGGCAATGAGCGGGTTATTCGCCCCCGTCTTTCCGACGCCGCGTTCTTCTATGAAATGGATCGCAAGACCACCCTGGAGGCCCGCCGTGAACCGCTCAAGTCCATCGTTTTCCAGGCGCAACTGGGCACCCTGTTCGACAAAACCGAGCGCGTGGCCAAACTCGCCTCTGAACTGGCCGCCGCTACCGGCGCATCACCTGCCCTGGCTGCCCGGGCAGCGCAGTTGAGCAAATCCGATCTGGTCAGTGAGATGGTCGGCGAGTTCGATGATCTGCAGGGCATCATGGGGCGCTACTACGCCATCCATGACGGTGAAAATGAGGAGGTGGCTGCCGCCCTGTTTGAACAATACCTGCCCCGTTTTGCCGGTGACCAGCTTCCCGCCACTGCCACCGGCGCCACCCTGGCCATTGCCGATCGACTCGACACGCTGGTGGGTATCTTTGGCATTGGCCAACCCCCCACCGGCTCCCGGGACCCCTTTGCCCTGCGCCGTGCCAGCCTCGGTGTGCTGCGTATCCTGGTGGAAAAGAAAATTGATCTGGACCTGCACGTCGCCCTGACCCAGGCGACATCTCAGCACGGTATTTTCAGCAAGAAGACAACTTCAAAGGAAGAAACGGCTAAGCAAGTACTTACTTACATGTTGGATCGTTTCCGTGCCTGGTATGAAGATGAGCAAATTTCCGCGGAAGTATTCCAGTCTGTGGCGGCCCGCCAGCTGAGCAATCCACTGGATATTCACCTGCGGGTACAAGCCGTTCACGTCTTCAACCAACTGCCGGAAGCCCAGGCATTGGCCGCCGCCAACAAACGGGTATCGAATATTCTTGCCAAGCAGGATGGCGAGCGCCAGTCGACCGCGGTCAATAACCGGCTGCTCTCCGACCCGGCAGAACAGGAGCTCGCCGAGGCTTTGGCCGCGCTCATCAATGAAGTCAGGCCACTGTTGCTGGCCAGGGACTACACCGATGCCCTAAAAAAACTTGCCCGTCTCCGGCAACCCGTCGATCGGTTTTTTGACGACGTGATGGTAATGGTGGATGACGCAGCCCTGCGCAGTAACCGTCTGGCCCTACTCCAGCAGCTGCGTGACCTGTTCCTGCAAGTGGCGGACATTTCCCTGCTGGTACCGGCAAAGTAAATGACTCGGCTGGTGATACTCGACCGGGACGGGGTCATCAATCAGGACTCCGACGATTACGTCAAATCCCTGGCTGAGTGGATCCCCATTCCCGGTAGCATCGAGGCCATTGCCCGCCTATCCCGCGCCGGCTTCACGGTGGTGGTAGCCACCAACCAGTCCGGGATAGGCCGCGGCCTGTTTGACCTCGACGACCTCGAGGCCATGCATGCCAGACTGAATGAACTGGTGCTGGAACAGGGTGGCGAATTGTCCGGCATCTTCTATTGTCCCCACCGCCCGGAAGACGCATGCCATTGCCGCAAGCCCGCAGCGGGGCTGCTGGATGCCATTGCCGACGAGTTCCAGCTCAGCCTGCAAGGGGTACCGTTGATTGGCGACAGTCTGCGGGATCTTCAGTCTGGCCTGAGTCACCGCTGCACGCCGATTCTGGTGCGTACCGGCAAAGGCGCCAGCACTGAAACCCGGCTCCCTTCACAGCCTGAACCCGCCCTGCAACAGACGGCTGTTTTTGACGATCTTGCCCAGGCCGTTGACCACCTGCTGGCCCATGTCTCAGGAATATCCCATGAATAAGCCGACGATGATCGTGCGCTCTGCCCTGTTCTATGTGCTTTATATGCTGATAGTGTTTGTTTTTGGGCTGGGCTCCACCCTGTCAGGACCTTTTTTAAGTTACTTGAACCGCCACCGCCTGCTCACCACCGCCGGCATGCTAATCAACCGTTCCCTGAGCCTCACCTGCGGTATCAAGGTCCAGATTGATGGCCTGGAAAACATCCCCCAAACCCCCTGCGTCATACTCAGCAAGCACCAGTCCACCTGGGAAGTTTTTTTACTGCAGCGGCTGTTTATGCCCGTCAGCACCATCCTGAAACGCGAGTTACTACAAATCCCTTTCTTTGGCTGGGGGATTCGCCTTATGCACCCCATCGCCATTGATCGCAGCAACCCACGCCAAGCCATGGTCCAGGTGATGCAACAGGGCAAACAGCGCCTTGCCGAGGGCAACCGGGTGGTGATTTACCCGGAAGGCACCCGTATTCCCTATGGCGAGATAGGCCATTACGGCCGCAGCGGAGCAGCCCTGGCGATCGCAGCGGGCGTACCCATTGTTCCGGTCGCCCACAATTCGGGGCACTGCTGGCCAGCCCATCAACTGCTAAAAAAGCCCGGTAAAATACATGTGGTTATCGGCAAACCGCTGGCAACAGATAACGCCAATAGCCAGATGCTGACAGAAGAGGTGAAGACCTGGATAGAGGCGCAGCAGCTCAGGCTGTCCGAGAAATAACAGCCCGTCCGCGCCCCTCTGTGCTGGCGTTGTGAAATGCCCTCACCTAGACTAACGCAATAGCAGAGCAGGAGAGATGACATGATGTCACCTATCGATAATGGCACCTACAGCGGTCCGGAACAGCGCAAAGAACAGCGCAGGAAATCCTCGGATCGACGGGAGGATATTCGTTTTGAACCCGGCAAGGATGATCGCCGCAAAAACCGGGGGCGACGTAAAACTGATGGTGATATCTGGAAACAGCGCGAAGAATAGATCTCCTGGTTCTGCTTATAAAAAAACCGGCCAGGTGGCCGGTTTTTTATATATTTCAATAAGTTAAATATCGATATTGCTCGCCAGCAGCGCGTTGGTCTCGATAAATTGCCGGCGCGGTTCCACTTGATCACCCATCAGGGTATTGAACATCTGATCCGCAGCAATGGCATCTTCGACCGTCACCCGCAGCATCCGGCGCGACTCCGGATTCATGGTGGTTTCCCACAATTGCTCCGGATTCATCTCACCCAGCCCCTTGTAGCGCTGGATGTTGTAACCGCGGCGCGATTCGTTCATCAGCCAACTGATGACCTCGCTAAAATTACTGACCGGCCTACTTCTCTCACCGCGCTGTACGTACGCACCCTCTTCGATCAATCCCTGCAACTGTTTTCCCAGTGACAGAATTGCCGCATATTCACCAGAAGCAAAAAAATCCTGGCTGATCCGATAGTTACTGGGGACACCGTGCGCGGTAATTTCCACCGCGGGCAGGAACACGTGACGCTCCGGGTTTTCTTCCACCCGGACAGCATAACGATTGCCGCCGGCAATATTATCCAGTTCCAGACTATCGCAAAGAGCCGCACACCAGGCTTCCACTTCCGCGCGAACAGCCAGTGAAGCGGTTTCCAGGGCAGGCATATAGACCAGTTTCTGTAGCACCCCTTCAGGGTAAACCCGGGACATGCGCTCGATAATACTCATCACCCTGCGGTAATCCGCTACCAGGGTTTCCAGCGCTGGCCCACCGATTGGCGGCGCATCGGCACTGACATGCAAACTGGCATTATCCAGTGCCGATTGCGTCAAAAACTCGGTAAGTGCTTGATCATCCTTGAGATATTGCTCCTGTTTTCCCTTGCTGATCTTGTACAGAGGCGGCTGGGCAATATAGATATGGCCCCGCTCCACCAGCTCCCGCATTTGCCGAAAGAAGAAGGTCAGCAACAAAGTGCGAATGTGTGAACCGTCGACATCCGCATCCGTCATAATCAGGATGGTGTGGTAGCGAAGTTTTTCCGGATTGAATTCCTCCGTGCCAATGCCGCAACCCAATGCGGTAATCAGCGTACCGACTTCGACGCTGGAGAGCATCTTGTCAAAGCGAGCCTTTTCCACATTCAGAATCTTACCCTTCAGCGGCAGAATGGCCTGGGTGCGGCGGTCGCGACCCTGTTTGGCCGACCCGCCTGCCGAATCACCCTCCACCAGATACAATTCTGACAGTGCCGGGTCTTTTTCCTGGCAGTCCGCCAGCTTGCCCGGCAGACCCGCGATATCCAGGGCACCCTTGCGTCGGGTCATTTCCCGGGCCTTGCGGGCTGCCTCCCGTGCCCGTGCCGCTTCAACCATCTTGATCACGACACTTTTCGCTTCCTGGGGATTTTCCAACAGATAATCGGAAAACTTATTACCCATCTCCTGTTCGACCGCTGTTTTTACTTCGGAACTGACCAGTTTATCCTTGGTCTGAGAGGAAAACTTGGGATCGGGGACCTTGACGGAAATGATGGCCGTCAACCCTTCACGGGCGTCATCACCGGTAGTATTCACCTTGGCATTTTTGCCAATGCCCTCTTTCTCAATGTAGGTGTTGAGACTGCGGGTCAGTGCGGCACGGAAACCGGCCAGGTGTGTACCGCCATCCCGCTGGGGAATATTGTTGGTGTAGCAGAATATATTTTCCTGAAAGCTGTCATTCCACTGCAGCGCCACTTCCACACCAATCCCGTCTTCACGCTGCGTATTGAAATGCATTACCTGGTTGATGGTGCTCTTATTGGTGTTCAAGTATTCAACAAAGGCTCTCAATCCGCCTTCATACTCGAAGACATCCTCTTTGCCGCTGCGCTCGTCCAACAGAACAATTCGTACCCCGGAGTTGAGGAAAGACAGTTCCCGCAGTCGCTTGGCGAGAATTTCATAGTGAAACTTTATATTGGTAAAGGTTTCCGGTGACGGAATAAAGTGTATCTCTGTACCGGTCTTGTCCTGGGCCTCACCCACGATCTTGAGTGGTTCCTGGGGAACACCATGGCGATACAACTGCTCAAATACCTTGCTACCGCGGCGGATTGTCAAGCGCAGCTCTTTGGATAGGGCATTCACTACCGAAACACCTACCCCGTGAAGTCCACCGGACACTTTGTAGGTGTTGTCGTCGAACTTACCCCCGGCATGCAGCACCGTCATGATCACTTCCGCTGCCGACACACCCTCTTCGTGCAGTTCGGTAGGGATACCGCGACCATTGTCGGTAACAGATACTGATTCATCCGGGTGGATGACGACTCGAATTTCCGTGCAGTGACCAGCCAGCGATTCGTCGATGGAATTATCGACGATTTCAAAGACCATATGGTGCAGCCCCGTACCATCGTCGGTATCACCGATGTACATGCCGGGCCGCTTCCTCACCGCATCAAGCCCTTTCAGTACCTTGATGCTGGAGGAATCATAATTGTGTTCTTCACTCATAGCTGCGAGTCCTGTGACGACGTTGCCAGCCGGCTATTCACGGTTATCCGGCCCTTCTTCATATATCTGCCCATGTTCCACATGGAACACTCTCATTCTTGCAATATCCTGGTCTGTCCACAGCCCCTGCAGTGATTCTCTGTCCACGCCGGTAATGAGTGCCTGCGCGCCCATATCGTGCAACAACCTGGCCACCACCTTCTTGTGTGCCAAGTCCAACTCAGCGGCCAGATCATCGATGAGGTAAATGCTGTGTCGGCCTGTTTTCCGGTGAAACAAAAACCCCTGGGCCAGCTGCATCGCTATGGCCAGTATTTTTAACTGCCCCCGGGACAGGACTTCTGCGGCATTGTGCCGGTCAAAACGAATTCTCAAATCTGCCCGATGTGGGCCGTGATGTGTCGTTCTAAACTGCTGATCCCGGCGACGATCAGCTTGCAGAACAGTTGCCAGTTTCTTTTCGTCATCCCAGCCTGGATAGAGGGAAAAATCGACCCTAGCCAGCGGGGGAGACAATTCATTCAGCACCTGTTGAATCATTGGTAACAGCAGTAATAGATAGCTGCTGCGCGCTGCCGTTATAGCATTTGCGGCCAATTCAAACTCGCGATCCCAGGTGCTCAAAACAGCATCGTCTATTCTATCATGTCGCAATAATGAATTCCGTTGTTTCAGAACGCGCTGAAAACGCTGGATCACCTGCTGATGGGAATGTTCCACATGGAACACACCCCAGTCTATGAAGCGTCGACGGTGTTGGGGGGAGCCCTCCAGAAGGTTGAAGCTCTCCTGGTTAATCAGCAGAAGTGGTAGGGCATCAGCGAGTGCAGAAGCCGTCGTAACCGCCTGTCCGGCTAGCTTGAAGACGCCACCGCCCGGTCGATAGCGGGTGACGCCGATCGGTGTGGAGGCACCCTGGTGCTGTATCAAACCAAAAACCGTACATTGGTCATGCTCCCCGTGGATCACAGCCTGGTGCAGGCGGGTGCGAAATGAGCGCGCGCGACCGAGCAAAAATACGGCTTCCAGCAGGCTCGTTTTACCACTGCCATTGCTGCCGTGGAAAAGATTAATACCGGGGTTGAGTGCCAGCTGGACAGACTTGAGATTTCTCAAGCCATATACGTCCAGCTTTATCAGGGGCATAGAGAAAGGGGTGCTGTCTGCAGGTAATTAGAGACGCATGGGCATGACGACATAAACAGCACTCTCATCAGCGGGATCCTGCATCAGGGCACTGCTATTGGCATCGGACAAAATAAAACGGACGTCCTGGCCGCGCAGGACATTCAGTACATCAATGATGTAGCTGACATTGAAACCCACTTCCAGCTCGCCCGCATTGTAATTAACAACCACCTCTTCCCGGGCTTCTTCCTGCTCGGGATTGTTGGCCGTCATGGTCAACAATCCGTCGCCGAGTTGAAGGCGTACACCGCGATACTTTTCATTGGACAAAATCGAGGTGCGGCTGAAGGCGTGGCGAAGTTCCTCGCGGTTGCTCACCAGCTGCTTATCACCACCCTTTGGCAGCACGCGCTCGTAGTCCGGGTAGGCACCATCCACCAGCTTGGACGTGAAGCGGAATTCCGGTGTGGTGACACGAATATGGTTATTGCCGAGAACAACCGCCACATCTTCTTCACCACCCAGCAAACGGGACAATTCAATGACGGCCTTGCGCGGTACAATGGCCTGGCTCACTGCATCTTGCAGCATCGGCAGAGAAGCATCCTTCATCGCCAATCGATGGCCATCTGTAGAGACGGCACGCACCCGACCATCACCTACCTCCAGCAACATACCATTGAGGTAATAGCGAACATCCTGCTGCGCCATGGCAAACGCTGTACTGTCGAGCAGTTGCTTGAACGCCGACTGCTCAATGCTGAATTCACAATTTCCCGGGCCGCCGTCGACACTGGGGAATTCATTGGCCGGCAAGGTCGATAACGTGAAGCGGCTGCGGCCACTGGTAACCAGCATGCGGCCACCGTCTTCTGCCAGTGTCAATGCAGACCCCTCCGGCAGTGATCGGCAAATATCCATCAGCTTTCTTGCGGGAACGGTGATCTCCCCCTCATCAGAAAACTTCTCCAACGAGAGCTGCCCAATGATTTCAACCTCCAGATCTGTTCCGGTGAGCGCCAGGCGTCCATCCCGCAGGCTGATCAGAACATTGGAGAGGATCGGCAATGTTTGACGGCGTTCGACAACACCCACTACCAGTTGAAGCGGTTTTAAAAAATCTTCTCGCGATACGCTGAACTTCATTCGTTATTCTTCCCAACAAAAGATAACCAAGAAAAGTGGTTTATTATGATCGATTTCAGTGCAGATGGCAGGAGTAAATGTAACTTATCAGGTAGTTAGTGTTCTTAACAGCTGTTTCATATCGTCGCTGATTTCCCTGCTCGTTTCCTGGAGTTCCTTCACTTTTCTGCATGCGTGCAACACTGTGGTGTGATCCCTGCCGCCAAATGCCTCACCAATCTCGGGGAGGCTGTGACCCGTCAATTCTTTTGCCAGCGCCATGGCAACCTGCCTGGGTCTGGCCACAGATCGGCTGCGCCTTTTTGACAGCAGTTCAGAGAGTTTGATCTTGTAATATTCTGATACCACGCGCTGGATATTATCGATGGTAACCAGTTTGTCCTGCAACGCCAGCAGGTCGCGCAGTGACTCCCTGATCAAGTCGATGTCGATGCTCCTTCCGGTAAAGTGAGCACTTGCTATCACCCTCTTCAGCGCGCCCTCAAGCTCTCTGACATTTGAGCGCAACCGCTGGGCAATAAAGAAAGCGGAATCCGTCGGCAGTTCCACCTTGGCCTGCATGGCCTTCTTGATCAGAATGGCGACACGGGTTTCCAGCTCGGGCGGCTCGACCGCTACGGTGAGACCCCAACCAAAGCGCGACTTCAGTCGCTCCTCCAAGCCATCAATCTCCCTGGGGTAGCGATCGCAGGTGAGGATCATCTGCTGACCACCCTCGAGCAGCGCATTAAAGGTATGGAAAAACTCCTCCTGGGAGCGCTCCTTGCCGGCAAAAAACTGAATATCGTCAATCAGCAGTGCATCGACGGATCGATAGAAGCGCTTGAAATCGTTGATGGCATTGAGTTGCAGCGCCTTGACCATGTCCGCCACAAAGCGCTCTGAGTGAAGATAGATAATTTTTGCATTCGGCTTCTGCTTTCGCAGCGCATTACCCACGGCATGCATCAGGTGGGTTTTACCCAGACCCACCCCGCCATAAATAAACAGCGGGTTGTAGGAACTGCCGGGATTTTCGGCCACCTGCTTTGACGCCGCTAGTGCCAGCTGATTAGATTTTCCCTCTACAAAGGAGGCAAACGTAAAGGTTTCGTTGATATTGCTCTGGTGGTTGAGGCCACCCTCAACCCCGGAATTTCGGCTATCCGGTATCACCTGGATACGCGTGGTGCTCTCCGCGGCGGGAGAATCGATCAGGCTGGGGGTCGCCGCTATTCTGGTCTTGGGGCTGGAGGTCGCGCCCGACTCCACCGTGACCGAACAGCGTTCACCGCTGACCTGCTGGAAAATCTCAACTATGCGATCGAGAAATTTGTCTGAAACCCAGTCCTTAACAAACCGATTGGGTGCCAGGAGATTGATACTTTTCGGTAGGCCACCCCGCCCTTCTGATTCCGAGGCGGCCAGTGTAAGAGGCCTTATCCAGGTGTTGAATTGCTGTGTTGGTAATTCCTCCTGGAGGCAACCCAAGCATTTTTCCCATAAAACCTGAGCCAAGCTAATCCCCTTGTTGGTAAATGCAGTCCATCTGTCGCCTACTACCGCGATCTTTTTTGTTGGGATAAGTCTATCGGGAAAAATGCCTGTTATCCACACCTTTTGTATTGTTCGCTGACCCAACGAAAACGTTTTTATTCTTGTAAATCAGTAAATTAAAAAAGATCAAGCGTTATTTGTTATACACAAAACAAAATCTATTTTTGATCATTTTTTCACCAATTGCTGTGGATAACCTGTTAGCAACAGGTGAACTACAAGGGGATTAGCTGTCAAGAACAGCACTAAGGTGCTGTTCTCATAGGAAAGTTGTGGTTTCCGTGACTGACCCCTGAAAACAGGTCACTTGCCGATACAGAAGCTGCTAAAGATTCGGCCCAGCAAATCATCCGGGGAAAACGCGCCGGTGATCTCACCCAGCGCCTGCTGTGCCAGGCGCAGATCTTCCGCTAACAGTTCCCCGGCCCCGGCGTCACAGAGTTGCGCCCGCCCCGATGCCAAATGGGCCTCTGCCCGGTTCAGTGCGTCGAGATGCCGACGCCTGGCAATAAAGGCACCGTTTCCACTGCCACAGTAGCCCATACAGGATTTCAGGTGGCTGCTCAGCGCCTCCAGGCCCATGCCCTCCCGCGCCGACAGCGCAATGACCGGATGTCCACTCTGTTCCGTCAGGCCCGGAGGCAGGCCGGACAGATCCGCCTTGTTGAGAACAAAGGTGATGTTGCGCTGTTCCGGGTAGCGGGCAAAATACTCCGGCCAGTTCTCCACCGGACTCAGGGAAAAATCACTGCTGCTGTCGATAACAAATAACACCCGGTCGGCCTTTTCGATCTCCAGCCAGGCGCGGCGTATACCTTCCCGCTCCACCAGGTCGCCGGTGTCGCGCAAGCCCGCTGTATCGATCACATGTAACGGCATGCCGTCGAGATTGATCTCCTCCCTGAGCACGTCGCGGGTGGTGCCGGCAATTTCCGTGACGATCGCGCTATCTCGCCCGGACAGGGCGTTGAGTAAACTGGACTTGCCCGCGTTCGGTTTTCCGGCGATCACCACCATCATCCCTTCGCGCAACAAACTGCCCTGTTGCGCCTGCGAAAGGACTTCTTGCAACTGATTTTGTATATCTGTTAGCTGCTGGGCAACCCGGCCATCGTTGAGAAAATCGATTTCCTCCTCCGGGAAATCGATCGCCGCTTCGACAAAAATACGCAGCTGGGTGAGGGACTCCACCAGCAGATGAATCCGCTGGGAAAAAACACCCTGTAAAGAGCGCACCGCACTGCGTGCAGCCTGGACAGAAGAGGCATCAATCAGGTCGGCCACAGCCTCGGCCTGGGCCAAATCGAGCTTGTCATTGAGAAAGGCCCGCCGGGTAAACTCACCCGGTTCCGCCAGGCGTGCCCCCAGCGCCAGGGCGCGATTGACCAGTAGGTCCAGGATAACCGGACCGCCGTGGCCCTGCAGTTCGAGCACATCCTCGCCGGTGAAGGAGTGAGGGCCTTGAAAATAGATGGCCAACCCCTGGTCTATTGCCCGACCATCGCCATCATGAAAATCGGTGAAGGTTGCGCGCCTTGGTTGCAGTGGTTTGCCAATAAAACCCGAGACGATGTCGTCCAGCCGCTTGCCGGAAACACGCACAATGCCCACTCCGCCCCGCCCTGGGGCGGTGGCAACCGCTACGATCGTATCCTGGTCCAAAATGGCGATTCTCCCGGCATCAAAAAAGGCTCCCGCAGGAGCCTTCATGCTATTTTTTTCCGGTGCCCTGTTCAATCTGCCGGGTAATCACCCACTGCTGGGCAATGGAGAGCAGGTTGTTGACGGTCCAGTACAACACCAGCCCCGCCGGGAAGAACATAAAGAAGAAGGTGAACGCGATGGGCATCATCTGCATGATCTTCGCCTGTGTCGGGTCCGGCGGTGTCGGATTCAAGCGTTGCTGGAAGAACATGCTGGCACCCATCAGCAGGGGCAAGATGAAGAAGGGATCCTTCACTGACAGATCGTTGATCCAGAGAATCCAGGGCGCATGCCGCAGTTCAACACTTTCGAACAGCACCCAATACAGTGAAATGAATACCGGCATCTGCACCAGAATCGGCAGACAGCCACCCATCGGATTGACCTTTTCCCGCTTGTAAAGATTCATAGTCTCCTGGGATAACTTCTGGCGGTCGTCACCATAGAGGTCCTTCAGTCGCGCCATTTCCGGTTGCAGCTTGCGCATATTGGCCATGGAGCGGTAGCTGGTAGCGGACAGCTTGAAAAAAGCCAGCTTGATCATGATGGTGAGCAGGATGATCGACCATCCCCAGTTTCCGATCAGGCCATGGATATGGTTCAGTACCCAGAAAATCGGTTTGGCGATCCACCACAGCCATCCGTAATCCACGGTCAGATCCAGGTAGGGAGAGATCTCCTCCAGTCGATATTGATCCTTGGGGCCTGCATAAAAAGAGGCTTTCAGCTCACCTGTGGTACCTGGGGCAACGGTAACCTGGGGTGAAGTGAATCCCAGCGCATACAGATCCTGATTGCCCAGCTTGCGCAGGTTGTAGTGGTTTTCAGTACTCTGATCCGGCACCCAGGCACTGATGAAATAGTGCTGT
>NZ_JBFHQR010000018.1:0-27826 GCF_041592135.1 Porticoccus sp. | reverse complement strand
GTTTGAGCAATTGATGAAAGGCGGTGTTATGATGCGACAAAGCCTGAGCCCTCTGAAATTATAACGTTTGTTCGCACTCACATTATAACTTCTCAGACTCAGGCTTTTTCATTTATCCCAAACTGTGGGACAGCAGTGGGCATTTGCCGGGCTTTTTATTGGCTTGCCAAAACCGTTTTTACTTAAAGGCACAGCCGCTCTGCACACCCAGTTTTTTCAGCAGCATCGCCATGGGGCAGAAGCCGGTGAAGGACGCCTGGAACATATTGGCCCCCACAAAGGCCGTGAACCACAGCCAGTAAACTGAATGGAGCTGGCTGAGCAGCAGGCTGGCCAGAATAAACAGTCCGGCAATGGTAAATACCAGTCGATCGACGTTCATAAAAATCCCCCGCTTATTTCAGCTTTTCAATGCCCAGCATCTTGAGAATAAACTTCTCGTGGATGGGGTCTGTGTCGCCCTTGCGCACCTTGCGCATGAAATACTTTTCAAAACCGATTTTCGCCAGGTGCACCCATTTGCCCTTTTTCGCCCAGGTCACATTGCGCGGCGGAATCTGCGGCAGCGCTACGAAGGCCATGCCGGTGTCGCCCATGTCCGCCAGGCAGATGGCGTTCCAGGTGGCCTCGGCTACCGGTTGCTCGCCGGCAATGCAGGAGCCAATATTTTTTACCGTGGCGGCCACCATGGACTCGATCATGTAGCCGGTTTTCGGCACCCCGGTGGGTACCGGAGTGGGTTTCTGCGGCGCAATGGCCACACAGACACCCACCGCATAGATATTCGGGTAGGCGGGATTGCGCTGCTGGTCATCCACCACCACAAAGCCGCGCGGATTCACCAGCCCCGCCACATCGCGGACGGCGTCGATTCCGGTAAAGGCCGGCAGGATCATGGAATACTTGAACGGCAATTCATGACGTTTTTTCTCTTCGCCATTGTCATCGCACTCGGCCACCGTCATGGTGCCGTCCCCGACCTTGATGATCCTGGCATTGGTGATCCAGTTGATGTGGCGCTCGCGGAATTCACTCTCCATCAGGCTCTTGGAGTCGCCCACCCCATCCAGGCCCATATGACCCACATAGGGTTCTGAAGTGATATAGGTGATGGGGACCTTGTGGCGCAGCTTGCGCTTGCGCAGGTCGGCATCGACGATGAAAGAGAATTCATAGGCCGGTCCAAAACAGGACGCCCCCTGGGTCGCGCCGATCACCACCGGGCCGGGGTCCTTGACGAATTCTTCCCATTTTTCGCGCGCCGTCACGGCATGATCCACATGGCACACGGATTCGGTGTAACCGTTGACCGGCCCCAGGCCCTCGATTTCATCAAAGGCCAGCCGCGGACCGGTGGCGATGGCCAGGTAGTCGTAATCCACCCTGGAGCCGTCGTTCAACTCCAACTGGTTCTGTTGCGGGTGGACTTTTTTCACACCGGTGGCTGAAAAGCCGATTTGCTTGCGCTTCAGGCAGGGTTCGATTTCGATCACCACATCCTTGCGCTTGCGCCAATCCACTGCGACCCAGGGATTGGAGGGCACAAACTGGAATTCCGGCGAATCCGATACCACCAGAATTTCGTTGTCCGCACTCAGCGCTTCCCGCAGTTCATAGGCCAGCGATACCCCACCGATGCCCGCACCCATAATCACGATTTTGGCCATGAGATTACCCTCTCAGTCTCTGTTTTATAGCCGCTGTCCCGTATCGACACCACAATAAATGCCGTGCATGGTTTTCAGGATTGCCGCCACGTCGGGATTGGAAAGACGGTAGAACACTCGCTGTGCCTCGCGACGGGGGCTGACAATGTCTTCCTCCCGCAGTCTGGCCAGATGCTGGGACAGTGCCGACTGACTCAGGCCGGTCAGTTGTTCCAGCTCACTCACCGTGTATTCCCGGGTCACCAGGGCGCAGAGCACCATCAACCGGGACGGGTTGGCCAGGGATTTCAGCAATGCCGCCGCTTTGAGCGCATTGGCTTGCATCATTTCCAAATCCATACTGTTATTCATGGGCGGATCTACACGGACAGAATAAATATTAGTTGACTCTAATATAAGTCAAACCTAATATTAGACATATCTAAAGTATTGGTCAAGCATTAACCAGGGAACGAAAACACTATGCTCAACAAGCTCTGCGCAGGAATGGTGCATCTGGCGCTGAACCGCCCCAAGGCCGTGACATGGGTAATGGCGATCTCAACCCTGCTGGTCATCACACTGGCTGCGGTGCCCTCCGTCTGGCCGGAAAAATTTAAACAGTTCCACCACATCACTGTGGACACCGACCCCGAGAACATGCTTTCCCAGGATGAGCCGGTGAGGGTATTTCACCACGAGGCCAAGCAGCGCTTCGCCCTCAGTGATATCGTGGTGGTGGGCATCATCAACCACCGCCACCCCCAGGGTGTGTTTAACGCCGAGTCGCTGGAACGAATCTACCAGCTGACGGAGTTTGCCAAGCGCCTGCAGTGGGACGGCGAGGGCGTCATCAGCATCGACCTGATCGCCCCCTCCACCATCGACAATATCGAGCAGGGCGGCCTCGGCAGCGTCAATTTCTCCTGGCTGATGTCGGCACCGCCAACAACCGATGAAGCAGCCCTGCAAGTGCTGCAGCGCGCCCAACATATCCCGTTCCTGAACGGCACCCTGGTGTCCGAAGACGGCCAGGCACTGGCGCTGTATCTGCCCATCACCAAGAAGGACCTGTCCTACCGCATCCGCTCGCAACTGCTGGATTTCACCAGCGACTGGGCCGCCCAGGGGGATGAGGTACATATCACCGGCCTGCCGGTGGCCGAGGATACCTTCGGCGTGGAAATGTTTATCCAGATGGCCATCTCGGCGCCGCTGGCGATGCTGGTGATCTTCCTGCTGCTGTGGTGGTTCTTCAAGAAACTGATTCTGGTGGTGTCGCCGATGATCATCGCCATGGTCAGCTCCCTGGCGACCATGGGACTGTTGATCGCCACCGGCAACACCATCCATATCATGAGTTCGATGATCCCGATTTTTATCGTGCCCATCGCGGTACTCGACGCGGTGCACATTCTGTCGGAATTTTTCGACCGCTACCCGGTGTACAAGGACCGCCGCAAAGCCATCGAAGAGGTGATGACCACCCTGTTCGCACCGATGCTGTTCACCACCCTCACCACCATGGCCGGCTTCGGCTCGCTGATGCTGACCCCGATTCCGCCGGTGCAGGTGTTCGGCCTGTTCATCGCCATCGGCGTATTCCTGGCCTGGCTGTGGACCATCCTGTTTATCCCCGCCTACATCATGCTGATCGACGAGAAGCGACTGGAGGGCTACGGCCACCACGTCGGCGAGGAGGATCGCAGCCTGCTGGGGCGCATGCTCAAGGCCACCGGCAAGCTGACCACTTACAAACCCCGGCTGATACTGGTACTGACACTGGTGGCCGTAGTGATGGCGGGTTACGGCATCAGCAAGATCGTGGTCAATGACAATCCCACCCGCTGGTTCGAGGCCGAGCACCCGATCCGGGTGGCCGACCGGGTATTGAACGAGCACTTCGGCGGCACCTATATGGCCTACCTGGAACTGGCGGCACCGGATCAGGCTGTCACGGTGGACAAGCCCGCACTGCTGCAACAGCTGTCGAAACGCCAGGCTGACGGCGAAGCCATGGGCAACAGCAGCGCACCCTACCGGCAGTTCGCCACGGCTATTGAGCAGGGCGATGCCGGCGATGCCGGCGATGCGGAAAGCTTGATGGCCGCACTCACAGAACGAGCGGAACAGGGTCTGTCCAACGCCAGCGACGAGGAATACTACAGCTGGGACGACATCCAGTTGTTCCTGGAAGAACAGCAACAGCGCAGCGCGCTGTTCAAACAGCCCGAGGTGCTGCACTGGATGGAGTCCCTGCAGGCCCACCTGCTGAACAATCCCAAGGTGGGCAAGGTCAATTCCCTGACCGATGTGGTGAAAACCGTCTATCGGGAACTGCAGTTGGGAGAGGATAGCCAGTTCCGCATCCCGGACAGCGCCAACGCCGTGGCCCAGACCCTGATCACCTACCAGAACAGTCACCGCCCCCACGACCTGTGGCACTTCGTCACCCCCGACTACCACCGCACCGTGCTGTGGCTGCAACTGAGCAGTGGCGACAACAGGGATATGGAAGCGGTGGTGCAGACGCTGGATGAATTTCTGGCCAGCAACCCGCCGCCGCTGGCTATCGACAGCCAGTGGTTCGGTCTCACCTATATCAACGTGGTGTGGCAGGGCAAAATGGTGTCCGGCATGCTGAGTGCCTTCCTCGGCTCCTTTGTGGTGGTGCTGGTCATGATGATCGCGCTATTCCGCTCATTGACGCTGGGGGTGCTGGCGATGATTCCGCTGGCGGTGACCGTGGGCTTGATCTACGGCATCATCGGCCTGATCGGCAAGGACTACGATATGCCGGTGGCGGTGCTGAGCGCCCTCAGTCTCGGCCTGGCCGTGGACTACGCCATCCACTTCCTGGCCCGCTCCCGCACCCTGGTAGAGAAGGCCGGCAGCTGGCGGGCTGCCGTACCCCAGGTATTCGGCGAACCGGCCCGGGCCATCTCCCGCAATGCCATTATCCTCGGCGCCGGGTTCCTGCCCCTGTTAGCCGCACCGCTGGTGCCCTACCAGACCGTGGGCATCTTTATCGCATCGATTATTCTCAGCGCCGGAGCGGCCACCCTGCTGATCCTGCCAGCTCTTTTGACGCTGCTGAAAAAACTGATTTTCAAGGTAGAGGAGTAACGCCATGAAACTGACCAGAACCATTGCCCCGGCGGTTGGCCTGCTGGCGGCCCTGTGGCTGCCGGGCGCCATCGCGGCAGCCACCCCCAGTGTGGACGAGATCGTCCACCGCACCAACCAGACCGCCTATTACCAGGGTAAGGATGGCCGCGCCCAGGTATTGATGACCATCACCGACAGCCAGGGCCGCGAGCGGGAGCGGCGCTTCACCATCCTGCGCCGGGATGTCGCCGACAGCGACGACATTGCCGGCGAAGCCTACAACGGCGACCAGCAGTTTTACGTGTTCTTCCAGCGCCCGGCGGACGTCAACAAGATGGCCTTCCTGGTGTGGAAACACCTGGCGACGGATGACGACCGCTGGCTGTACCTGCCCGCCCTGGATCTGGTGAAACGCATCGCCGCCTCCGACCAGCGCACCAGCTTTGTCGGTTCCGACTACTTCTATGAAGATGTCAGCGGCCGCGATATCCATGCGGACAGCCACGAACTGCTGGAAGTCACCGACAACTACTTTGTGCTGAAACACACCCCCAGGGAGCCGGACAGCGTGGAGTTTTCCCACTATGTGATGTATGTGCACAAGATCAGTTTCATTCCGGTGCAGACCGAGTACTTCGACAGGAACGGTGAGAAATACCGGGTGGCCACGGCCCTCGGGGTCGATACCATCGACGGCTATCCCACCGTCACCCAGGCCAGCATGGAAGACCTGCGCAGCGGCAGCAAAACCCTGATGAGCTACAGCGCGGTCACTTACAATGTCGGCCTGCCGGAGGAAATCTTCAGCGAGCGCTATCTGCGCCGGGCACCGGTAAACTATCTGCGTTGATCTGAACGGAATCATGAAAAGGACTGTTAGAACCCTGCTGTTTTCCTCTGCCTTTCTGGCCAGCGTGCTGGCAGTGGCAGAACCACCGCTGCCGGGCGGATTGAGTGGCGACAAGCCATCAGCCAGCGGACCTGCGCTGCCCAGCGGACTGGGTTTACCCGGCAGCGCTGATGCGGAGCCTGCCCTGCCTTCAGGGCTGGGCGAGGACAGCGCCTTCAGCAGTTCAACTGAAGACTACAGCCCCCTGACTCTGCACGGCTTTGTGGAGGCCCGTGTTGGCCAGCGGAGCCACGACGACGCGTTGCAACGCAACACCTCCATCGGTGAGGGGCGAGCGCAACTGTCCGTCGATTACGCCGGGGAAAAGGTCACTGCCAGCGTCAGCGGCGACCTCCTGCTCGACGATGTGCAACGGGACGAATCGGTTCAGCTGGACCGCGGTCGCGGCCCCTTTGACCTGAGGGAGGCCTGGCTGCAGATGCCGGTCAACCGGCACCTGGATGTAAAGGCCGGGCGCCAGATTCTTACCTGGGGGGTGGGCGACCTGCTGTTTATCAACGACCTGTTCCCCAAGGACTGGAACAGCTTCTTCAGCGGCCGCGATACCGAGTACCTCAAAGCCCCCTCAGATGCGCTGAAACTGGCCTTCTATTTCGAACCGGCCAACCTGGACGTGGCGTATGTGCCGGAATTCGACAGCGACCGCTTTATCGACGGCCGCCGCATCTCTTTCTACAACCCGCTGATCGGCGACCACAGCGGCCGCGCCACGCCGGTCAATCCGGACTTCCCCCACGGCCGGGAACTGGCCCTCAGGCTCTACAAAAACCTGGCCGGTGCCGAACTGGCGTTTTACGGCTACGACGGCTACTGGAAAAGCCCCAATGGTTACGATCCCTTCAAGGGCCAGAGTACCTTCCCGGAACTGCGGGTCTGGGGCGCCAGCCTGCGCGGCAATCTGGGCAAGGGCATCGCCAGCGGCGAAGTGGGCTATTACGACTCCCGGGAAGACCGCAACGGCGACGATCCGCTGATCAACAACAGCGAGTCCCGGCTATTGCTGGGCTATGAACAGGAGCTGGTGCCCAACCTGACCGGGGCACTGCAATACTATGTGGAGCGCCTCGAGGATTATGACAACTACCGGGACAACCTGCCGGCGGGCATGCCCCAGCGGGACAAATACCGGCAACTGCTGACCAGCCGCCTGACCTGGCTGACCCACAACCAGAATGTCAGCTGGTCGCTGTTTGTTTACTACTCGCCCACAGACAAAGACTGGTACGCCAGACCCAAGGTGAGCTGGAAAGCCTCCGACCAGTTGCTGCTGGAAACCGGCCTCAACAGCTTCGGCGGCAGCGAGGACACCACCTTCTTCGGCCAGTTCGAGGAAGCCAGCAATCTCTACGCGGCAATCCGCTACAGCTTCTAGCAGCCTGTTAAAAAACGTTTTCGAGGCCGGTTATGCAAGGCAACATTGGACGAAAAAGCGGAGTTTATTGCTCATCAATGAGCATGTTGAGTTCAATGTTAACGACGCAGAAGCCACGCAGATAGTTTTTCAACAGGCTGCTGCCGATCGAGGTCTCAGGGCGCCAGCCGGGAAATGCTCCAGGCGCCCTGTTCCCGCAGGTACTGAAAGCGGTCGTGAAGACGGTTTTCACCCCCCTGCCAGAACTCGAACTCCTGCGGCACCACCCGGTAGCCACCCCAGAAGTCCGGCACCGGCACCTCACCGGCGGCAAACTTTTCCTTCATTTGCAGGAACTGGGTTTCCAGCGCCTGGCGGGAAGTGATCCGCGAACTCTGCTTTGAAGCCCAGGCTGCCAACTGGCTGCCGCGGGGACGCTTGAGGAAATACTTCAGCACGTCGGTCTTGGTGAGCTTCTCCACCTGCCCGCCAATAATCACCTGGCGGTCCAGGTCCAGCCAGGGGAAAATCAGGCAGACATTGGGATTGCTCGCCATATCTCGCGCCTTGCGACTGCCGAGATTGGTGTAAAACAGGAAACCCTGCTCATCAAAACCCTTTAACAGCACCGTGCGCTGCCAGGGTTTGCCCTCTTCATCCACGGTGGCCAGACACATGGCGGTGGGATCGGACAGCTCCGAATGGATGGCCTGCTCCATCCACAGGTTGAATTGTGCAAACGGCGAGTCCTGCAACGACTCCCTGGTCAGGCGGCCGTGTTGGTACTCGCGACGGGTATCTTCCAGCGACATTGTTCTCTCCCGGGTACATGCCACATTTTAGCCCGCATCCGAAAGCACTGTCCCACTTGTCGCGCAATCTTTCCCGGTCAGCAGGCCAACACCAAGAAACTGCTGCTATTCCACCGATGGCAACATAAAATGTGGTCGTTTGACGTTTGCTGACCCTTAAGGAGCAATCCATGTCCCCAGTGAAAGGCCTTGCGATCACCGCCAGCCTGCTCTATTGCCCGCTGTTATTCGGCCAGGAAGGCTTTATCACGGAAGAGGATTTGCTCGGAGAGCTGCCGGCGGTATCTGCGGTATCCCGTATGGTGCAACCGCTTGCCAGGGTGCCGGCCAGCGTCACCATTATCGACCAGCAGATGATCAAGGCCTCGGGCGCGCTGACCTGGGTGGATGTATTTCGCCTGGTGCCCGGATTTGAGGCTTACTCTATCAACGGCAACCGCTACGGCATCGGCTACCACGGCTATGGCCGCGAATTCCCCAACCACCTGGAAATCATGGTGGATGGGCGCTCCATCTACGAGCCGATGTTTGCCAGTATCGAGTGGGGCTCCCTGGGCATCAGCCTGGACGATGTCGACCACATTGAGGTGGTGCGCGGCTCCAACGCCCCCGCCCATGGCTCCAACGCCTTCCTCGGCGCCGTCAATATCATCACCCGCAAACCGCTACAGGAACACGGCTGGCACGCCAGCGCCACCAATGGCGCGCGCGCGACCCGCAACGGCAACCTCCGCTACAGCGGCAACGCCGGCAAGCTAGATTACCGGGCCAGCCTCAACTACGAACACAACGATGGCTTCCCCTCGGTGGGCAGCGGCAAGAACCCGGGCCCCATGGACGATGGCAAGGAGAAAACGGCGCTCAACCTGCGCGCCATGTACACCCCCAACATCAGCGACACCTTTGATGTCCAGCTGGGCTACAGTTACGCCAACATGGGCTGGGGGGACGCCGATCACCCGGACGAATACACCCCGGTCCGGTTCAAGAATCAATTCCAGTCCCTGAAGTGGAACCGCGACCTGAACAGCACGGATACCCTGCAGGTCCATTTCTACCGCAACAAGATCGACGGGGAAAATTATGTCAACTTGGGCCGGGTTTCCGACCTGCTGTCCCAGCAGCTGGGGGTTACCATCAGCCCGGCCGATGTCCCGGTCTTTTTCCAAACCTATGTTGATCCCAGCCTGAACATTCAGGACCAAGACTACATTACCGGCTTCCAGGGCCTCGAGTCCGAACGCGATGACCTCGAATTCGAACATCACCTGCAACTCAGCAACAGCCTGCGCACCACCTGGGGTGCCGGTATTCGCTATGACCATATCAAGGGAGAAGCCGTGTTCGGCCACAGCGCTGCGGAATCCCTCACCAGTCGGCGCCTGTTCGGCCACCTGGAGTGGCGGCCTTCATCCCGCTGGACACTGAACGGCGGTTTGATGGTTGAGGACAATGGCATTGTCGGCACCATCGCGTCAGAGCGCGCGGCCATTAACTACCACGTCAATGACTTCCACACCCTGCGCGTCAGCTATGCCATTGGCCAACGCTCGCCATCACTGGCCGAGGCGCGGGAATTCAACGCCGATATTCTGGCCGACCAGGTGCTCATCACCGCCATCCGCAAAAGTGCTGACGACCTGGACGAAGAGCGCCTGCGCAGCCTGGAACTGGGTTATCTGGCACAGTTTCCCGGCAGCGGCATCACCTTCGATGTCAGGCTGTTCCGGGAGGAAATTCGCCACGGCCTGGAGGTCTTCCAGGAAACCGTCAGCGGCGATTTCCCCAGCCTCGATCCGTCTGAAAGTTTTTCCGTGCGCGACAACATCCTCCGCTCCAATATGACCGGTGTCGAATTGCAGCTGCGCTACCAACCCACCGACCGCACACTGATTAACGCCCATTATGGCTACCGGGACGTGGACAGCCGCTTTATCAGCCGCTTCGAACCCGAAGTACATGAGAGTGACCTCAACAACCGCAGCCCGCGCCACACCGCCGGTTTACTGGTGCATCAGCAGCTAGGCGGCGGTCTGTCCGCCGGGCTCAATCTCTACCATATCACCGATGCCAACTGGCGAGATGGCAACGCCGTGGATCAATTTGTACGCGTGGATGCGATTCTAGGGTACGACTTTAACGTCGGCAGCACCTCTGGCACGCTGTCGCTGATCGGTCAGAATCTGGGCAGCAATTACGAGGAACACGCCCAAAACAATGTCTTCGAAACCCGGTACTTTTTACAGCTGACACTGGACTTCGACTAATTGCCTAAACCCCCGTAAACCGCGTACGATACATAATTGACCGCATATTCCAAAATACTGAAAAAGCCAAAGGATGGGCATTGAATATTTCAGTTAAAAAGCTACTGTTTGGGGAAATCCCTGTAAAAGGCGGGCTAGTGCTTTTTACTGTGCTGATGTTCAATACCTGTCACGCCGGTGTGCTGTTACTGCTGTCCAGTGACGCCCCCTATTACCGTGAAACGGCGGACATCCTTCAGGCCACTGTATCCGATAGGCTCACCGCCCCGCCCAGCTTTGAACGCGTATCCCTGGATGCCCCGGGCTTCGAGGACATCCTTGCCAAACCGCATCAGCTGATTGTTGCCGTTGGCAGCAATGCCACGCGCGAGGCGTTGGGCCGGGCTGACACCACCCCCCTACTGAGTGTCTTTACACCCCAAAATGCGTTTGCGACTTTGCTGCAAACGAAAAACAGCACCATTGATCGGCCCATTGCCGTCATCTATCTGGACCAGCCCCTCAGCCGGGTAGTCTCGCTCGCCACTCTGTTACAGCCGGACGCGACCCGTTTCGGCACCGTGTTCGGCCCCATTTCCAGGGAATGGGAAAGCGAACTCAAGGCGCTGACCGCCGAGCGCGGCATCCACCTTGAACAGGCTTACCTCAACCATAATGACAATCCCGTGGCCGTCCTCCGGCCGCTGGTGCAACAGTCCGACCTGTTTATCGCCCTGCCCGACCAGGCCGTGCTCAACCGGGCCATCGCCAAGTGGATACTGCACCTGAGCTTCCAGCAGAAAGTACCGGTGATTGGCTTTTCCAAGGCCTACACCAATGCCGGGGCGCTCGCCTCCATCTATTCGGCGCCAGCCGATATCGGCAAACACGCCGGCGAACTCATCGCCGCCTGGCTGCCGGACAACCCTATCCCGGGCCAGCTGCAACTGTATCCGCGCTATTTCACCATCAGCACCAACCCGGCAGTGGCCCGGTCGCTCGGCATCAGCCTCCCGCCGGAAAACCAACTCTATCGACATATTGAACAACAGGAGCAGCCGCTGCCATGACCCGAAAACAGCTGCTCAGAAAATCCATTCACCAGCGCTTTCTGGCCGTCGCCCTGTTGCCGCTGCTGTTGATCATCACCTTGCTGACCCTCTACACCGTCGATGCCAGGCGCACGGATCTTGCGCAAAACCTGCTGCGCGCCGGCGATGCCTCTTCCAGTTATCTGGCCACCATTTCCGATTTTTCGCTGTATTCACGCAACCTCAAGTTATTGGCGAATACGGCGACTTCCGCCCTGCGCATCCCCGATGTGGTCGGCATTGCCTTTCTCGATAACAGCCAGGCTGTGGTGCTGAGCACCGGTCATTTTTCCGATTCGGTACTGCCCGACCTGGCGGAGAGCTCGCCGCTGCAAACTTCCCAATATCTCTACTTCATGAAACCGGTGTACCTGTCCGGGGTTGACTTCAGCGATTACCAGGAGGAATCGCTCTCCGAACCGGACACCCAGGAACTGGTTGGCTGGGTCGCCCTGGTCGTCGACCGCACCAGCATGCTCGAACAGCAACAAAGCATCCTCACCACTTCCGCCCTGTTGTTTCTGATCGGCTTGCTGATTGCCGTGGTCTTTACCTACTACCTCAGCCTCGGCCTGATTTCACCTATCCAGCAACTCACCACCACCATCAGACAGATGGCCGGGGGCAATCTCAGGATTCGTGCGGAAACCGGTACGGAGGATGAGCTCGCGATCCTGGCCGCCGGCATCAACCAACTGGCCGAGTCAGTGGCAGAGGGCAAGGAAACCCTTGAGCACCGCATCAAATTTGCGACCCGCCAGTTGCAGGACACCCTGCAGAGCCTGCAGACAAAAAACCAGGAGTTGGAGCTCTCCAAGCAGCAAGCGGAAACGGCCAACCAGGCCAAGAGTGATTTCCTGGCCAGGATGAGCCACGAGTTGCGGACACCCATCACCTCCATTCAGGGTTTCGTGCGCCTGCTGGATGTCACCAAACTGGGTGAAAGCGACCGTCAGTACTGCCAGATTATCGACCAGGCGGCACTGCAATTGCTCACGCTGATCGACGACATCCTGGCTTTCTCCAAGCTGCAGTCAAACACCGTAGAGCTGGCCAAGCAGCCTCTGGATCTGGCGGAATGCGTCGAACAGGTTACGGCCATGTTTACCCCCCAAGCCCAGCACAAGGGGCTCTATCTGGTTGTCGACTTCGCCCCGGATTTGCGACTCGAGCGCATTGGCGATTCCATCCGCATCCAGCAGATTCTCGGCAACCTGATTGCCAATGCCATCAAGTTCTCCGACGAGGGCGGTATTTTTATCTCGCTGAAAAGCAATGCCGAACAGGCGGTGCTCATCGAAGTCAGGGACACCGGCATCGGTGTTCCCAGGGCGGCTCAGGATCAGCTGTTCAACGCCTTTGCCCAGGCGGACACCTCCATTTCCCGGCGCTACGGCGGCACAGGTCTGGGGCTCTCCATTGTCAAAAACCTGGTGGAATTGATGGGCGGAGACATCCGTTTCGAGAGCGTGGAAGGCCTGGGCACAACCTTTACCATCCAGTTGCCCCTGCCTTTCTCTGGGACCACACGTCAATGGTCGATGAAACCGAGCCGGGTTGTGCTGTCTGGCTGCCACAAAGCGATTAACCAGGCACTGATCCATGCCATGGCCCGCTTCAACATCGCCGATGTGTGCGTGGTCGGCCTGGCAGATCTCACTGCTGCCACCACCACACTGGGTCCCGATGACAACGTCATCATCTGCACCTCCAGCCTCCTCTCACCGGACATTGACTTGGCGGCCCTGATTCTCGACCTGCGGGCTGCGACCGCCGCCAAACTGATCCTGCTGGCGGGACAATTCAACTTCTACCAGCAATTCAATGTCAGGGAGCGGGCCAGCCTGCAACCCGTCGCCTTCCTGCCCATGCCACCACCGCTGGCCGAACTGTATCGATCACTGGGGGACATCACCCACACCGGTGCAGTCAGCGCCCATCACGACAGTGAACAGGTACTCGACGGCGTCAATATTCTGATCGCCGAGGACAACCAGTTCACGCGCTTGCTGCTCGACACCCTGCTCGGCCGACTCGGCGCGTACTGCACCTTGACCAGCAACGGTAACGAAGCGCTGGCGGCCTACCAACAGGACCGCTTTGACCTGCTGTTAATCGACGTCCATATGCCCCAGAAAAATGGTATCGACACCCTGGTCACCCTGCGCCGCAGCAACAATATCAACGCCAACATTCCCGCCCTGGCCCTGACCGCGGACATTTTGCAGCAGGAAGAACAACACCTGTTTGAGGCGGGCGCCAATGGCCTGTTGCTGAAGCCGCTGGATGAGCGCGCATTGCTGGTGCAGATCTGTAAACTGCTCCATCTGGAACTGCCTGCCACACCGCTGCCCTCCGCAGAGTCGCTCGACGAAATTCCGGCGGATCTGTTCAGACAGGAAGTGAAAGACCTGCTGGGGCGCTCACGGGATGCCCTGTCCGCGGGCAGGATTGAGGAACTGCGCGAGGAAATTCACCAGCTGTTGGGCATTGCCGGGGTGTTCAATCTCACCGAGCTGGAACGCAAAGTCAGACAACTTCACCAGTGGGTGAAAAGCGGTCAAATGGATCGGGTAGATAGCCTGCTGGACGAACTGGATCAGGATGCGGCAAAAATTGATGTCTGAGTGCGGCTGATCATGCCGCACTCAAGCAATGGTTAAGCCCGACCGTTAAATAGCGCGAACGGCCACCACCCCTTCAACGGCGCGGATGGCCGCCAGCAGTTCTTCGCCCGGCTCAGTGACCACATCGATAATGTTGTAGGCGATCTCGTCGCGGCTCTTGTTCACCATATCGATGACATTGATATCGCGGTCTGCGAGCAGGGACAGTACATGGCCGAGCACCCTGGGCACGTTTTCATTACAGAAGGTAATACGACAACCGCCGTTGCGGTCCATCCTGGTCGCCGGAAAATTCACCGAATTGCGAATGTTGCCATTTTCCAGATAGTCGATTAACTGATCCGCCGCCATGATGGCACAGTTTTCCTCGGCCTCTTCGGTGCTGGCACCGATGTGTGGCATTAACAGCACATCCGCTCGCCCGAGCAACTCTGGTACCGGAAAGTCGGTGACATACTTGGCGAGGCGCTTTTCATCCAGGGACGCGACAACCGCCGCTATATCGACCACTTCTTCCCTGGCAAAATTGAGCAGCACCGCGCCGGGCTTGGCACAGCGCAGTATCTCGCCATTGATCATGTGGCGGGTGGCCGGGATAGCGGGCACATGGAGGGTAATAAAGTCGGAATTGGCCAGCAGGCTTTGCAAATTCTCCATTTTTTGCACCCGCCGCGACAGCCGCCAGGCGGCTTCGACGGAAATCGCCGGGTCATAGCCAAACACTTCCATGCCCAGTTCCACCGCCATATTGGCCACCAGGGCACCGATGGCACCGAGCCCCACCACACCCAGACGCTTGCCGGCGATTTCACTGCCGGCAAATTGTTTTTTCTGCTTTTCCAGCAGCCTGGACAGCTCACCGGCATCGCTGATCCCGGTGAGACCCTGCACATAATTCATCCCCCCCAAAATGTCCCGGGAGGCCATGAACAGGGCCGACGCCACCAATTCTTTGACTGCATTGGCATTGGCACCGGGGGTGTTAAAGACCACGATGCCACGGTGGGTATAGTCTGCCACCGGGATATTGTTGACCCCTGCTCCGGCGCGGGCCACCGCCTTGACGCTGTCGGGAAGCACCTCGTCGTGCAACTTCTGGCTGCGCAACAGAACCGCATCGGGGCGGTTGAATTCGCTGGCAATTTCATAGTATTCGCGGGGAAAACGGTCCAGCCCCTTGGCGGAAATCTGGTTGTAAGTACGCACCTTGAACATGACCCGCTCCCCTATGTTATTAGAATGGTTAAAAATTTATTGTGACACCTGCTGGTAAGCCCAGGTGATCCAAGGCATCAACGCTTCCAGGTCCGCTTTCTCTACCGTTGCGCCACCCCATATGCGCAGACCGGCGGGGGCGTCCCGATAGGCGCCAATATCGTAGGCGACGCCTTCGGCATCCAACAGTTTGACAACTTTTTTCACCTGCTCGGCATCCAGATCCAGAATCAGGCAAATACTGGTATTGGAGCGGGTCGCCGGGTCCCGGGCAAGGAAATCGATCCAGTCATGCTCCGCCACGAACTGCTCGATCACCGCCAGGTTCTGCGCGGACTTGGCGACGGCGGCTGGCAGACCACCAATGGACTTCACCCAGCCCAGGGCGTCCAGATAATCCGCCACACAGAGCATGGAGGGGGTATTGATGGTTTCCCCCCTGAAAATGCCCTCAATCAGTTTGCCGCCCTTGGTCATGCGGAAAATTTTTGGCATGGGCCAGGGCGGGCTGTAGCTCTCGAGGCGCTGCACCGCACGGGGGCTGAGAATCAGCATGCCGTGGGCGCCCTCACCACCCAGCACCTTCTGCCAGCTAAAGGTCACCACATCGAGCTTTTCCCAGGGCATCTCCATGGCAAACACGGCAGAGGTGGCATCACAGATGGTGAGACCGTCGCGATCGTCGCTGATCCAGTCGCCATCGACGACTTTCACACCGGAGGTGGTGCCATTCCAGGTAAAGACGATATCATTGGCGGGATTGGCCTGCCCCAGATCCGGCAGCAGACCATAGTCCGCACCGTATTCATTGACCTGCGGCAACTTCAATTGCTTGACCACATCGGTCAACCAGCCCTGTCCAAACGATTCCCAATAAAACACATCCACCGGGCGCGCACCCAACATGGACCAGAGCGCCATTTCGACGGCGCCGGTGTCGGAGGCCGGCACGACCCCCACCCGATAACCTTCGGGCAGACCCAACAGCTCGGCAGTTTCCACACAGGCACGCTCCAGGGCGACCTTGCCAATGGCCGCCCGGTGGGAACGTCCCAGGGTCTTCAAATCAAGATGGGTGATATCGTAGCCAGGCCGCTTGCTGCAAGGGCCTGAAGAAAAATTGGGGTTAGCCGGCTTTTGTGTCGGTTTCATGCTGTCCCGCCTGGATGATCTGAAATTAAGCGGATCATTCTAAGTGGGATTGGGGTTCAGGCAAAGGCGTCGATGGCAAATTTTTGCGGCTGGGGGAGATACTGGCAAACCGGCCCTGTCAGTGACTAAAAAGCACGGGGATCTGTCATTCGCCCGCGCTTCCCGGCCTTTATTGTGGCTGGCTTTATTGTGACTGGGCGGCTGCGCGCTCTTTCTTGATCAGATAGGCAGCCACCTTGAGCATGCCTTCCTGGCTGCCGTTCTCTCTGCTCGAGATGCGGTACTTGCCATTGACCACGACCTCCGGGGTGCCCTGGGTGCGATAGCGCTGCTGTTTACTGGCGGCCAAATCCACGGCCATTTCAATGCCCTTGGAATTGAACACCTTCAGGAAACGCTCCCGGCCCACGCCCTGGGCCTCAAACAGATCGGCTATTTCATCCTCGCTGCTCAGCTTCTTTTTGTTCAGGTTCATGGCTTCAAAGATCGGCTCGTGCAACTTGTCGAGCACCTTCAACGCCCTGGCGGTGTAGTAGGCGCGGGCGTGCAGTTTCATGACCGGGTGCCAGATGGCCGGCACCTGCACAAAATTGACGTCTTCAGGCAGGGCAGCCACCCAGGGTTTCAATGTGGTTTCAAAAGCAAAGCAGTGACTGCAGCCGTACCAAAACACTTCAACGACCTCAATCTTCGCGGGGTCAGCCGTGGTCACCGGTTCGGGCAGAATTTCGTAATTGACACCCGCCTTAAAGGGTTCATCCGTTTCGGCATGGCAGGCTGCCATCGGCAGCAGGGTCAGGACAAACAACAGGTTGAAGAGAGCATGACGCATACTAAATTCCTTTCACATTGAGCTGGGCAGTACCTGATAGACCACTATCATCCCTGAGGTTCCCCAAAATGCAAGCGTAAAAAAGGCGGCTCACGCCGCCTTTTCAGATCCGCGCCCTTACTTCAGGCCGGCAATAAAGTTCGCTACAGAGTCGATTTCCAGATCGCTCATATGCGCGGCGACACCGCGCATGATACTCGCGTCGCCATCGTTGGTACGGGCGGCCGGGTTGCCGGGATCATCGGCACCGGTGCGGAAGGCGCGCAACTGCTTGGCAGTGTACTGGGCAAACTGTCCACCCAGCGCCGGATAGCCCGCGGGGGCATTGCCATTGCCCGCGGGAGAGTGACAGCCGGTACAGGCCGGAACACCGGTTTCAATGTTGCCGCCGCGGTAAATACGCTCGCCGCGATCCAGGTTTTCTTCCCTGGCGCCGGCCATCTGGATGTTCTTGGAAGCAAAGTAGGCCGCGATATCCGCCAGATCCTGGTCGGAGAAGGCGTTCAGCATGCCGGTCATTTCCGGAACGGTGCGGGCGCCGGATTTGATATCCCTCAGCTGTTTGGTGAGGTACTTTTCGCCCTGACCTGCCAGCTTGGGGAAGTTCGGTGCGGGACTGTTGCCATCGACGCCGTGACAACCGGCACACATTGCTGTTTTAGCCTGTCCGGCAGTAGCATCACCACCGGCAAAGGCCAGGGAGGAGGCCAGGGTCAGACCCAGCATGGCAGCCATTCCTAGAATCATTTTTTTCATTGGTTAATCCGCTCTCTGCATTCCGCTACAATAGGACACTCGTATTGCCTTCTAAAAAGCGGGGGCATTATATACTAACTCCCCCGCGATCTTAATAGGTGATATCAGCTTACCCTCTCAGGATTCCCCATGTCAGACGTGATTTCCTTCCGCAAGGCGCAATTCCTCATCAGCGCACCCTCCCTGCATCAATGTCCCGAGGACAATGGTTGCGAGGTGGCGTTTGCCGGCCGCTCCAATGCGGGCAAGTCCAGCGCCATCAATGCGCTGACCAATAACGCCAAACTGGCCCGCACCAGTAAAACCCCGGGCCGCACCCAGTTGCTCAACTTCTTTTCCCTTTCTGAGCACTGCCGGCTGGTGGATCTGCCCGGCTACGGCTTCGCCAAGGTCTCCAAGGCCCTCAAAAAAGAATGGGACCAACACCTTGCCGAATACCTGCAGCAGCGACAATCCCTGAAAGGGCTGGTGCTGCTGATGGACATCCGCCACCCCCTGCAGGAATATGACTGGCAGATGATCCGCTGGGCCTGTCAGTCGCAGATGCCCGTTCACCTGCTACTGACCAAAGCGGACAAATTCAATCACGGTCCGGCCAAAGCCATCTTGCTGAAGGTCCAGCGGGAACTGAGCGAGGCCGGCTTTTGGGACAATATCAGTATCCAGACCTTTTCCTCCCTTAAAAAAACCGGTCTCGAGGAACTGGAGGGCATCCTCCAGGACTGGCTGGCTGTCGGCCAAGATGCCCCAACCGACTGATATAACGTTTATTTCCACAAAGAAAAAAGCCCTGGTCAATATCGACCAGGGCTTGCTTTGCTGTTGCTTGGGGATTAATCAAGCTTTGCATCTAGTTTGGGGAGAAAGCAGCAATGTTGCTTGCGAAAGATTAGGCACAACGCCGAACGATTAGTTCCTCCCTCCTTGAAAAATTTTTTACCCTCTCTCAATCAGCGATTAGTGCGCAAAAAAAAAAGCCCTGAATCAATATCGATCAGGGCTTGCTTTGCTGTTGCTTGGGGATTAATCAAGCTTTGCATCTAGTTTGGGGAGAAAGCAGCAATGTTGCTTGCTAAAGATTAGAGAGGGGTTCTGCAGGATAGTTCCAGCCGCTGTAAAAAATTTGTTGTTCACTCCCTACCCCGGCGCTCACGCCCCGGTATTCATCCCCAAAAAAAAAGCCCTGATCAATATCGACCAGGGCTTGCTTTGCTGTTGCTTGGGGATTAATCAAGCTTTGCATCTTAGTTTGGGGAGAAAGCAGCAATGTTGCTTGCGTAGTAGTTAGGCAGGGTTCCCAGAGCAAAGTTCCAGCGCCAAAAAAACTTTTTATACTTTTTTGTTGCTCTTTTGTCTCATTTTTTGCCTGTCTGCTTATAAGTCTCCTCGCCCGAGCTTAATGGGCCTCATCCCAGTTGTCCCCGGTACCCACGTCGACAATCAGCGGCACCTCCAACGCCAGCGCCTCGGACATACGCCGACTCAGTCCCGATTGAATCATCGCCAGCTCTTCGACGGGCACCTCCAGGACCAATTCATCGTGAACCTGCATGATCATTTTGCTGTTAAGGGCATCCTCACGCAGCCAGCGGTCCACAGAAATCATCGCCAGCTTGATGATATCCGCAGCGGTCCCCTGCATCGGCGCGTTGATGGCGGTGCGCTCCGCCGCCTGCCGGCGCATGCCATTGCTCGATTTGATTTCCGGCAGATAGAGGCGCCGACCCATCAGCGTTTCCACATAGCCCTGCTCGGCCGCGCTGTGGCGAATGCGATCCATGTAATCCTGCACCCCCGGATAGCGGGCAAAATACAGGTCGATGTATTCCTGCGCCTGATGGCGGCCTATTTTTAACTGTCGGGCCAGGCCAAATGCCGACATCCCGTAGATCAAGCCGAAATTGATCGCCTTGGCACTGCGCCGCTGTTCCGCTGTGACCTGCTCCAGTTCGACGCCAAAGACTTCCGCCGCCGTCGCCCGATGGACATCGAGCCCCTTGGCAAAGGCCTCTCGCAAGCCACGGTCCCCGGACAGGTGTGCCATGATGCGCAGTTCGATCTGGGAATAGTCCGCCGCCACAATCTTGCTGCCGGGCGGCGCCACGAATGCCTGGCGAATCCGGCGTCCTTCCGCAGTGCGCACCGGGATGTTTTGCAGGTTCGGATCCGAGGAGGAGAGGCGTCCGGTGGCCGTCACCGCCTGGTGATAGGAGGTGTGTATTCTACCCGTGGAGGCCTTCACCAGCGCGGGAAGTTTATCGGTATAGGTGGCCTTCAGCTTGGACAGGCTGCGGTGTTCCAGCAGCAATTTGGGCAGCGGGTAATCCAGCGCCAGTTCCTGCAGCACCTCCTCCTTGGTGGACGCCGCGCCTTTGGCTGTCTTTTTCTGCACCGGGATCTGGAGTTTTTCAAACAGAATATGGCCGAGCTGTTTGGGGGATGCCAGATTGAACTCTTCACCGGCCAGCTCGTAGGCCTGTTGTTCCAGTTCGGCGAGGCGCGCCCCCAACTCCCCACTTTGAACGCGCAGCAGTTCGGCATTCACTTTGACACCGTTGCGCTCGATGCGCGACAGCACCGGCACCAGGGGAATTTCGATGCGCTCGAGGACCCGCCTCAGACCGCTCTCAGACAGCAGTTTCGGCCACAACGCCTGGTGCAGCCTCAGGGTGATATCGGCATCTTCCGCGGCGTAGGGCCCCGCCTGCTCCAGGGCAATCTGGTTGAAGGTCAGCTGGGATGCCCCCTTGCCGGCGATGTCCTCAAAATGAATGGTTTTCTCACCCAGATACTTGAGCGCCAGGCTGTCCATGTCGTGGCGCGTCGCAGTGGAATCGAGCACGTAGGATTCGAGCATGGTGTCAAACCGAATGCCCTGCAGGCCGATGCCATGGTTGGCCAACACACTCATATCGTACTTCAGGTTTTGGCCGAGCTTGCCGATGGCGGGATCTTCCAGCAGGGGTTTTAGGGCGTCCAGCACTTGGCTGCGATCCAGTTGTGGCGGGGCGCCGAGGTAGTCATGGGCCAGTGGCACGTAAGCCGCCTCATTGGCATTCACTGCAAAGGACACCCCGACGATTCTCGCCTCCATGTAGTCGAGGCTGGTGGTCTCGGTATCAAAGGCAAAGCATTCCGCCTGTTTCAGCCGCGTCAGCCAGTTGTTAAACGGTTCCTGCTCCAGAATGACCTGGTAATCCCTGGCTTCGGCTACCGCCACCATCTCCTGCTCTCCCGCCCCGGCCAACAGTTCCTCGGTCCAGGCCTTGAATTCGCACTGGCGAAACCAGTCGAGCAGCTGTTCCCGGTCGGGCTCACCGTTGTGCAGACTCTGTGCGGCAACATCCAGTGAGACATCTGTTTTGATGGTGGCCAAGCGGTAGGAAAGGCGCGCCAGCTCCTGGTGCTCGGCCAGTTTTTCGGGCATTTTTTTGGCGCCGCGAAAATCCAGTTCGCGCACCTGTTCGAGGTCGCCGTAGATGGCATCCAGGCCACCCAGGTTTTGCAGGATCGCCAGTGCCGTTTTTTCACCGACACCGGGAACACCGGGAATATTGTCGGATTTGTCGCCGATCAGGGCGAGATAATCGATGATCAGCTCGGGAGGCACGCCAAACTTGTCGGCCACTCCCCGGGGATCCAGGGTCGTGTCAGTCATGGTATTGACCAGGGTGATCCGCTCGGATACCAGTTGCGCCATGTCCTTGTCTCCGGTGGAAATCACCACCGGCTGCCCTCCCCCCGCGGCCTCCAAGGCCAATGTGCCGATCACATCATCCGCTTCGACACCATCCACCACCAGCACCGGCAGCCCCATCGCCCGGATAATCTGATGGATCGGCTCTATCTGTTTTTTCAGGTCATCCGGCATGGGCGGTCGATGGGATTTGTAGGCCTCGAACAATTCGTCCCGGAAGGTTTTGCCTTTGGCATCAAACACCACCACCACCGGACTTGCCGGGTAATCCTTGAGCAGCCGCCGCACCATGGAAATGACGCCCTTCACCGCACCGGTGGGCTGGCCATTGGACGTCGTCAGCGGTGGCAGGGCGTGGAAGGCGCGATAGAGATAGGACGATCCATCCACCAGGACCAGCGGGGTTGTGTCATTCATAGTCGGGAGATTCAACAAAGATTAGGATTGCCCAAGGATACCGCAAATTGTTTCTTTCCCGCTAACAAGGGGTTAACCTTGGTGAAATAACAGGAGTGGGGACTCCGACATGTCGTCATTTCTCATACCGGATATCGGCACTATCCGGGCTTTTCTGGGACAGTACTCACTGCACCACGACGTTGAGATTGAAGCCACCTATGTGGCCAGAAACCACCTCACTTGCCGTTTTCACTGCACGCCGCCGCAGTCCGGCCGCTTCCTTCTGGTCGCCGTGGTCGCCGGCGCCAGAGATCGCCTCAACTATTCCTCCCTGCTGGTACAGCATTTGGCCGGTCGGGGTCTGCCTGTAGCCCCCTGCGTCAGCAGCCGACAAGGCGATCTGATCGCCAATTATGGCGACCACCCCGCCCTGCTTTTCCAATTGCCCGAGGGCGATACCCCGTCACATCAGAATCTTCATGTATGCCAGCAGATAGGCGCTTTTTTGGGCAAAATGCATACAAATTCCAGCTCGTTCGAGCCGGAGTATTGCAATCCACGCAGCCTGGTATGGCTTAATTTTGCTGCGACAGAACTGGCCCCCATCCTCTCCGCCGGCGAGGAATCGCTGCTTCGGGAACAACTGGCCCGCTTCAAACGCACCGTTGAAACCGTGCCGGAGCTGCCCACCGGACCACTGATTGGCAGTATTTTCGCCGATCAGCTGTTTTTCAAAGATGGCCAGCTGGCTGCCGTGACGGGATTTTATTTCAGTTGTTCGGACTGGTGGTTGCTGGATGTGGCCCAGGCCGTCAATGAATGGTGCTGCAACCCCCACGGGGAATTGGACAAACAACTCTGCCACGGACTCCTCAACGCCTATCGCGCGGAGCGGCCCTTTACCGCCGCCGAGGGCCAGTATTGGCAGGATATTCTGTGTTTTTCAGCGACCCGTTTTTGGGTATCCCGCCTGTTGACCTCGCTGTCTACCGAAGGGGATTCCTCGGCGCGCAAGGGCGATCCGGAAGAATATCGCCAGAAACTGCAACGGCGCCTGATGAGTTATTACCCACTGCCGCTCTGAACCGCCTAATCCGCCAGACAGGTGGCGAAGGCGTCGACCACAGTGCCCAGAAACTCCAGGTAACTCCCCGCACCGAGCGCCACCTGCTGCCCCATGGGGTCGAGTTCCACCATTCTGGCGCCCAGTTGCACGGCCAGCTGCCGGGCAGCCTTGCTGTTCAACTGCGGCTCGGTGAACACACAACTCACCCGCGCCCCCAGACCCAGTATTTCACCGAAATGGCGTGCCCCCTGCTGGTGCCCGCTGGCCAACTGAACCGCGGCCAACTGATTGAGGCCGTAATACCGGACAAAATGGCCGTAACCATCATGGGTCACCACAAATCCCCGCCCCTGTAATGGCGCCAACCGCTGGCGTGCGCGCCTGTCCAGGTTATCGACACCGGCGACAAAATTGGCCAGGTTTTGTGCAAACAATGCCGATTGTTGCGGATACAGGGCAGACAGCCTCGCCGCGATGGCCGTTGCCATCACCCGGCCGTTCTCGGGGTTTAGCCAGAGATGGGGGTCCCGGGTATGCATGTGCTCACTATCAGTTTCTTCGTGACGTTTCCCCGGCTCTGCTGTCGAATCGTGCTCAGGGTCTGCATCCGCCGGGGTGGGCCATGTCAGTTCCGGCAGGGCCGAGAGCTGCAATGTCGTTGCCGCTTGCGCCTCCAGGGGCTTGCGCAGCGCCGATTCCAGTTCGGGACCGACCCAAATCACCAGCGCCGCCTCATTCAGGGCGCGCACATCTGAAAATCTCAGTGCATAGTCATGGGGCGACACATTGGCCGGCATCAGCACCCTGACCGGCCAGTTTTCACCGGCGACGGCCTTCACCAGCATGGCCAACGGCTTGATCGAAACGACAACCTCATTGTCTGTTGCGGCCAGCACCCAGGGTGCAGGCGCAACCCACAGCAGGGCGATCAGCCAGCTCAGTCGAATAGTTTTCATATATTATATTGTTGCATTATAAAAATAAGTATTGCCTGAACCCGGCTTCAGTGGCATTGCGTGTCCAGCCGTCCACACCTGCCACGGGCATCACTACCACACACCCCCGGACTATTGAAAGAAAGGGAGTAACACCCAGCCAGAACCCGATTGCCAATTTATCATAATGTTATAAAATAACATTTTATTTTTAAAGTGCGATAGCATGCTCACCAATTCCAGACTGGCCTATCACCACCACGATCACAAACGCTGCATCACAGCGGCACTGCATCGCGCCCGCCTATTGTGCGATGATCGCCAGGTGCGCCTTACCCCGATCCGCGAAGCGGTTTTCAAAACCATCTGGGCCAGCCACCGACCACTGGGTGCCTATGATATCGTCGACCAGATGACCCTGGCATCATCCCCGGTCAAGCGGATCCTGCCACCCACCGTCTACCGCTCCATTGAGTTTCTGCTGGAGCAGGGCCTGATTCACCGGCTCGCCTCGCTGAATGCCTACATCGGCTGTCCATTCCCCGGCAATGACCACAATGATGTATTCCTGATCTGCCGACAGTGCGGCGCCACGGCGGAATGCAGCGCCGAACAGTTGACCTCTGCCGTCGAACAGACTGCCCGTCGCGCCAACTTCAATGTCGAGTCCCAGGTCATTGAAATCGTCGGCCTCTGCCCGGAGTGTCAGTCGTGAATCAGCTACTGGTGCAGTTACGCAATATCGGCAAGGCCTTTCGCGGCCACGATGTATTGGTCGGCGTTGATCTCAGCATTCTTCCCGGCCAGATTATTACCCTGATCGGCCCCAATGGCGCGGGAAAAACCACACTGGTCAAAATCGTTCTCGGCTTGCTGAAGGCCGATGGCGGCCAGATTCAACTGGCCCCCGACCTGCGCATCGGCTACATGCCCCAAAAACTGCAATTGGACCCAACGCTGCCCATCACCCTGCGGCGCTTTCTGGCCCTGGCCGAGTCGAATCACCAGCTCTGCCTTTCAGCACTCCGCGAAGTGGGCATTGAGCGACTTATCGACCAGCCGCTGCAATCGCTTTCCGGTGGCGAGATGCAGCGGGCGTTGCTGGCGCGGGCCATTCTCCGCAAGCCGAATCTGCTGGTGCTCGATGAGCCTGTTCAGGGGGTCGATGTCGCAGGGCAGGAGAGCCTCTATCGCCTGATCGGCCAACTCCGCGACCGACTCCACTGCGCCGTATTGATGGTCTCCCATGACCTGCATCTGGTGATGTCCGCCACTGACGAGGTGATTTGTCTCAATCAGCACATCTGCTGTCACGGCCACCCGGATCAGGTAAGCAGCAACCCCGCCTTCCTAGAACTATTCGGCAGCAAAACAGCCCCCTATACCCATCACCACAATCACCGCCACAATCTGCACGGTGACGTGATTGAGCCGCAAACGTCATCCCACCAACACTCAAGTGAATGCCGCCATGATTGAGGTGCTACTTTACGCATTGTTTGCCGGGCTCGGCGTCGCCGTCGTCACCGGGCCACTGGGCGCCTTTATCGTCTGGCGGCGCATGGCCTATTTTGGCGACACGCTGGCGCATTCGTCACTGCTCGGTGTCGCCCTGGCACTTTTGTTCTCCCTCAACCCGACCATTTCCGTGGTGGCCATCTGCCTGCTGCTGGCACTGATCCTGGTTTCCCTGCAGCAACAGCAAACCCTGGCCTCCGACACCTTGCTGGGTATTCTGTCCCACACCTCACTGGCCATCGGCCTGGTGGCCATGGCCCTCATGCCGTCGGTGCGTGTCGATTTGCTGAGCCTGCTATTTGGTGACTTGCTGACGGTGACTGGCCGCGATGTACTGACCATTTATGTGGTCGGCGCAATCGCCATTGCACTGCTGATCCGCCTCTGGAAACCCCTGCTGGCGATCACCATTCACGAGGAGCTGGCAAGGGTCGAAGGGGTACCGGTGACTGCCGTGCGCACGGCACTGATGCTGATCGTCGCCCTGGAGATCGCCATTGCCATGAAGGTGGTGGGTGTACTGCTGATCACCGCGCTGCTGGTCATTCCCGCAGCCACGGCGCGGCGCTTCGCCCACACCCCCGAGCAAATGGCCATCTTTGCCAGCGGAGTCGGATGCCTGGCCGTACTGATGGGTTTGTCCGCCTCCTGGTTTATGGACACCCCCGCAGGGCCGTCTATTGTCCTGAGCGCCGGGATTTTGTTTGCGCTGGCGCTGCTGAAAAGGGAGTAGCGAACGAACGGGGAGGTCAAAAACTCGCGTCGATGGAGCGCCACGTTAGGCGCATGTCGCCTTCCTCAAAAGGCGGCCTGAAAAAGCCGTGGTAGTGACCATAGGGGTTGATCAGCACCATATTGCCACTGTGGTCGATGGTGTAATCGCCATTGCCCAGTTCAACCCTGTTGAAGGCCACATTGAGTTCGGTGGCCAGCTTCAGCAGCACGTACTTGTCGCCACTGACGCCGATAAAATCGGGGTTAAAGTAGGGCACGTACTTGGCCAGCTCTGCTGGTGTATCGCGCTCCGGATCGAGGGAAACCAGCACAATTTGCAGTCGTTCCCGCTCCTCAGGGTCAAGGCCCTGATACAGCTTCGCGGCCGCTGCCAGCGCTGTCGGACAGACATCCGGACAGTGGGTAAAGCCGAAGAACAGCAGGGTCCATTTGCCTGCCAGGTTTTTCAGGGTGAACGGCTCGCCATGGTGATCGCGCAGTTGAAAGTCGCTGAATTTTCTCGGCGTCTCCAGCACAACCGCGCCCTTGGACTTCAGTTCATAGGGGTTCAGGACTCGCGGCTGACTCATCCGGTAGGCAAAACCCGCCACGACCAACACCGCAAAGACCAACGCCACGGTGACCGTCACACGCACACTGCCTCGGTTAAACACCCCTGTCTGCATTCGCTGTTCCCCGGGCAGTTACTGAATAAAGGACGGCACGGCTACCAGATAGTGATCCAGCAGCATGATGACAAACAACGCCATCAGATAAATGATGGAGTACTTGAAGGTATCCATCCCGGCGCTAGGGGTTTTGTCAAGCATCATGACAATGGCCCAGTAAATAAAGCCGACACCCAATACCACCGCACCCAGCAGGTACAGCCAACCGCTCATACCCGTCACGAAGGGCAACACACTGATGACCAACAGGATCAGGGTGTAGAGCAGGATATGCAGCTTGGTGTATTTTTCGCCATGGGTAACCGGCAGCATCGGAATATCCGCCTTGGCGTATTCATCCTTGCGGTGCACCGCCAGGGCCCAGAAGTGCGGCGGTGTCCAGGCAAAAATTATCAGCACCAGCAACAGGGCATGGCCGTGAATTTCACCGGTCACAGCGGTCCAACCCAGCAGCGGCGGGGCGGCACCAGCCAGGCCGCCAATCACGATATTCTGCGGCGTCGCGCGCTTCAGGAACAGGGTATAAATCACCGCGTAGCCCAGCAGTGAGGCCATGGTCAGCCATGCGGTCAAGGCATTAATGTAAATCAGCAGCACCGCCATGCCCACGACGCCCAGCAGCGCGGCAAACAGCATTGCCTGAACCGGCTCCACGCGGCCTTTTGCCACCGGGCGGTTGAACGTCCTGGCCATGATGGTATCAATGCGGCGATCCACCACATGATTGACCACCGCCGCCGCCCCGGCGCACAGCGCAATGCCCAGGTTCCCGAGGATCAGTACATCCACCGGCACCATTCCCGGTACGGCGAGAAACATGCCGATCACGGTGGTGAGAATCATCAGGGCGACCACGTTGGGCTTGGTCAGCTCCAGGTAGTCCCGCCAACTGGCTTTTTCGATATTGAGTTCTGCTTCATTCATCATTTCGAGTCCTGCCTCTGATATTCCGGTTTCGCGGTCCAAATCCCGGTCACCAAGGTCACCAACACAAGTAATAAAAGTGCACTGAACAGGTGATGGAGCAGGGCGGTCAGCATCGGTGCCATCAACAGATTGTTG
>NZ_JBFHQR010000017.1:0-28455 GCF_041592135.1 Porticoccus sp. | reverse complement strand
CGCAGCCTGCGTCGCGGCCCCGGCAGCAATCCCCTGCGCCGGTGGCCACTGCAGCGGTAAGTGCGCCGTCGCTGGCTGTTGGTGATGATGAATACCGGGTGGGCAGTGGCGATACGGTTTGGGCGATCGCCGAAAAAATCCGTCCCCAGGGCGCCTCCATGGCGCAGACCATGGCTGCGATCAAGCAGGCCAACCCCCAGTCATTCATCAACGACAATATCAATTTGCTGAAAAAGGGCGCAGTGCTCAGGTTGCCCGAGGGCAGCGATATTGCCGCCCTGTCGGATGTTAATTACAGCGACCTCGTCGGTGAGGGTGTCGCCACAGACGACTCCCAGGCACCGATGCTGGATGCCACCCCGGCTGATACCGAGACGGCTGTGGCAGCGGCTACAGGCGAAGGGCGGTTAAAGCTGGCTGCCCTGGGTGCCGATGAGGCCCTGACCCCGGATGTCGCCGGTGTGAATGGCGCGGAAGAGGGTGGCGCCAGTGTTGCGGGCACTGGGGCAGATGCCTTGGCGGTCGCTCGCGAAGAGCTGGACAAGAGTTCCCGTGAAAATGCCGAGTTGAGAGATCGTGTCGCCCAGCTCGAGGAACAGCTTTCGACAATGAACCGCCTGGTGGAAATCCAGGACGATTCCCTGCGCGGCAGCCAGGTGGCGACCCAGGTTGAAGCGGAACCGACTCCAGCCGCCGATTCAGCATCGGTCGCTGCCGAGCCGGCTGCGGATGAAGCCACCCCGGCAGCCGCTGCGGACGTCGCGCCAGAAAAAGAAAAGGGGTTTGACCTGGCGGCATGGGTGGACTATTTGCTCTATCCCGCCATCGCCTTGCTGGCGCTGTTGCTGGCGGCCTTGATGTTCTTCCGCAATCGCAAACAGGACGAAGATGAGGTCGATGAACTCTCACTGCAAAGCCTGGTGGACAAGCCGACTGCGGAGGCGCTGCCGGAAGAGGAAGAGCCTCTTCTGAGCGAAGATGATAAACATTACATTGCCGAGCTCGCGGAAGAGCTCGACGACGAAGGGTTGCAGGATCTGGAAGATCTGGAGGAACTGCAGCTGGGCGATGACGAAGGCGTCGATCCCAAGGGTGAAGCGGACATCTATTTGTCCCTGGGCAATTACCGCCAGGCTGAAAATATTCTCAAAGCTGCCATTGAGGCAGATCCCCAGGACAGCTCCCTGCAGCTCAAACTGCTCGAGGTCTATGTCAGTGCCGACAATCTGGCGGCGTTCGACCAGCAGCGCGCGCAGCTCGCCACCCTGAACAACCCGGAAGCCGATGCCAGGGCGTCGACACTCCGCGCCGAGTTGATTTCCGACGTTAGCGGGGACGCTGACGCCGAGAGCGCTGAGACCACAGTTGCTACTGAAGCGGATGACCTCGCTGTCGAGGCGCCACAGGATCAGGTTGACTTTGAGGCGCCGTCCCTGGATTACGATCTCGGCGATGTTGAGCCGGAGCAGGCCTCGGCGCTGACGGATGAATCCACAGCGGCGAGTCAACTCGAGTCAGTGGATCTCGAGCTGCCGGAAACCGAAGCTGAGCCGGAACCCCCAGCCCCGGCGCCTGCCCAGGCCGCTGAGGCAGCCGGTCAGGATTTCGATCTCGACCTGGACCTGAGTGACATCGATCTGGATTCGCTGGCCTCTGAAATTGACCAGGACATGTCTGGCATCGAGCTGGATGAGTCCGCCCAGGCGCCGGTGCCGGAGTCCCCGGATGCGGGAGAGCTGTCGGTGTCGAACGAGCGCTACAGCGCCCCTGAATCGCTCCCGGAGCAGAGCTTCGAGGAGCTGGAAGATGCGATTCTCTCCGGCTCTGAAACGGGAGAGGATGACAATTACGACCTGGATGCCGAGCTGAAGGCCTTTGGTGATGAGGATGTCTGTGACACCAAACTGGTGCTGGCCGAGACCTATCTGGACCTGGGTGATGCCGATAACGCTCGCGACCTGCTCAGTGAAGTCCTGGAAGAGGGTACCGAAGAGCAAAAAGAGAAAGCGCGCAATCTGCTCGAAACGGTGACCTGAGCCTATGATCCAGGGGAAACCCTGGGAGTATCTCGCCAACTGTCTGGTGCCGGAACAACGGGAACTCCCTGAAGGAATAAAACGCATCGCTGCTGCCGTCGAATATGACGGCAGTGCTTTTTGTGGCTGGCAGCGCCAAACCCACAGCCCCAGTGTCCAGTTCCATGTGGAGGCCGCTCTGACCCAGGTGGCCAACGAGCGCGTCAGTGTGACCTGTGCCGGTCGCACCGATACCGGCGTTCACGCGACCAATCAGGTGATCCACTTCGACACCCGGGCCGATCGCAATCCCAGGAACTGGATACTGGGCGTCAATGCCAATCTGCCCTACGGTATTCGCCTGCACTGGGTGGCCGAGCAGTCGCCCCAGTTCCACGCCCGCTTCGCGGCAACCGCCAGAACCTATCGCTACCTGATCGCCAACCAGCCGCAGCGCTCGGCGTTGTTCTACCATTGGCTGACCTGGGAAAAGCGCCCGTTGGATGAACTTCGCATGCACCGCGCGGTGCAGCAGTTGCTGGGTGAGAACGATTTCAGCTCGTTCCGGGCGGCGGGTTGCCAGTCAAATACCCCCAATCGCAACGTCCATGGCGCCAGGGTCTGGCGGCAGGGGGAGCTGGTCATTCTCGAGATCACGGCCAACGCCTTCCTGCATCACATGGTCCGCAATATCACCGGGGCATTGTTGTGTATCGGTCGGGGCGATTGCGAGGAAGCCTGGCTGGGTGAACTGCTGGCAAAAAGAGACCGCACCCAGGCGCCGCCCACCGCGCCGCCCAATGGCCTGTACCTGGTGGGCGTGAACTATCCCGGGCATTTCGAGCTGCCCGGCTTTAAGCCGGGTCCCCAGTTTATCAACGATGGCTGAGAGTCGGGGCGATAGGCGGGCCGAGACCTTTTTGCTACAATCCGCCCCTTGCTATTGGAAGCCACTGTGAAACGAACCCGAGTCAAAATCTGCGGCATAACCCGAGAAGCGGATGCCAGGGTGGCAGCGGAGGCCGGGGCGGACGCAATCGGCCTGGTGTTCTACCGGAAAAGTCCCCGTTATGTGGAGCCTGCTACCGCCGCCGCCATCGCGCGCGCGGTGGGTCCGTTTGTGACCACCGTGGGGCTGTTTGTGAACGCCCCGGCAGCGGTCGTTTTGCAGACCCTGAACCGGGTGGGGCTGCAGTTGTTGCAGTTCCACGGTGACGAAGACGATGCCTATTGTCGCCAATTCGACCGGCCCTTTATCAAGGCGGTCAGGGTGTCGCCCGGTCTCGATCTCGCAGCGGAGATGGCCCGTTTCCCCAGTGCCTGCGGCCTGCTTTTCGACGCCTGGCACCAGGATAAATACGGCGGTACCGGCGAGACATTTGATTGGCAGCGCCTGCCCGAAAAGGCCGATCTGCCGCTGATTCTGGCCGGGGGCCTGACCCCCGCCAACGTGGCGGAGGCGGTGCGCCAGGTCGCGCCCTACGGGGTCGATGTGAGTGGCGGTGTCGAGGACGCCCCCGGCATTAAATCAGCAGCACTTGTACAACAGTTTATTGCCCGCGCCAAAGGCGGGTAATCACCGGAGAGCCCAGTGAACGAAAAAATCAAGATTGACTACAGCCACATGCCGGATGCGCGCGGACACTTTGGCCCCTACGGTGGTCGTTTCGTGTCGGAGACACTGATTTACGCTCTGGATGAACTGGAGCGAATTTACCGCAGTCTGAAGGACGATCCGGAATTTCAGGCCCAGTTTGACTACGACCTGGCGCACTACGTGGGGCGGCCATCGCCGCTGTACTTTGCCGAGCGCTGGAGCCGCGAAACCGGAGGCGCGCGATTGTTCCTGAAGCGGGAAGACCTCAATCACACCGGCGCCCACAAGATCAACAACACCATCGGCCAGGCGCTGCTGGCCAAGCACACCGGCAAAAAGCGCGTTATCGCGGAAACCGGTGCCGGACAGCACGGCGTGGCCACGGCCACGGTGGCGGCCAGACTGGGCCTCGAATGCCACGTTTTCATGGGCGAGGAGGACGTGCATCGCCAGTCCCTGAACGTCTACCGCATGAAATTGCTGGGCGCCACCGTCATTCCCGTGACATCCGGTTCCAAAACCCTCAAGGACGCCATGAACGAGGCGATGCGCGACTGGGTGACCAACGTGGATAACACGTTTTACATCATCGGCACCTGTGCCGGCCCGCACCCCTACCCGGAGCTGGTGCGCAACTTCCAGTCGGTGATCGGTCGCGAGGCCCGCCAGCAGTCGCTGGATCAGGCCGGGCAGTTGCCGGATGCGCTGGTGGCCTGTGTCGGTGGCGGTTCCAACGCCATCGGCCTGTTCCACCCGTTCCTGGAGGACGAGTCGGTGGCGATGTACGGCGTGGAGGCGGGCGGTTTCGGCCTGGCCAGCGGCAAGCATGCGGCCCCCCTCAACGACGGTGTTCCGGGGGTATTGCACGGCAACCGCACCTATCTGATGGAAGATGAAAACGGCCAGATCATTGAAACCCATTCCATCTCCGCCGGCCTCGACTACCCCGGTGTGGGTCCCGAGCACGCCTGGTTGAAAGATATTGGCCGGGTCAATTACGTCACCATTAACGACGACGAGGCCATGGATGCCTTCCGCCGCCTGACCAAGGTGGAGGGCATTATGCCGGCGCTGGAATCCAGCCACGCGGTGGCCTATGCGGAAAAACTGGCTCGCCAGATGGACCCGGAGCAGATGATCGTGGTCAACCTGTCCGGTCGCGGCGACAAGGATATCCTCACCGTGGCGGAAATCGACGGCATTACCGTTTAGGTTTTCCGGCCCCGATAACAAGAACACTGTGGAAGTATGTGAGTGAACAGAATTAACAAACGCTTTGAATCCCTTCGCCAGCAAGGCCGCAAGGCCCTGGTTCCCTATGTGGTGCTGGGCGACCCCGCACAGGATGTCACCCTGCCGGTGATGCACGCCCTGGTGGCAAGCGGTGCCGATATTATTGAGTTGGGTGTGCCGTTTTCAGATCCCACCGCCGAGGGTCCGGTGATACAGAAGGCCCACGAGCGGGCACTGGCCCACGGCAGCAGCCTGCGGGACGCACTGGCACTGGTGCAGCAGTTTCGCGAAACCGATCCCGATACCCCGGTTCTGCTGATGGGTTATGCCAATCCGATCGAGCGCATGGGCTATGAAACCTTCATTGCAGCGGCGGTGGCGGCGGGCGTGGATGGGGTGCTCACGGTGGACCTGCCGCCGGAAGAGGCGGAAGAGTTTAACCAGCAGCTGCACCAGGCCGGCATCGAGAACATCTTCCTGCTGGCCCCGACCAGCAGTGAAGAGCGCCAGAAAATGGTCACCCAGATGGCGGGTGGTTTCATCTATTATGTGTCCTTGAAAGGCGTGACCGGTGCCGGTCACCTGGATGTGGATTCCGTGAAACAGCATGTGGACTACATTCGCACATTGACTGACCTGCCGGTCTGTGTAGGATTTGGTATCAAGGATGGTGCCTCCGCCCGTGCCGTTGCTGAATTGTCGGATGGTGCCGTGGTCGGCAGCGTGCTGGTCAACCGCATGGCCGGACTCGCGGAGTCCGGGGAACGTGATCCGGCCGTCTATGCTGCGACCGTATCGGAGTTGATTGCTGAAATGCGCAAGGCGCTGGATAACTGACGGAACCGACTATGAGCTGGCTGGAAAAGATTCGTCCCAAGGGTCCGGGTACCCAGAAAAAAGATCGCACCCAGAGTGTTCCGGAAGGGCTGTGGAAAAAATGCCCGAAGTGCAGTGCGCCACTCTATCGCCCCGAGCTGGAAAAGAACCTCGACGTCTGTCCGAAGTGTGAGCACCACCTGCGTATCGGTGCCCGTCGCCGCCTGGACTTTTTCCTGGACCGCGAGAATCGCCAGGAACTGGCCACCGAGGTCAAACCCATCGATCGCCTGAAGTTCAAGGATGTGCGCCGCTACAAGGATCGCCTGGCCGATGCCCAGAAGGCGACCGGCGAAGACGATGCGCTGGTGGCCATGAGAGGTACCCTTAAAGACATGCCGGTGGTCGCTGTGGCCTTTGAATTTGCCTTCCACGGCGGCTCCATGGGCTATGTGGTGGGCGAGCGCTTTACCCGCGCAGCCCAGGTGGCCCTGGAAGAAAATATCCCGCTGATCTGCTTTTCCGCCACCGGCGGCGCGCGCATGCAGGAGGCGCTGATCTCCCTGATGCAGATGGCCAAGACCAGCGCCATCATTGAGAAGCTGAAAGGACAGGGAACGCCCTATATTTCCGTGATGACCGATCCGGTCTACGGCGGGGTTTCCGCCAGCCTGGCGCTGTTGGGGGATATCAATGCCGCCGAGCCGGGTGCCCGCGCCGGTTTTGCCGGTCCCAATATTATCGAGCAGACCATTCGCCAGCGCCTGCCGAAAGGTTTTCAGCGCGCCGAATTCCTGATGGAGCACGGTGCGATTGACCTGATCATCTCCCGTCCGGCCATGCGCGATACCATCGCCTCATTGCTGTCCAAATTTACCCACGCTCCCGAACCCGCCGATCTTGATGCCCCGGCATTCACTGAGTGAATGGCTGGGGCTGCTGCAGCAGCGGCATCCCACAGAGATTGAACTCGGGCTGACCCGGATCAGCCGGGTCGCCCAGCGCATGGGGCTGTCGGGTTCCGGCAAGCGGTCGGTGGCGACAACACTGGTGACCGTGGCGGGCACCAATGGCAAGGGCTCCTGTGTGGCCGCCTTGCAGGCATTGCTGTTAAAAGCGGGTTACCGCGTCGGCAGTTACACCTCGCCCCATCTGATCCGTTACAACGAGCGCATAGTTATCAATGGCCGGGAGGCCAGCGATGTGGCTATCTGCCGTGCATTCGAGCAGATTGAAGAGGCCCGTGGCGACACCAGTCTCACCTATTTCGAATTTGGCACCCTGGCGGCCCTGCTGCTGATGGCCGAGGCGGGACTGGATGTGGCCATTCTGGAGGTGGGCCTGGGTGGCCGGCTGGATGCGGTGAATATCCTCGATACCGATATCGCCATCGTCACCAGCATCGCCCTGGATCACCAGGACTGGCTGGGGGATGACCTCAACCAGATCGGTGCAGAAAAAGCGGCCATTGCCCGGCCCGGCAGGCCATTGCTGTGCGGCGACCGGATGCCGGTGACCGGACTGGTTGAGGCGGCCGGCGCCATCGGTGCGCAGTTGTTGATCAACGGCCGCGATTTTGCGCTGCAACATTTCCCCGGGATTCCCGCCAACACGCTGCCCCCCAACAGTGTTGCCTGTGCCCTGCAGGCGATGGCGCTGATCAGCGGTCTGCCCAGTGACGGGGTGGATACCAGCGCGCTGGCGGAAGTTGCCGTGGCCGGTCGCTTCCAGCGCCTGCAGGTGGACGCTGTGCCCGTTATTCTCGACGTGGCACACAATCCCCAGGCGGCACAATTGCTCGCCGAAAGGCTGCTGCCGGAAAAGGGTCGGTTGGTGGCGGTGGTGGGCATGATGGCGGATAAGGATATCGTCGGATCGCTGACGCCCCTGATGCCGCTGGTCAAAACCTGGTGTTTTTGCGATATTCCCGATCAGCCGAGGGCGGCCGGTGCAGGAATGCTACAGGCATTGTTGTACAATGCCGGGACTCCTGCGGTCGGCGACGCCGTATGTTGCCCTTCACCGGTGGCAGCTTTTGAAAAGGCGCTAACCCTGGTCGCTGGAGGTGACAGGGTGGTGGTATTCGGCTCCTTCTTTACCGTGGGCCCGATACTGGAAAGGTTGCATGATTCCGAAGGAAAGAACTGTGTTGACGGAAAAGGTTAAACAGCGAATTGTCGGCGGTTTTGTACTATTGGCGCTGGTACTGGTGCTGTTTGCCGTGCTGTTTGATTTTTCCGAAACGGCGCCCCGGGTAGACACCAGCTCCCGTATTCCCCCCAAACCTGACATTGTCCCGGTGGAGGTGGCCGAACCTGCCAGACCGGACAATATTTCCCCCGCGCCGCCCCCGGAAGAGGGCTTTCAACTGGGTGTGGAAGAACCCCAGCAGGCAGTTGCCCCGACACCGGAACCGCCGCAGCTGTCTGAACAGGGCCTGCCGGAATCCTGGGTGTTACAGGTGGGCAGTTTTCGCGATGCCGAGCGCGCCCAGGCCCTGGTGAAAAAATTGCTCGACGACGGCTACCGCGCCTTTGTGCAGCAACAGAAGGACAGCCAGGGACAACTGAGCCGGGTATTCGTCGGACCCAAGGTGCTGAAAGAAAAACTGCTGCAGGAAAAGGCCGCCATCGATAAAAAATATGGCCTTAACGCACTGGTGGTCCGCTTTGAACCCTGACCTCCGTCGGGCTCTCTGTTAAACTTTGCCGCTATTTTTGGTGATGACTGGACCATGAACTGGGCTGACTGGGCAATAATTGCTGTTTTGGGGCTTTCCGCATTGATCAGCCTGGTGCGGGGTTTCGTCAAGGAGGCCATGTCACTGCTGATCTGGCTGGCGGCGGCGGTCATTGCCTCCATTTTTCACGACGAACTGGCCAGCTGGATGGAACAGCTGATCACCACGCCCTCGCTGCGCATGCTCACCGCCTGGGTAACACTGTTTGTGGCGGTACTGATCGTCGGCGGCATCTGCAATTACCTGCTCGGCAAACTGGTCGAGGCCACCGGCCTGACCGGGACGGACCGGCTGCTGGGGCTGCTGTTCGGTGTCAGCCGCGGCCTGATCATCGTCATGGTGGTGCTGATTATTCTGACAGAGATGTTGCCGGTCAAAGATGACCTGTGGTGGCAGCAGTCGGTGACGATTTCGTTTTTTATGCAATTTGAGGACTGGGCCAGGGATACCGGCGCAGCGGTGCTGAACTTTTTAAAGAACCTGCTCTGAGAGCGGTGCTAACAGCTTGGTAAACGACTGTTGATAGAGGTTGCCTGACCCATGTGCGGTATAGTCGGAATTTTTGGTAAAAGTGATGTCAAACTGCAGCTCTACGATGCGCTGACCATGTTGCAGCATCGCGGACAGGATGCGGCGGGCATCATGACCTGTGTGGGTGGGCGCCTCAACCAGCGCAAGGGCGTCGGGCTGGTCCGGGATGTGTTTCATACCCGCCACATGGCCGAACTGGAAGGCAACATGGGTATCGGCCATGTGCGCTACCCCACGGCGGGCAGTTCGGGACCCGCGCTGGCACAGCCGTTCTATGTGAATTCCCCCTACGGCATCTGCATGGCCCACAATGGCAACCTCACCAATACCGAAGAGTTGCTGGAGCACCTGTTCAAGTCCGATCTGCGGCATATCAACACCGACTCGGACTCGGAGGCGTTGCTCAACGTGTTCGCCCACGAATTGCATTTGCAGGGCAAATTGCAGCCCACCCCAGAAGATATCTTTGAATCGGTGCGCCGGGTACACCGCCGCTGCAAGGGCGCCTATGCGGTGGTCGGGATGATCGCCAACTACGGCCTGGTGGCATTTCGCGACCCCTTTGGTATCCGCCCGCTGATATTCGGCCAGCGCCAGACCGACAAGGGCGTGGAATACATCGTGGCCTCTGAAAGTGTGGCGCTGGATGTGCTCGGCTTTCAGATCGTGCGCGACCTGGCACCGGGGGAAGCCCTTTACGTGGACGAACAGGGCGAGTTGCACTTGCAGCAGTGCGCGGAAAATCCGCGGCTGATGCCCTGTATCTTTGAGCATGTCTATTTTGCCCGGCCGGACTCCATTATCGACAGCATCTCGGTCTACAAATGCCGTCTGCGCATGGGGGAACACCTGGCGGAGAAGATTCTGCGCACCTATCCGGACCATGACATCGACGTGGTGATCCCGATTCCCGATACCAGCCGCGTGGCGGCGCAATCCATCGCCGAGCAGCTGGGCGTCAAGTTCCGCGAAGGTTTCATGAAGAACCGCTATATCGGTCGCACCTTTATCATGCCCGGGCAAAAGGAGCGCAAAAAATCGGTGCGCCAGAAACTCAACCCGGTGAAGCTGGAATTCAAGGGCAAGAACGTGCTGCTGGTGGACGACTCCATCGTGCGCGGCACCACCTCCCGGGAAATCATCCAGATGGCACGGGATGTGGGCGCCCGCAAGGTGTATATGGCGTCAGCCGCACCGGCGGTGCGCTACCCCAATGTCTATGGCATCGATATGCCCTCGGCAAAGGAGCTGATCGCCCACGACCGCACCGAACAGGAAGTGGCTGAACTGATCGGGGCAGACTGGTTGATCTACCAGGATCTCGAAGACCTGGTGGCCAGTGCCGCCGATGGCAACAGCACCATTGAGGCCTTCGACTGCGCGGTATTCGATGGCAACTATGTCACCGGCGATGTCGACCAGCACTACCTGGACAAGCTGGATTCGCTGCGCAACGACAAGGCAAAAAACCACAAATCCGCCAACGCCGGCAATGGCGAGGCAATCGGCTTGCACAACCCCGGAGCCGACTGAGAGTAACAGGCCAATGACAGATCGAGAGCAAGACAACCCGCTGGCGGGCGCCGCCCTGGATACCCTGGCGGTCCGCGCCGGCCATGTGCGCACCGCGGAAGGGGAGCACGGCGAGCCGCTGTTCCTGACCTCCAGTTATGTGTTCGGCAGCGCCGCCGAGGCGGCGGCGCGTTTCTCCGGCGAACAGCCCGGCAACGTCTATTCCCGCTACACCAACCCCACCGTGCGCAATTTCGAGGAGCGCATTGCCGCCCTGGAAGGGGCCGAGCTGGCGGTGGCCACCGCCTCCGGGATGGCGGCCATTCTCAGCACCTGCGTGGCGCTGCTGAAGTCGGGTGATCACGTGGTCTGTTCCCGGGATGTGTTCGGCACCACCACCGTGCTGATGGACAAATACCTGGGCAAGTTCGGCGTCGACAGCACCTTTGTGCCGGTCACCGATCTGGCCCAGTGGCGGCAGGCGCTGCGCCCGGAGACCAAACTGTTGTTCCTGGAAACGCCCTCCAATCCGCTCAATGAAGTGGCGGATATCCGCGCACTGGCCGAGCTGGCCCACGACCACGGTGCCCTGCTGGTGGTGGACAACTGCCTCTGCACCCCGGCGCTGCAGCTGCCGCTGCAACTGGGCGCCGACCTGGTGGTGCATTCCGCCACCAAATACCTGGATGGCCAGGGCCGCTGTCTCGGCGGCGTGGTGTGCGGGCGCAGCGAACTGGTCAACGAGGTGCTGGCCTTTATTCGCAGTGCCGGCCCCAGCATGAGCCCGTTTAACGCCTGGGTATTCCTGAAAGGGCTGGAAACCCTGCGCCTGCGCATGGATGCCCACTCCGCCAGTGCGCTGGTGCTGGCCCAGTGGCTGCAACAGCAGCCGGCGGTGGAAAAAGTCTTTTATGCCGGCTTGCCCGACCATCCCGGACACCAGTTGGCCGCTGCCCAGCAGCGCGGTTTTGGCGGGGTGCTGTCATTCCGCGTCAAGGGCGGCCGGGAGCAGGCCTGGCAGGTGATCGACAGCACCCGTATCCTGTCCCTGACCGCCAACCTGGGGGATGCCAAGACCACCATCGTCCATCCCGCCACCACCACCCATGGCCGCCTCAGTGCGGAACAGAAGGCGGCGTCGGGCATTACCGAAAACCTGATCCGCATCGCAGTCGGCCTCGAGGATATCGAGGATATTAAAGCGGATCTGCAGCGCGGGCTGGCGGCGATCTGATTTCATCGCCGCACCGGGCCCCGCTGTAACCGAGGCAGGAAAGAGGGCTTTATGCAACGGGTTGTAGACAGGTTGGTCCGCGCCGTGGGCACGGTGCTGATTGGCAAGGATGAGCAAATCCGGCTGGCTCTGGCCTGTCTGTTCGCCCGCGGTCACCTGCTGATCGAAGACCTGCCGGGCATGGGCAAGACCACCCTGGCCCAGGGTCTGGCCCGGGTGCTCGGGCTCTCCTACAGTCGCATCCAGTTCACCAGCGACCTGCTGCCCGCCGACATTCTCGGGGTGTCCATTTATGATCGCCAGCGCAGCCAGTTTGAATTTCATCCCGGCCCGGTGTTCAGTCAGTTACTGCTGGCGGACGAGATCAATCGCACCACCCCCAAGACCCAGAGCGCATTGCTGGAAGCCATGGCCGAGGGGCAGGTAACCGTCGAGGGGGAAACCCGGGCACTGCCGAAACCGTTTTTTGTCATCGCCACCCAGAACCCGGCCAGTCAGGCCGGCACCTACCCGCTGCCCGAATCGCAACTGGACCGCTTCCTGATGCGCATCGCCCTGGGCTACCCGGACCCGGAGTCCGAGCGCCAGTTGCTGGCGGGGCTGGGTTCACAGAGTCGTCTCGGCGAGCTGAAAGCCGTGCTGAATCCCGACCTGCTGCTGCAGATCCAGCAGCAGGTCAACGAGGTCAAGGCAGCGGACAGCCTGGTGGATTACCTGCAGCGGCTGGTGCAGTACACCCGCGACGAACCGCTGTTCCACTGCGGGCTGTCGCCCCGGGGCGCGCTGGCGACCCTGCAGTGCGCCCGCGCCTGGGCGCTTATCCAGGGGCGCCGTTATGTGATTCCCGAGGATGTGCAGGCGGTCTTTCCCGCCGTGGCGACCCACCGCCTGAGCGGCGCCGGCGAACATGCCGGCCAGGACAGTGCCGCACTGGTGCGCCAGGTGCTGAATAGGGTGGACATCATCTGATGCCGTGCGGAATAGCTGTGGCGGCGAGCTAGGCGGGCGCATCGGGGTGGCGATCTCGGCGCGGAATTTTTTCCGGCAGCGTTTTTCCCGCTGGCTGTTGCGCCGCCTGCCGCCTTCGGCCACCGTCACCCTCGACCGGCGCAGCCTGTTTATTTTCCCCTCCGCCACGGGCTTCGCTTTCCTGCTGCTGATCGTGCTCTGCTGGCTGGCGGCCACCAACTATGAAAATAATCTGGTGTTCGGCATCACCTGCCTGCTGACAGCGCTGTTTGTGGTGTCGATCCTGCACAGTTTTGCCAACCTTTCCGGACTCACCCTGAGTTGTCTCAAGGTCACCCCGGGATTCGCCGGCAAAACCCTGACGGTGGAGCTGTTGCTACGCCAGCCCCGGCGCCGTTACCGGGATGGCCTGAGTTGCTCCTTTGCCGGCTCGGAGGTGGTGTCCGCCGCCATGTCGAATGTTGCCGAATGCCGCCTGAGGTTAACGGTTCCCGCCGGGCAGCGCGGCCTCCATGACCCCGGACGGCTGCGTATCGAGAGTATCTATCCGGTGGGTTTGCTGCGCGCCTGGAGCTATGTGGATCTGGCTATCCGCGCTCTGGTGTACCCCCGGCCGCTGTTTTCCGAAGCGCCGCCGCCCGGTCGACGCGCCAGCGGGGAAGGGGTGTTACAGGGTGCCGAAGGCGGTGATGATTTCGTCGGACTGGATCGCTACCGCCCGGGAGATTCGCCGAAGCACGTGGCCTGGAAACACTATGCCCGCGAACAGGGTTTGCACACCAAGCACTACGGGGACGTGCTCGACCGCCGGTTGTGGCTGGACTGGGCGCAGTTTCCAGGGCTCGACCGGGAGGCGCGCCTGTCCCGGCTGTGCGGGCTGCTGCTGCAAATAGCCGCCACCGGCCAGCCCTATGGGCTGCGCCTGCCGGGGTTGGTGATTGAACCCGCCAGCGGTGACGAACATCGCCAGCGGCTGTTGGCGGCGCTGGCCCTGTTCGAGGTCAACGCGCCGGAGGGACAGTCGTGATTCCCAGCTGGCAGATTCGGCGGCAGGCGCTGTTCTGGCTGCTGGCGGCCTTTGCCGCTGTGATCGCCCTGCACGCCGGGCATCTGCCCCGCTGGGTGCTGCTGGCCGCGGCGCTGGCCATGCTCTGGCGAGTCCAGTGTTTCCGCGGTGCCTGGGCCGCGCCGGGCCGGCTGGTGAAATGGGGGCTGCTGGCGGTCTGTCTGGCGGGCTTGCTGCTGGAATACGGAACGCCCATCGGCCTCGAGCCCATGGTGGCACTGCTGGTCAGTGCCTATGTGCTGAAGTTGCTGGAAATGGCCCATCGCCGGGACGCCTACCTGGTGGTGTTGCTGGCTTTTTTTGTCGCCGCGCTGGCGGCACTGTTTGACCAGTCCATCGCCGGCGCGGGTTACATCCTCGGCTGTCTGCTGCTGGTGCTGGCGGCCCTGATCGGTCTGCATCAAAGCGATGCGGCTTGCGGGCGACTGCGCCCGCTGCACGCGGCGCTGGCCTTGCTGTGCCAGGCGCTGCCGTTGATGGTGCTGCTGTTTTTGCTGATGCCCCGGGTCGGCGCGCTCTGGTCGGTGCCCATTCAGACTCACAAGGCCAAAACCGGTGTCACCGACAGCATGTCCCCGGGGGATTTCAGCCGCCTGGGACGCTCTGCCGAACTGGCTTTCAGGGTCAGTTTTGACGGCCCCGTGCCCCCCCAGCGCCAGCTGTACTGGCGCGGCCTGGTGTTGTCCGAATTTGACGGCAGAACCTGGTCGCGGACCCGTCGCACCAGCCTGGACGACGGCGCGCTGTTGCAGTGGTACGGCCAGCCGCGCAAAAGCTGGGATCAGCTGATCGAGCGGCGTGGACAGCCATTGCATTATGCGGTGGTGATTGAACCCACCCGGCAGCCCTGGCTCTACGCCTTGAATACAGCATTACCCGACAGCCGGGGGGTCGCCCTGAGCCGGGATTTCCGCCTGGTGTCGGCCGAGCCGGTGACCGGCAAACAGCAATACCAGGTCGTCAGCTGGCTGGACCACCGCACCGAGGCGGGGGGCCTGTCAGCGGACCGGCGCGCTATCGAACTGCAATTGCCCGGGGGCTTCAACCCGAGGGCGATGGAGATGGCGCAGCGCTGGCGGCGGCTGGCAAGCGATGATCGGGCGCTGGTGGAACGGGCGCTCGATTTCTACAACCGCGAATTTGTCTATACCCTGCAGCCGCCCCTGCTGGGCCGGGATTCGGTGGACGAATTCCTGTTCGACAGCCAGCGGGGCTTCTGTGAACACTTTGCTGGCAGCTTCGTGTTCCTGATGCGCGCGGCCGGCATTCCCGCCCGGGTGGTGGCGGGTTACCAGGGCGGCGAACGCCACCCGGACGACTATCTGCTGGTGCGCCAATACGATGCCCACGCCTGGGCCGAAGTCTGGCTGGCCGGGGAGGGCTGGGTGGCTATCGACCCCACCGCCCATGTGGCGCCGCAGCGGATAGAGGGTGATCTCCAGACCCTGCTGGGCAATGAAGAGGGCTTTCTGGCCGATTCGCCGGTGTCACTGATGCGCTTTCGCCATATCAGCTGGGTCAATCGCCTGCGGCTGGAGCTGGAAGCGCTCAACTATCACTGGGCGCTGTGGGTGCTGGGTTACGACCGCAAGCAGGCGTCCTTGCTGCGCGACTGGCTGGGTGGCACCTCGCCGCTGCGAATGGCCCTGGCGCTGCTGGTCGGTGGCGGTGGGCTGGTGTTGCTGATCGGCCTGTGGAAACTGATGCCGGATCGCCCCAGGGCAATCAATGGGCTGGACCGGCAGTTCCTGGCGCTATGTCGCAAACTGGAGAAGCTGGACTGTGCGCGCCGCACCGGTGAGGGGCCGCGGGCATTTGCCGCACGCATCTCAGCGCTTCAGCCGCAGCTGGCCGAACAGGTCAAGGCCATCAGTCAGGCCTATGAGGCCATGCGCTATGGGGGGGAGGAGCCCCGGCCGGAAAAACTGGCCAGGGCGGTGAAACAGTTGTGACCGCTGTGGCGGCAGATTACCTGGTCAGCATATTGCGGGCGCCGCTGACAAAGCTGTTGGCCTTGTCGTCCTGTTCGTATTCGGCGGCGGGGGTCTTGATGCCCTTCTGGAAGGCGGGGCGTTGGTTGAGGCGCTCAATCCAGGCCGACAGATGGGGGAAGGGTTCGATATCCACCCCGGACCAATTGTGAATGCGCACCCAAGCCCAGTTGGCGATGTCGGCAATGCTCAGTTCATCGGTGAGGAATTCACGACCCTCCAGGTGGCCATTCATGACACCAAACAGCCGTTTCACTTCGTTCTGGTAGCGGTCGATGGCCGGTTGATAGGTTTCATTCCAGTAGCGGTACCAGACATTGGCCTGTCCCATCATGGGGCCGATGCCGCCCATCTGGAACATCAGCCACTGCATGGCCCGGGAGCGCTCCTTGGCGTCTTTGGGCAGCAACTGGCCGGTTTTCTCCGCCAGGTAAATCAGGATGGCGCCGGACTCAAACACCACGAAGTCATCGTTGGCGCGATCGACGATAGTGGGGATCCTGCCGTTGGGGTTCAGCTTCAGATACCAGGGCTCTTTCTGCTCATTGTCGCTGAGGCTGAGGTGGTGCATCTCATAGGGCAGATCCAGCTCTTCCAGGGCGATACTGATCTTGTGTCCGTTGGGTGTGGCGGCGGTATAGAGATCGATCACGAAACATTTCCTCCCGATTCAGGTCAACACAGGGTAGGGTTACACTTGGTAGTTGGCAAGTGGAATGTTCGGTCAAAAATAGGAGCGCGCCGATGTTTGGTTACGGCCAGAAAACCCAAATGATTACCCCGGAGTTGGCATTGCCCGGTCGCGACGAGCCCATGGCAGTCAGCGCTCGCCACCTGGTGACCGGTCATCCCTTGCAGCCGCCATTTCCCGAGGGCATGGCGCAGATCGTGGTGGGCATGGGCTGTTTCTGGGGCGCCGAGCGGCGTTTCTGGACCCAGCCCGGCGTGTACAGCACCGCCGCCGGTTATGCCGGAGGCTACACCAAAAATCCCACCTATGACGAGGTCTGTAGCGGTCTCACCGGCCACACCGAAGTGGTGCTGGTGGTGTTTGACCCGCAGCGGATCGAACTGGAAGCACTGTTGAAGGTGTTCTGGGAGTCCCACGACCCCACCCAGGGGATGCGCCAGGGCAACGACGTCGGCACCCAGTATCGTTCCGCCATCTATTGCGCGGATGACGAGCAGTTACGGCGCGTGGAAGCCAGCCGTGAGCGTTTTGAAACGGCACTGGCGCGCCGTGGGTTTCCTCCGGTGACTTCCGAAATCGGTCGTCTCGGCGAGTTTTATTACGCCGAAGACTACCACCAGCAATACCTGGCAAAGAACCCCAACGGTTACTGCGGGCTGCGCGGCACCGGCGTCAGCTGTGAGGGCTGAGGTCGCCGCTAGCCTTTGAACGCCTTGATATCGCCGGGCTTGCGCAACATCTTGTTGACCTCGGCCTCGTGCATTTCCTCTTCGAAAATCATGCGGCGGGCATATTCCTCCAGCATCACGGAATTGTCTTTCACCAGTTCCAGCAACTCGTAATACAGCGCCTTGGCCGCGCCCTCCTGTTCCAGGGATTCCCGCAGAATATCGCCGATATCGTGCTTGTGGGTTTCCAGCAGGGGGCCGATACCCAGTGACGGATGGCCGCCGAGGGCGGTGATCATTTCGCCGGCCTCCTGGGCGTGGACGATGCTGCTGTCGGCCTCGGAGCGCAGCCAGCTGACGATGGGTATGCGGTTGAAACCGAACACCATCAGCGCGTAGTGGTTGTAGCGCACCACGCCGGCCATCTCGAATTCCATGATCTTGTTGAGCAGCTCGACAATTTTTTCCTGGTGTTTCATGGTTGTCCCTCCTCATTTTTTTCTTGCACGCGGAAGCGCGTCGGGGATCCTTCTTCAGGATAGACGAGGGGATTGCAGCCGGCCAATGCCGGTTGGATGGGTCAGCCGCGCAGGGCTTCGGCGATCAACAGCACACCGCAGATGGGCATCAGGCTGAGGGTGTAGAGACGGAAGCGGTCGGCGTTGATGTTGATCAGGTGGCGGTGGGCCAGCCAGGCGCCCAGCGCGCCGCCGAGGCCGATCACCAGGCCGTAGCCGGCGATTTCCAGGGTCATCACGCCAAAGCCGGTGTAGGCCAGCAGCTTGGTCAGCTGCAGCGCCAGGGAGTTGATGGCCTTGGTGGCCACCAGTTGTTCCTTTTCCAGGCCGTAGTTGAGCATAAAGGGGTTTTGCACCGGCCCGGTGCCGCCCACCAGCGCCGACAGGAAGGCAATCACCAGCCCGAGGGGGAAAAACCAGCTGCGTTTCATGGGGAAGGAGCGCCGGGACTTGCCGAAACGGTACTGGAATATCGTGGAGACCAGAAAGCCCCCCAGCACCATCTGAATCCAGAAAACCGGAAACTGACTGAAGGCCCAGGCCCCCAGCAGGGCACCGCAGAGGCTGCCGGGCACCAGCCAGCGGCACACCTGCCAGTCCACCGCATCACGGAACAGCCAGGCTCGGGAAGGGTTGGCGACAAAGGCGCCGACGCTGATGGCCGGGGCCACCACCTGCGCTCCCAGCAAAAAAGTCACCACGGGAATCATCAGCATGGCGGCGCCGCCGGCGGCCACCGTGCTGACAAACCAGGCAACCGCACCGCTGGCGATCAGCGCCAGGGCAATCAACAGCATCAGCTATTATCGCCGGTGGCGACGGGGTTTTCCGGATAGCTGCACCAGTCGCTCCAGCTGCCGCTGTAGAGCCGGGCGTTGTCCACGCCGATCAGCGCCAGGGACAGCAGATCCACACAGGCGGTCACCCCGGAACCGCAGTACACCACCGGGTTGGGCAGCGGGCCCAATCGCTGCCACTGCTGGCGCTGTTGCTCGACCGGGATAAAACAGCCCTGCGGGTCCGTGAACTGCAACCAGGGCTGGTTCAGGGCGCCGGGGATATGGCCGGCTACCGGGTCGATGGGTTCCTGTTCGCCGCGATAGCGGGGCACTTCCCGGGCGTCGATCAGGTTCAGGCCGGCTGCTGACTGCCGCAGTTCCTCAATATTCAGCGCCATGGCGGCTTGGGGCCGGGCCCGGAAATTGCCCATGCGGATGGTCGGTTCCGCGCTTTCCAGCGCGCCGCCAATGGCCTGCCAACCCTGGATGCCGCCATCCAGCACCTGCACATGATTGTGGCCGAAATAGCGCAGCAGCCACCACAGCCGGGCGGCGCCGGCCATGCGGTTGTCGTCATAGGCAACCACCAGTGTGTCGGCGTTGACCCCGCAGTGTTGCAGGCGGGCGCTGAAATGATCCTGGTCGGGCAGGGGATGGCGGCCGCCGTGGGGGCCCTTGGCGCCGGACAGGTCCTGCTCCATATCCAGGTGGAAAGCGTCGGGAATATGTCCCTGCTGGTATTGCTGCCGCCCCAGGGCGACGTCCGCCAGGGAGAAGCGGCAGTCGAAAATGACGCGCCTGACGGGGTCCATATCCCGCAGTTGCGCCGCTGTGATCAGTGCTGATTGCATGGTGAGTTCCCGGTCTATTTAGCTGTTTAATTGTTGCCAGAGTAGCGACTATAGCAGCGAGCGGGCAGTCGGTGGATAGCCCCGCGCCGTGAAGTTTGCAAGATGTCGCCAGCCCCCATACCCTTGTAGGGTCTGTTCCCCCCGACCACGGATTTGTCATGCTGACATTGATTGTTCCGATTTGCGCCCTGTTGGCAGGTATCGGCCTGCTGCTGCTGGGCACTGGCCTGCTGAATACCCTGCTGGCCCTGCGCGGTGGCATGGAAGGCTATAGCGACAGCGTCATGGGCATGATCATGTCCGGCTACTTCATCGGTTTTATCTTTGGCACCTTTCTGGGATTGCCGTTGATCAAGCGCATCGGCCATATTCGCACCTTCGCCTTTTGCGCCGCCTTCACCAGCTGTTTTTCCCTGCTGCATGTGATTTTCGTGCACCCCGTCAGCTGGTTTCTGTTGCGGGTTTTTACCGGCATCACCCTGGTGATTCTCTACACGGTGATCGAGAGCTGGCTGAACGGCCAGACCGCCGCCAACCAGCGCGGCAAGGTGTTCGCTATCTATATGATGGTCAACCTGGTGGCGCTGGCCTCCACCCAGCAATTCCTGCACCTGGCCGGCGCCGAATCATTCCTGTTGTTTGCCCTGGCGGCAATTTTTATCAGTACCAGTGTCGCCGCCGTGACCTGGACGCGCATGGTGCAGCCGGAAGTCAGCGATACGTCGCGGATGAAATTGACCGCCATCTGGCAGCTGGCCCCGGTCGCCGTGGCCGGTTCCCTGTTCTCGGGACTGGCGATGGGGGCGTTCTGGGGACTGGGTGCCGTGTACGCCAGCCGGGTGGGGCTGGACAGCGCTGGGGTGGCGACCTTTATGAGCCTCGCCATTCTGGGGGGCGCGGTGTTCCAGTATCCCTTTGGCCGCTACTCCGATAATCACGACCGCCGCAAGGTGCTGCTGGTGGTGGGGGCAGCCGGTGCCGTTGCGGCGCTGCTGCTGGCGATCTTTTCCTATGGGGGCGGTTGGCTGTACCTGGCGGCGGTGCTCTACGGCGGGCTGGCCTTCGCCATCTACCCGGTGGCGGTGGCGCACCTGGTCGACCATCTGGAACCGGGGGACATCCTGCCCGGCGGCAGCACCCTGTTGCTGCTGCACGGTGCGGCGGCGGCGGTTGGTCCGGCCCTGGCGGGTTTCCTGATGGAATACCTCGGCCCGCAGGCACTGCCCCTGTATTTTTTTGTGATGCAGCTCGGCCTGGCGGCCTTTGCCGCCCGCCATGTGGTGCGCCGGGTTACCGATATCCCCGACAACCCCTCCCAGTTTGTGGCGATGGTGCGAACCACTCCGACGGCGCTGGAAATGCTGCCCGACGAGCTGGTCGGGGAGTCTGGGGCGGCTGGGGCGTATGGGGAGTCTAGGGAGACCGGTGGGGACGACACCGGGCAACGATTGTAATCGGTTGGGTTTTCCCCTCTGCTTGCCGGCAGTGCGGGGCGGGTATGGAGCGCCGGCCGCAGGGTTTCGTGGCCAGTGCAGAGTTTGCCCAGGTTGCATGGGCCAATAGCTGTTCACCCGGAGATGACGCCTTGCCCTGAAATCCATCAACAGGACCGGTATACGGGTGACAGCTCCGGCTCATACCTTTATATTGCGCGAATGAGAAAGTTTGCCGTTGGGATCTTGTTCGTTGCCTGCCTCTCCCTGCTCAGCATGCAGATGGCGGGCGCGCACTGGCATCTCGATGTCCACGGCCAGCACGCCGGGTTGCACGGTAGCCATATCCACCAGGCCGATGGCCACGGTCACGATCACGGCGCGGACCGAGATGTGTCGGTGCTGGAAAAACCGGGCATCACCTGGTCGAAGCTACTGCCGCAGCTGTTGATTGTTGCGTCCTCGTTCTTCCTCGCCTGTTGGGTTCGCCCCCGGCGTTTGTCAATTCCTTTCCTCGGCGCAGCATCCAGCCGGCTGGTTCGCTGGCGGCCACCACTGCGCGCTCCACCCCTCGCTTCCTGACACAACCCTGTTCGTACCCTGTGCGCTGAAGTCGCACACCGTCGTTGTTTAACATTCGCGTCCCCGGGCGCGGAGGATATCTGTTTATGTGGGATCTATTTGCCTGCCGCGCCGCCCCGTGGCGCTGGCCGACGGTTGTCTTTTTACTTGTCTCGGCTCCGATGGCCATGGCGCAAACGCATGTCGAAATCCAGATGGAAGAAGCCATCGAGCGGACACTGTCCGGCAATCCACAGTTGATTGCTGCCGGCTATCAGGTCCTGGCCCAGGAAGGGCGCGTGATGCAGTCACGGGTCAGGCCCAGCGCTGAGCTCGGCCTGTCGGTGGAGAATGTGCTGGGTTCCGGTGAGTACGATGTCGGTGACGGCGCGGAGACCACCCTGAACCTGGCATGGGTGCTGGAGCGCGGCAAGCGCGAGCGCTACATCGATGCCGCCCGGGCCGGCGTCTCGGTAGTGGAGAGCCAGGTGGAGATCCAGCGCCTGGACACCGTGGCCAGGACCGCCCGCCTTTTCCTCGACAATCTGGAATACCAGGAGCGCGTCAGGTTGTCGCAACAAGCAGTCGCCCTGGCGCAGGAAACGGTTGCCCTGGTGGATAAACGGGTCAGGGCCGGTCGGGCTGCCACCGCGGATCTGGCGAGGGCGGAGGCCGAACGCGCCCGGGTGCGCCTGATCGCGCTGGATATGAAAGATCAACTGGCGACGGCGCAACGTAAACTGGCCGCCCAGTGGGGGGAGTCCCAGCCGGGCTTTCAACGGGTAAGCGGACCCTGGCAGCAGTTGCCCCGGCCCGAGAGTCTGGCCGCGCTGCTGGAGCGGGTCGACAGCTCCCCCAATATGGCGACCTATTTGAGCCGGCAGCGGCTGCGGGAGGCGGAACTGCGGTTGGCGCAGATTCAGAATAAACCGGATTGGCGCATGAACCTGGGCATCCGCCGGCTGGAGCTGAGCGACGACCACGCCTTCGTCGCCGGTGTCACTATTCCGCTGGCGCCGGGGGACAGCAACCGGGGCCATCTCGCCGAGGCGCGGGCGAACCTGGCGCAGGTGGACGCCGAGCGCCAGGCCACCCGCCTGCAAATCGAGACACAGCTTTTCGCGCTCTATCGGTCACTGGAATACAGTCTGCACCGCAGTGAAGCCTTGCGGGAAGACGTGTTGCCACGGCTGCAAGCGGCCGCTGCGCAGACCAAACAGGGCTATGAGGCCGGTCGTTACAGCTACTACGAACTGCAACAGTTGCAGGCGCAGTTGCTGTTGACTCAAGCAGAACTGGTGGAGGCATCCGTCGATGCCCACCGGCAGTTAATAGAAATCGAGCGACTGACCGGCACGGTAATGCCGTCGGCAGTCCAGTAGTCATGGGGTTTGATATGAAAAAGTTACTGAGGGCGCTGGGTGTGGTAGCCGCGGCGCTGGCGATGACCGGTTGTGATGTCGCCCATGAGGCGTCGGATCACGGGCACGGGGAACACGGTGCAGCGGCCGGGGTGGAGTTACCGAGGGGACCCCACGGCGGACGATTGCTGGAGGACGGGGATTTCGCCCTGGAACTGGCCATTTTCGAAACCGGGGTGCCGCCGGAATTCCGCGTCTGGGCAACCAGGGACGCTGTGCCCGTCGCCCCGCAACAGGTTGAGTTACAGATTACCCTGACGCGCCTGGGCGGCGTGAAGGACGAGATCGCCTTCCAACCCCAGGAGGATTTCCTGCGGGGCAGTGCCGAGGTGTATGAACCCCACTCCTTTGTCGTCACCGCCGAGGCCAGCCACGGCGGTGAGACACATCGCTGGCAGTACGACAATTTCGAGGGCCGCACGCAAATCGGTGCCGAGGTCGCAGCAGCCTTCGGCCTGGAGACGGACATTGCCGGTCCGGCAACGATTCGCCAGACGGTCACCGCGTATGGCCGCGTGGCGCCCAATGCCGAGCAGGTGCGCGCCATCGCCGCCCGCTATGACGGGGTCGTCGAATCGGTTGCAGTCTCGGTGGGCGACCGGGTGGAGAAGGGGGCGAAACTGGCCGTGGTGGAGAGTAATGACAGCCTGACCCGCTACGCCATCACCTCGCCCATCGATGGCGTGGTCACCGAGCGCAACGCCCATCCCGGCGAACAGACCGGCGAGCGCACCCTGTTTGCGGTGATGAATAGCGCCAGCCTGTGGGCGGAATTTGCGGTTTTCCCCCGCGACCTGCCCGGCATCAAGGTCGGGGCGCCGGTGACGATCAGCGCCCTGGACGGGGCTGTGACGCTGGTCGGAAACATCAGCTACCTGGCTGCCAGCGCCGGCCCCGATCAATCGGTGATCGCCAGGGTGGAGCTGGATAACCCGGACGGCAGCTTGCTCCCAGGCCTGTTCGTCAGCGGCGAAATACAGGTCGCCGAGCACGCCGTGCCGCTGGCGGTGAAGCGGACCGGGTTGCAGGCTTTTCGGGATTTCACCGTGGTCTACGCCCGGGTCGAGGATCAGTACGAGGTGCGGATGCTGGAGTTGGGTCGCCGGGACGCCGAGTGGGTCGAAGTGCTGGGAGGGTTGCAGCCGGGAACGCGCTATGTCACCACCAACAGTTATCTCATTAAAGCCGACATCGAGAAGTCCGGCGCCTCCCACGACCATTGAGGACTGACCATGCTGGCACAGATTATTCGTTTTTCCCTGTCCCGCCCCGGGCTGGTGTTCATCGCGGTACTGGTACTGTCGGGACTGGGTATCTGGAACTTTACCCGGCTGCCCATCGATGCGGTTCCCGATATCACCAATGTCCAGGTGGTCATCAATACCGAGGCCCCCGGCTACACGCCGCTGGAAGTGGAGCAGCGGGTTACCTTTGCCCTCGAAAATGCCATGGCCGGCATTCCGCGGCTGAACTACACCCGCTCACTGTCCCGCTACAGCCTGTCTCAGATTACCGTGGTGTTCGAGGAGGGCACCGATATCTATTTTGCCCGACAGCAGGTGGCCGAGCGCCTGAACGCGGCAAAAGCGGCGCTGCCCCAGGGGCTGGAACCGGTATTGGGGCCCATCGCCACCGGGCTGGGCGAGATCTTCATGTTTACCGTGGACGCCGAACCCGGGGCACTGAACGCCGATGGCTCACCGGTGACGCCCACCGACCTGCGTTCGGTGCACGACTGGATTATTCGCCCGCAGCTGCTGCGGGTTCCCGGCGTGGTGGAAGTGAACCCGATCGGCGGTTTCCGCAAGGAAATTCTGGTCGCTCCCGAGCCGGCAAAAATGCTCGCCCAGGGGCTTTCCTATGACGATATCGCCACCGCCCTGGAGCGCAACAACGCCAACCGGGGGGCGGGATTTATCGAACACAACGGTTCCCAATGGCTGATCCGCATGCCCGGCCAGGCCGAGGATATTGAAGCCCTGGGGCTGATTGTGGTGCGGCAGGTAGATGGCATTCCGATACGGCTGCGGGATGTCGCCACGGTGGATGTGGGCCGGGAACTGCGTTCCGGGGCGGCCACCCAGAACGGCCGCGAAGTGGTGATGAGCACGGTGTTCATGCTGGTCGGCGAAAACAGCCGGGCAGTGGCACAGGCGGTGGCGGAAAAGCTGGCGGCGGCGAAGGCCAGTTTGCCTCCGGGGATCACGGCGACGCCGGTATACGACCGCACCGGGCTGGTGGACAAGACCCTGGTGACGGTGCGCAGCAATCTGGTCGAAGGCGCCATCCTGGTGATCGTGGTGCTGTTCCTGTTTCTCGGCAATATCCGGGCGGCGCTGCTGACCGCCGCGGTGATTCCCGTCGCCATGCTGATGACGGTATCCGGCATGGTACAGACCAAGGTCAGCGCGAACCTGATGAGTCTCGGCGCACTGGATTTTGGCCTGATCGTCGACGGCGCGGTGATCATTGTCGAGAACTGCCTGCGGCGCCTGGGCCAGGCGGGCCGGGAAGTATTGCCGGTCAGGGAGCGGCTGGCGATTGTGTTTGATGCCACCAACGAGGTGATGCGCCCCGCGCTGTTCGGCGTGTTCATCATCACTGCCGTGTACCTTCCCATCTTTGCGCTCACGGGGGTCGAGGGGAAGATGTTTCACCCCATGGCCATCACCGTGGTCATCGCACTGCTCAGCGCCATGGTGTTGGCCGTGACCTTTGTGCCCGCGGGCGTTGCCCTGCTGTTCAGCAAGCCGGTGGCCGAGAAGGAAAACAGCCTGGTCAATGCTGCCCGCAGCCTCTACCGACCGCTGTTGCTGGCATCCCTGCGGTTTCGCTGGTCGGTGGTGAGCCTGGCGCTGTTGTTGGTGGTGATCTGCGGCTGGCTGGCGACCCGTCTCGGCACCGAATTCGTGCCCAATCTGGACGAAGGCGATATCGCCATGCACGCGCTGCGCATTCCGGGTACCTCGCTGGAGCAGGCGGTGCAACTCCAGGAGCAGTTGGAGGCGAGGATCAAGGAACTGCCCGAGGTGGAGCGGGTGTTTGCCAAGATCGGCACGGCGGAAGTGGCCACCGACGCGGTTCCCCCCAGCGTGGCGGACAACTTCATCATGCTGAAACCCCGCGACCAGTGGCCCGACCCCGGCAAGAGCAAGGCCCGGGTGGTACAGGAACTGGAGGCGCAGGTCACGCCCATACCGGGTAACCGCTACGAATTCCTGCAGCCTATCCAGATGCGCTTCAACGAGTTGATCGCCGGGGTGAGGTCAGAGCTGGCGGTGAAGGTGTTCGGCGATGATTTCGACACCCTGATCGCCCTGGGCGGAGCCATCGAGGACGCCATTAACCGGGTGCCCGGCGCGGCGGACGTGGCGGTTGAACAGGCCACGGGACTGCCGGTGCTGACCCTGGTTCCCGACCGGCAGTCCCTGGCCCGCTACGGTATTGCCCTGGCCGACCTGCAGGACGTGGTGGCGACAGCGCTGGGTGGTCGGGTGGCCGGGGAACTCTATGAAGGGGACCGCCGCGTCGATATCGTGGTGCGACTCCCGGAGCGCCTGCGCGCCAACCCCGACAGTTTGACCAGCCTTCCCGTGCCGCTGGATGGCGGCGGCTTTGTGCCCCTGGGCGAGCTGGCGAGCATGGAGCTGGTCAACGGCTACAACCAGGTCAACCGGGAAAACGGCAAGCGCCGGATGGTGGTGACGGCAAACGTGCGCGGTCGCGACCTGGGCTCCTTTGTCGCCGAGGTTCGGCAGTCCATCGAGGGGCGTGTCGAGATTCCCTCCGGCTATTGGGTCGAATACGGCGGCACCTACCAGAACCTGCAGTCTGCGGCGAACCGTTTGAGTCTGGTGGTGCCGGTCACGTTGTTGCTGATCGCCGGTCTGCTGGTTACCGCGCTGGGGACCTTCCGCGACGCCGGGATCATCTTTTCCGGGGTGCCCCTGGCCCTGACCGGCGGGGTGCTGGCGCTGCTGTTGCGGGGCATTCCCTTTTCCATCTCCGCGGCCGTCGGCTTCATCGCCCTGTCCGGCATCGCGGTGTTGAACGGCCTGGTGATGGTGGCGTTTATCCGCGACTTGCGCCAACACGGCCGCTCCCTGGATGAGGCCATTATCGAGGGGGCGCTCACCCGGTTGCGCCCGGTGTTGATGACGGCGCTGGTCGCCTCGCTGGGCTTTGTCCCCATGGCCCTCAACACCGGCATCGGTTCCGAGGTGCAACGGCCGCTGGCCACGGTGGTCATCGGCGGCATTATCTCCTCCACCCTGCTGACCCTGGTGGTGCTCCCGGCGCTCTACCGGCTGGTGCACAGGGGCAAAGCTGCCGCTGTCTCCGCCGCCCAGCCGGTACAGTCCTGAGGATTGTCTGGATGGCTGTCTGGATGGGTGATCTTTCGGCTTGCACGCGGGAGCGGTTGCTGTCCCTGTGCGCCACCTTGCGGCAAAAGCGACCGCTGAGGCGGAACGCGCCCGGAAGAACAATTGCGGGAGGCGGTGTTAGACTCCACCCAGCCGGAATGAGCGTGGTCTGACGGCCGTTGTAGTCGGGGAGAGATAAATGAGGGTTGTGTTGTGGATGCTGGGGGCGCTGCTGTCGCTGTCATTGATGGCGGTGGGCGCGCGGGAGCTGTCCACTGAGGTCAACACCTTCCAGACCCTGTTTATCCGCAGCGTCATCGGGCTGCTGATTATCGCCCTGGTGATTGCCAGAAGCGGCGGCACTCGGCTGTTTGCCACCCCGCGCCCCGCCATGCATATCGTGCGCAACCTGTTCCATTTCGGTGGCCAGTACGGCTGGTTTGTGGGCATCGGCCTGCTGCCGCTGGCCCAGGTGTTTGCCCTGGAATTCACGGTGCCGTTCTGGGTGGCGTTGATCGCCGCGCTGTTGCTGGGGGAGCGGCTGACCGGGCGCAAAATCCTGGCAGTGGCGCTGGGGGTCGCCGGGGTGCTGGTGATTCTGAAACCCGGCGTGGAAATTCTCGAACCGGCCTCACTGATCGTGCTGGCCGCGGCGGTGAGCTTTTCCTGCGCCTATGTGGCCACCAAGTCCCTTTCCACAACAGAAGACCCGCTAACGGTGCTGTTCTACATGTGCCTGGTGCAAATGCCGGTGAGCCTGCTGCTGGCGCTGCCCCACTGGCAGCTGCCCACGGAACCGCTGGTGTGGCTGTGGTTGCTGATCGTCGGCGTCACCGCCTTGAGCGCCCACTTTTGTATCACCCACGCCATGAAATGCGCCGATGCGGGCATTGTTGTGACCCTGGATTTCCTGCGGTTGCCGCTGATCGGCGTGGTGGGCATCCTGTTTTACTCGGAATCGTTTGATATGGCGCTGTTGCTCGGCGCCGCGCTGATGTTGTTCGGCAATCTGATCAACGTCTATCGTCCCGCCTACCAGCGGGAGATGCTGGCCGCGATACGCCAGGGTGAGGGCGATGGGGATCAGCGGTGATCAAATAGGCGTTTTTGCGGTCTCAACAGTTCGGGCTAAACAACCCTCGCTACAACTCGCGCACAAACTCGCATACAACCTTGCACACATTCATAGGGAGATTTCTGATGTCGGCTAAAAACGGGATTCAAGCACTCATTCTCGGCCTGGGTATTCTACTGGGCCTGGCGCTGCTGGGTTATCAACTGGCGGATGCCGCCATCCGCTTCAAGGAATACGAGCGCACCGTCAACGTCAAGGGCTTGTCGGAGCAGGAATATCCCGCCGATGTGGTGATCTGGCCGATCCAGTTTGCCGAGGCCAGCAACAACCTGGAAGAACTCTACAGCGCCATCGACCGGGGTGCGGACAAGATCCGCCAGTTCCTGCTGG
>NZ_JBFHQR010000016.1:0-28633 GCF_041592135.1 Porticoccus sp. | reverse complement strand
GGCTGAGCGGTTGAAAGCACCGGTCTTGAAAACCGGCGTATCGAGAGGTACCCAGGGTTCGAATCCCTGTCCCTCCGCCATATAACAGCTTGTTTTTCAAGTTATTTTGAAAACCAAGGGAAGTGTTGGGAGAAATATGGGAGCGTTTTGGGAACTCCAGACGTATCGAGACCTGATATAGGTTTCGAATCCCTCTCCCGCCGCCTTATTGAGAGCCCTTGTTATGCAGGGGCTTTTTTTTTGAGTCAGCACAAGCGGGATCAGCCCCGCCTATAAAAAGACAGCTGAGGTGAAAAATGGAACGACCCGAAGTAAAACGTCGCGACTGGATCATGGTGAAAGAATCTCTGGATTCAGAAGCCGTCGAATGTCAGGTATACAATGTGCATGACGATGGCACCCTGTTCGTTGGTTATTTCCAGCATAGCTTCAAAACCACGAAACTCCGGGTAGATTGGAACGGCGAGTTCTGGCAAGTGGTCGTCAAACCCTAAGACAACGCATTCCAAGCCCCTCAAGTGCCTGCCGGACCCTCCGGCATGGCTTGCTGAGTCCGCTGAGTACGAGCAGCCAAAGCACTACCCAGACCTTTTGCGGTTTTTCTGAACCTGCAGAATAGATATTAGCTCGCTCCCCCCTCCCACCGCTGATCACCGCCTTTATTCAATACTCTGCGGCCTTATCGTCAAGTGCTCGAAAGCTGGCAGAGAAACAGGTATACCGGAAACAGTAGATTATCGCTCTGGAGTCAAAGCGGCTTATTATCAGAAAGGTTTTCAATGACCGCCTTTGCAGGGCCATTCAAGGGAGGGGTTATGCGACATTCTGAGCGACACAGAACACACCGGACCGGCTGGCTGCGGGCAGCCGTGCTCGGCGCAAACGATGGCATTGTCTCGACCGCAAGCCTGGTGCTGGGTGTCGCCGCTGCCGGCACAGACTCCGAAGGGGTGCTGGTCGCGGGGATTGCCGGCCTGGTCGCCGGGGCCATGTCGATGGCCGCCGGAGAGTATGTATCCGTCAGTTCCCAGGCGGATACCGAGCGCGCCGACCTGGTACGGGAGAAAAAGGAACTGGCCACCCGGCCCCACTATGAGCACGCCGAATTAGCCACCATTTATGTCAATCGAGGGCTGGATGCCGCGCTGGCATCCGAGGTCGCCACCCAGTTGATGGCGCACGATGCCCTGGCTGCACATGCACGCGATGAGCTGGGCATTTCCGACAGCCTGAGCGCGCGCCCCATACAGGCTGCATTTGCCTCCGCCGGCACCTTTGCCCTGGGCGCACTGCTCCCCCTTCTGACCGTGCTCCTGTTTCCGCCAACCGCGCTGCTCTGGGCCGTAGCCTGCGGTTCACTGCTGTCTCTCGCGCTACTGGGTTCCCTGTCCGCCCGTGTTGGCGGCGCGACCATGTCGACAGCGGCCTTGCGTGTCACCTTCTGGGGCGCATTAGCCATGGCGTTGACGGCTGGGGCCGGGGCGCTGTTTGGGGTGGCGGCCTGAAACCCCGTGTTGCCGATATGCGCCTTTTTGACGAGGTACTGGGGGTGAGTTCTGGCAAGTGACGCGCGTCGAGCCTAACCTGAACTCAGGTGGCCACAGTCAAATCAGCCCAGGCGAGAAACATGCGCATGCTATTTTTATCCCACGGCGGCGGACCGCTCCCGGTGCTCGGCGATCAGCACCACGCGGAGCTGGTCAAACAACTCCGGCTGCTGGCGGAGAAAATCCACAAGCCCTCGGCCATTCTGGTCATCAGTGCCCATTGGGAGGCCCCTGCGCCGACTATCACCGCCCACCCGCACCCCGGTCTGGTTTACGACTATTACGGCTTCCCCGACGCCGCTTACGCCATTCAATACCCCTGCCCCGGAGAACCCGCGCTGGCCAGGCAAACACAGGCCGCCCTGGTTAATGCCGGCTTCGAAGCTCAACTCGACGAGGAACGGGGTCTGGACCACGGGGTGTTTGTCCCCCTGAAGATTATGTATCCGGATGCGGACATTCCCTGTGTGCAGCTGTCCCTGCTCGACAGCCTCGATCCGGCCGAACATCTACGCATGGGAAGGGCGCTGTCCACCCTGGCAGGCGAGGAGCTACTGGTAATCGGCTCAGGATTTTCCTTCCACAATATGCAGGCTTTTTTCTCTCAGGATACCGAGCAGACAAAGACGATGAATGAGCAGTTCGAAGCCTGGTTGATCGATACCTGTACGACGACCTCAATCGATGAAGCAGAGCGGGCCAGACGACTGGAAAACTGGGCCCAGGCACCCTTTGCCAGGTACTGCCATCCGCGAGAAGAGCATCTGCTTCCCCTGCTCGTTTGCTATGGCCTGGCAAACCGGGCCGGTGAGGAGGCCATCCGGCTAAACATTTTGGGTAAAAAGGCCAGCCTCTACCTTTGGTAGCGGGCTCCCGGACATTGCGCCCGACAATAAAAAAGCACCGCGAAAACCGCGATGCTTTTTTGTTACCTTTGACTCTGGAATGGCTTAGCCAATCGACGGTGGCTAAGACTGGTTGGAGAGGCTGTCACCCTGCCCATCGGGAGCCTCTTTGGGCACCATCACGATCAGCGGACTCGCTTCGGTGGCCGCCCAGGAGAAGCCGATATCGTTGAGCCGGTGCATCTTGTCCTCGGGGAGATAGTTAAAGTGCAGATCTGCCCGTTGTTTGGTCACCCAGGCACCCAGGTCCATATCACCGTCGACGATATATTTTTTCGGCACCAGGCAATCACCCTGTCTCGCTTTATAGGCCTTGAGCTCGGCAAAGCCCCTTTCCCACTGATATTCGCGCAAGTTCCAGATGAACCCGAGCGCCGCAAGGCGGTGATATTTATCCCGCGGGTAAACGCCATCGTAATCCCGCTGATTGCTTACCCATAGACCGAGCAGGAAGTGGTCTTTGTTGCGGTAACCGAGAGGAACGACACAATCGCCAAACTCCTCGTAGTAGTTTTGCAGGGCGGCAAAGCCGGTTTCCCAGGTAAGGTCCTCCATATCCCAAATAAAATGGAGTTCATCAAGGCGCCGATATTGTTCCTCGGAAACTTTTCCCTCGGCATAATCACGGCGGACTTTCTCCACCCAGTGCCAGAGTGAATGCCCAGACTGGGTCTTAAAACCGTGGGGCACGATACAGTTGCCGTATTCCGCCTTGAAGGCGGCGATTTCTTTGAACCACTCTTCCCAGGGCACAGCATTGGTTTCTTCAAGCTTGATATCGTAACTTCTTAATTGAACGTCTTTCATAGCTCTATCTTTATCGGTACTTTGAATTGGGGCCTACAGTAATACAGAACCACTAGAATACTCAAACTAGAAATCACCCTATTCGGGCTGAATACGGCTGCAGCGAGGGTTCAGATCACAGGAACGGGCAGTGGCCATTTGTTACAGGCACACAGGCACTGTCAACAAGGTAATATCTGATGTTATCCCACTACAACAACAGGGCGGTCGCCAGGAACAGCATCAAGCCCATACCCAGGATATCGGTAAAGGTGGTCAGGAAAATACTGCTGGCCATGGCCGGATCCGCCCCCAGGCGCCTCAGGGTCAGGGGCACCAGCACACCAAAAATGCCGCTGCCGACACAGGCACCAACCATCGCGATCAGAATGACAACCGCCAACAGGAAGGGTTGTTCAACGCCGGTGTATCCCGCATAGACCCACATCACCACCGCCGCCACCAGCCCAACCGCCAAGCCGTTTAATGCCCCCAGCACTATCTCTTTGCGCAGCAGCTTGCGCACCGGGTAATCACCCAGTTCTCCCAGGGTGAGCCCGCGCAGGGTAATGGCCAGGGCCTGGCAACCGGTATTGCCGCTCTGCCCGGCCAAAACCGGCAGGAACACGGCGAGGGCAACGATCCTGGCGATGGTATCCTCGAACATCCCCACCACAAAAGCGGCGGCAAATGCCGTGAGCAAATTGACCTGCAGCCAGGGGTGACGCATGCGAAAGGCCTCGATAATAGAGGTGGTAACGCGCTCCTCCCGGTCCAAACCCACCATGGATCCGGACTGGATACTGATTTCCGTCGCCACGTATTCGAACAGCTTCCAACTGAACACCAGGCCAATCAGTTTATCGTCCGCATCGACCACCGGGTACAGCCGGTAATGGCGCTTGAGAGCGGCGTTAACCGCTTCCGGCATACGGGTATCCTGGGTGAATGCAAATGGCTCAAACGTCATAATCTGAGCAAGTGTCTGGGCGGGACTGGCCAATAACAGGTCGCGCATGGCAACCACGCCCATCAGGTGGGAAGCCTCATCCACCACGTAGATATAGGTGATACTGGACACCTCCTTGAGGTGCACAATGTAATCCAGGGCGCCGGCAACCGTGGTCGCCATCGGCAACACACCGATGGGTGGCGACATCAGTTTCTCGACCGTGCCGTTAATGCCGCTGACCAGGGCGGTGGTCTCTGCTTCGCCCCGGGTCGCAGTGCCGGGCAGGTGGGAGGCAATCAACAGCGCTTGTTCAGGGGGCAACTGGGCCAGCAGATCGTGAATGATGGCCTGGGATTCACCGCCGAGCAGCTCTGCCGCCTTGACCGGGTCGAGCTTTTCCACCGTCGCAAGCAACGTTGGCTGGGAGCTGGTATTCATAGCAGGTCACCTTTTTTGCCGTACTCGAATAGTAAAAAGTGTATATCAGTATGGTCTAACCGGCCCTGAGCGGTCATTTACAGGGCGGTGGAGCCCCGTATAAAAGCGCGGCACAGGTGATGATCAACAGTCGCCGTCGCCGGCGGGGAAAGGTAATTCTGCGCAGCAACCTGTAGCATGCCCTAACCTTATGGAAGTCCCCGCACACGGAGTCGCAATGAAACAGTTTCTTGCCATCGCACTCACACTGGTACTGACCGGTTGTTCATCCCCGGCAACCGCGCCGCCCTCGCCCGGCCATAAACTGCTTGGCACCGGTATTGAAAGCGTGATCGAAAAGCTGGGGCCGCCGGAGCAAATTACCGAGACCAGCGCCGGCAAACATTATCGCTGGCAACGCCATGAACGGGTGGAAAGCTCTTCCTACGGCAACTACAAACGCTCCGTCGAAGCGAGCTGTATTTTCGAGCTGACGGTAGATAAAGCCGGCCTCATCAAGGCGACCAGCAGGGCGGGCCACGATCAGGTTTGCATGTACTTCGACGACAAACTGTCATGACCCGAGTCAGGAGGGCATGTGAACGTTATGAGCCGGCCACTGGGCGAGAGGGATTCAGCCGGACTGTTCGTCCCCATTGCTCGAGGTTGACTGCGGTTGCGCCCCGGCACCGAGCATGACGCCCAGCCAGTAGGTATCCCCGTGATTTTCCAGGGCGATCTTGACCATGATGGTCAGGGGGATCGACAACAGCATACCCACCGGCCCCAGCACCCAGCCCCAGAACACCAGGGACAGGAACACCACCAATGGCGACAGGTTGAGCCCCCGGCCCATCACTCTGGGTTCCAGGGCATTGCCGATCGCCACATTCACCACCAGATACCCGAGGGCAGCGAGCCCCGCTGACAGTGGTCCGTGCTGGATCAGCGCCAGCAGCACCGCCGGCACCGCCGCAATGATGGAGCCGACAGTGGGCACAAAGTTGAGCAGAAAGGCCAGCAACCCCCACATCACCGGGTAGTCCACCCCCAGAATCCACAGCCAGATCATCACCAGCACCCCGGTCAGCAGGCTGAGCAGGGATTTGATACTCAGGTAGCTGTTGACACTTTGGGTGAACCGCACCAGCGCCTCGCGGGTGGCACCGGTATCCTGGCGGGCGGCCTGCAGTTTGTCACTGAACCCCACCTCCTCGGCGAGGATAAAGATCACCGTCAGCAGGATCATGAAGGCATTGGTCATGACGTTGCCAAAGGAGCTGAGGGTATTGCCCGCCAGCTGCATCACCTTGCCGGGATCAAAGCTCTGGCGCATCTGTTCCATGTCCAGGGTCATGCCCCGCTCACTCAGCCAGGTGAGTGAGCCGCCGCTCATCTGTTGCAGGCGCTCCTGGTACTGCGGCAGGTTCTGGCGGAAATCGTTGATGGAAGCACCCACCAGAATGCCGATCAGCCAGCCCGCCAGCACCACCAGAGCAATAATCAGGCAGATGGCGATAGCGTTTGGCACCCGATGTCTTTTCAGCCAGGCCAGCAACGGAGAAAAGATCAGCGCGATAAACACCGACAGCAGGAAGGGTACCAGCAGGGTCTCCGCCGCCTTCAGCCCCGCCACCAGCACCACAAAGGCCGCGGCAATCACTATGCCCCGCGCCATCGGCGAAGATTCCCTGTTCATTCTTCCTCTCCTTCCAGTTCGGCCAGCAACAGCCGGATTTCGTCGATGCCTTTGGCCGTCAACAGTGAACTGCCGCCGATGTACTCGCGATCACTGATCTCACAGCACTGCACCCGCACGGCCTCAAGGCGGTCATTATGTCTGATCGGCATCCCCAGAAATACCTGCCAGTCATTCTCGCTGGCCTGCCCCTCGACCACCATATGCAACAGGGTGACCACATTGTGTTTCTTGAGCTGATAATAGGGCGTGCCAAAACGCATAAACACCATTAGCGCAATCAACACCAGAATAAACGTCATCAGCAGGGTGAGCAGAAAGGTCACGGCAGCACCAGCAATTTCAGGGCGACGATCAATGTCACCGCGATGATCACCGGCTGCACCAGTGTCGCGCCGCGGCTGATCACCAGATTGGAGCCCAACCGGGCGCCGACAATTTGCGCCAGCGACATGGCGATGGCCAGGGGCCAGACCACATGGCCGCCAATAATAAAAATGGTCGCCGACACGCCATTGACCGACAACACCATGGCCTTGGTCTGGGCGGTGGCCTTGCGCAGCCCGTAGCCCATCAGCCACACCATCAGAAAGGGAAAAATAGAACCCATGCCCGGCCCGAAAAAGCCGCCGTAAAACCCCATCAGGGGGGCCGCCGTGAAGGCAAACTGCAGCGGTGTCAGTCGCGCTTCACGGTGCTCATCGGTAATGCGCGGTGAAACCAGAAAATACAGCCCGATGGCAATCAGCAACAGCGGTATCAGTTTCGACAGCAGTTCGTTGCCCACCTGCTGCACTGTCCAGGTGCCGAGCGAGGAGCCGAGGAGCGCGGTGACCATCGACGGCAACAGCGGTTTCAGATCCAGGTGGCCCTTGCGAAAGAAGTTCCAGGTGGACGACAGGGTACCGAGGGTGCTCTGCAACTTGTTGGTGGCAAGCGCAGTGATGGGCGGCAATCCCGCCCACAGCAGTGCCGGCAGGGTCAGCACGCCACCGGCCCCGGCAATGGAGGAAATAAAACCCGCGACAAAGGCGATCACGACCAGGATGGAAAAAACAGCGGGATCTGGCATGGGTCTAAACGTCGAATTGGCGGATAAGCGGCAACGCTTTCCACTGGGTGGCGGGCACTGGCATCAGCTTGTTTTGAACTGATCCAGTTCCGCCTTCAGCCGGGCAATGTGATCCGGGGTGCCCGGGGCATAGCCACCGGGTTGGCGCTCTATCTCACTGACAACCTCCTTAAGCCGCTGCAGGCGTTGCTGGAGAATCTCGATACTCTGGTTGATCGCCTCCGCCTCCGGCTGGAACAGGTCGTGTTGGCGCAATCGCACCCTGGCGGTCAGGTCGCCCTCGGATAGGGTTTCCACCTCGCGGACGATGACAAAGACCGGCCCGGCGATACGGTGGCTGGATATGAGTGAACCCCACCAGACGCCGACGATCAGCAGTATTTCAACCAGCGCCACAATCAGGGTGTGCCAGCCGTTGAGCAGCAACCCGCGGTAGTCCGGCAGCAGGGTGTTGATGATGATAAACAGATTGATCAGTAGTACCGAAGCCGCAGCCGCAACCAGCGCGTACTGGTATTGAAACCGGCTGTTGATCACGACCGATTTGCGACGGTTCTCCATGGTGCTCTCCCTACCAGACAGGTGCGCTCAGACTATTACAACAACCCCTGACGGGCAATGGTTATTGGGCTGCACCCGGCCCCAACGGCTGGCCGTAACTGAATTCCACATAATTGCCGTTGGGGTCGCGCAGGCCGCAGTAATAGCCCACCGGGTAGGGTTCATCCCGTGGCGGCCACACCAGTTCCCCACGCTCTTTTGCGCGGCGGGCAATCTCATCCACCGCGGCGCGACTGGGCAGGGCAAAACCGAAATGGCGGTAGTCGTCGTCGGGCAACTGGAGATCGCGACCGCCATCCATCAGCACGAAAATAAAGTCCTGTTCCCGCCCCGGCTCCGCCAGCCAGACAATGCGCTGTTGTGCGGTGCTGCGTTCATGGCAGACACGCATGTCGCAGTAGTCGCGGTAGAACGCGACACAGGCATCCATATCGACCACATGCAGCGCCAGGTGGGTCAGGCGGGGGGAAGACTGGGGGTTCACGATTTTCTCCGCTCATGCCGATCACGAAAAAAGTATAGGTGAATCCCCTGGCCGCTGACGCGTGCCCGAATTAAAGCTCCCGGGTGGCCCGGAACTGCAGTTCCGGGTAGCGCTCCTCGGTGAGCGCCAGATTGACCCGGGTGGACGCCAGGTAGGTGAGATGGCCGCCGCCATCCAGTGCCACGCCGTCCGGCACCTTGCGCTTCAGTTCCTCGATTTTCCTGTTGTCGTCGGACTCTACCCAGCGGGCAGTGTAGACATTGACCGGTTCGTAAACCGCCTCGACGCCATACTCATCCTTGAGGCGGTAGGCCACCACCTCAAACTGCAACTGCCCCACCGCGCCGACCACAATGTCGTTGTTGTTGAGCGGAAAGAACACCTGGGTACTCCCCTCCTCAGAAAGCTGTTGAAGACCTTTCTGTAACTGCTTGGTTTTCATGGGATCACGCAGACGTATGCGGCGAAACAGTTCCGGGGCGAAGTGGGGAATACCGGTGAACTTGAGGTCTTCGCCAGCGGTGAAGGTGTCGCCGATCTGGATGGTGCCGTGGTTGTGCAGGCCGATGATATCCCCGGCCAGCGCCTCCTCCACCGCCATCCGCTCGCCGGCCTTGAAGCCCACCGCGTCGGCGATGCGCACATCCTTGCCGAGGCGCACATGGTGCATTTTCATGCCCTGTTGGTATTTGCCGGAACAGACCCGCATGAAGGCGATGCGGTCCCGGTGTTTCGGATCCATGTTCGCCTGGATCTTGAACACAAAGCCGGAAAACTGCTCCTCGCCGGCTTCCACCACGCGCTCAACCGCCTGGCGAGGCTGTGGCGCCGGAGCCCACTGCACAAAGTGGTCGAGCATCTCGCGCACCCCGAAATTGGACAGGGCGGTACCGAAGAACACCGGCGTCAGCTGACCGGCCAGGAACAGCTCCAGGTCAAACTGGTGGGTGGCGCCGCGCACCAGCTCGATCTGCTCGCGGATCTCATCCACGTAATAGCCGAGCAGTTCGGTGGCCGCGTCAGAGTCCAGCCCCTGGATCTGGATATCCTCGGGAATGGTGTGGCCCTGGCCCGGTTTGAACACATGGATGGTGTCGGTGTAGAGGTTGTAGACCCCCTTGAAATCGTGACCCATGCCGATCGGCCAGTTGATCGGCGCACCGGCAATCTTCAGCACCGACTCGATTTCATCCAGCAACTCAATGGGGTCGCGGATATCCCGGTCCATCTTGTTGACGAAGGAGATGATAGGGGTGTCCCGCAGCCGGCACACATCCATCAGTTTGATGGTGCGGGCCTCGACGCCCTTGGCGCCGTCGATCACCATCAGCGCGGAATCCACCGCCGTCAGGGTGCGGTAGGTATCCTCGGAGAAGTCTTCGTGGCCGGGGGTATCCAGCAGGTTGACCATGGCATCCCGGTAGGGAAACTGCATCACCGACGAGGTCACCGAGATGCCCCGCTCCTTCTCCATCTGCATCCAGTCGGAGGTGGCTTGGCGATCACCTTTCTTGCCCTTGACGGTACCGGCCACCTGGATCAGGTTGCCGAACAGCAGCAGCTTCTCGGTAATGGTGGTTTTACCGGCGTCAGGGTGCGAAATAATCGCAAAAGTGCGTCGATTCTGAAATTTCCGGCTCATGGGCAGCATTCGGTGAGTGTTGGGAGCGGCGCATTGTAGCCGAAGAGCCGTAGCCTATAAATTGTTGCCGTAGATCTTTTCCCGACGGCCTTGTGCCGACCCGAACACGCCCTTGCGTTGCATCTATGGGGCGAGTGACTATAATGTGCCCCTCTTTAGCGCTGTACCCTCCCTATGAAATGTTACCCCGGCTCCGCGCCCACGCCACCGTAAGCCCGATTCAGCCTGCTGAAATCAGTACGACGATCTGCTGTTGCCAAAAACGGCACGGCCTTCCGGGCCATGTCTCCAGCATATTTTTTCCCGTTCACAGCACCGATACACCTAACTGGCCATAGGGCCATGCCGGGCAATACAAAAACAGGATTTTTATGTTACTTAGCTCTACCCGCCAGCAATGGCTGGGCAACATCCGCGCTGATCTGTTAGCCGGCATTGTTGTTGCCCTGGCGCTGATCCCCGAAGCCATCGCCTTTTCCATTATCGCCGGGGTGGACCCCAAGGTGGGGCTCTACGCCTCGTTCTGTATCGCCGTGATCATATCCATTGTCGGCGGTCGGCCGGGGATGATCTCAGCGGCCACCGGTGCCATGGCGCTGTTGATGGTGACGCTAGTGAAGGAACACGGCCTGCAATATCTGCTGGCGGCGACGCTGTTGACCGGGGTGCTGCAAATTTCAACTGGTTACCTGAAACTCGGCAACCTGATGAGTTTTGTGTCCCGCTCGGTGGTCACCGGCTTTGTCAACGCGCTGGCAATACTGATCTTTATGGCCCAGTTACCGGAATTGACCCATGTCACCTGGCACGTTTACGCCATGACCGCCGCCGGGCTGGGCATTATCTACCTGTTCCCGCACCTGCCGGTGGTGGGCAAGATCGTGCCCTCGCCGCTGGTGTGCATTGTGTTACTGACGCTGGTCGCCGTAGTAGCTGGTCTGGACATCCGCACCGTCGGCGATATGGGCGAGCTGCCGGACACCCTGCCGCTGTTCCTGTGGCCAGATGTACCGCTCAATCTTGAAACCCTGTATATCATTTTCCCCTACGCCATTTCCCTGGCGGTGGTGGGCCTGCTGGAATCGATGATGACCGCCACCATCGTCGACGACCTCACCGATACCAACAGTGACAAAAATCGCGAGTGCAAGGGCCAGGGCATCGCCAATATCGGCGCCGGCCTGCTGGGCGGCATGGCCGGTTGTGCCATGATCGGCCAGTCGGTGATCAACGTTAAATCCGGCGGCCGCGGCCGTCTTTCCACCCTGACGGCGGGGGTGTTCCTGATTGTCATGGTGGTGTTTCTCGGCCCCTTGATTTCGCAGATTCCCATGGCGGCGCTGGTGGCGGTGATGATCATGGTATCCATCGGCACCTTCAGCTGGCAGTCGATCATCGATCTGAAAAAATACCCCCTGTCCACCAACCTGGTGATGGTGGCCACCGTGCTGGTGGTTGTCTCCACCCACAATCTCGCCTACGGTGTATTCGTGGGGGTGCTGCTGGCCTCGCTGTTTTTTGCCAACAAGGTCAGCCACTTTATGTATGTGTCCTCGGAACTGGACGCACTGACCGACATCCGCACCTACCGGGTGGTGGGGCAGGTATTTTTCAACTCGGCGGACAAGTTCACCGCCCAGTTTGACTTCAAGGAAGTGCGGGACAAAGTGGTGATCAACCTCAGCCGCGCCCACTTCTGGGATATTTCCGCGGTGGGCGCCCTGGACAAGGTGGTGATCAAGTTCCGCCGCGAGGGCGTTGCGGTGGAGCTGATCGGCCTGAATGAGGCCAGCGCCACCATCGTCGACCGCTTTGGCATCCACGACAAACCGGAAGAGATCGACCAGGTCCTCGGGGGACACTGATGAGCATTCAACACAGAAGCACTATCCTGGCCGGCATCGACGGCTCCACCTACAGCGCGGCGGTGACGGACTACGCCGCCTGGATCGCCGTAAAGCTGCGGGCGCCCCTCAAGCTGCTGCACAACATCGAACACCGGGACACCCCGCCGCTGACAGACCTCAGCGGCAGTATCGGCCTGGGCAGCCGCGAGGAACTGCTGGAAGAACTGACCCGCATGGAGGAGCGGCGCAGCCGCATCCTGCTGGAACAGGGCAAGGCGATGCTGCAGGACGCCCATGAGCGGGCGTTGGCGCGGGGCTGCCCGGAGGCGGAAAACCTGCAACGCCACGGCAGCCTGGAAGAAACCCTGGTGGAGATGGAAGAGGAAATCCGGGTGCTGGTGGTGGGCATTCGCGGCGAGGGGCACGAAAACCGGGAAAAACAGATCGGTACAAAATTAGAGTCACTGATCCGCGCCCTGCACCGCCCGGTGCTGGTGGTCAACCGGCCGTTCGAACAGCCCCCACAGCGCATCATGATCGCCTACGACGGCGGAGAGGTATCCCGCAAGGCCCTGGATATGGTCAGCCTGAGCCCCCTCTACCAGGGCCTGGAATGCCACCTGGTACACGTGGGACAGGGAGAACAGGAATCGGCGCAACTGCAGGAGGGCGCCGCCATTTTGCGACAGGCGGGCTTGAAAACCATCTGCGCCGAGCTGAGCGGCGATGTGCAGCAGCAACTGGAGCGCTACTACCGCGAGCACGCCATTGAACTGGTGGTGATGGGCGCATTCGGCCAGAGCCGCCTGCGAGAGCTGTTGTTCGGCAGCCTCACCCAGCGCATGCTGATCAACTCAAAAATACCGCTGTTGCTATTGCGCTAGTTCCTCCGCTCAACCCATTTCGCCTGGCCTTTTAACAGGGTCGGGCGAAAACGTCTTTGCTGTCGGTGCGACAATTTGTCACATCCTCAAAAGCGTGCTTCATCAGTAAGATGCCGGCCACTCGAACCTGACCATGGAGATCCGGCCCGTGAAGCGCGACTTTCCCCTCGTACATCCCCGCTTATTTCCCGGCTTATCTCCCCGCTTAGCCACGCTGTTGCTGACCACCCTGCCGCTGCCCCTGCTGGCGGAGCACAGCACCCCCGAAGAGATCAATGTGACCGGCGTACAGACTACCGGAGAGCTGTCACTGGCTATTGAACCCGCCGAGCTGCCCGTGCTGGACACCGCGGAGCTGCTGAAGCGGGTGCCGGGCGCCAACGTCAACAGCAATGGACCCGTTACCGGCATCGCCCAATACCGGGGCCTGTACGGAGAGCGAGTCAGCATTCATATCGACCGCGCCCCCACCCTCACCGGCGGCCCCAATGCCATGGACACGCCGCTAACCTACACCCCGCCCATGTTGCTGAAGTCTCTGAAGGTTACTCGCGGTATCGCTCCGGTCAGCGCGGCCCAGGAAAGCCTCGGCGGACATATGACGGCCACTTTGGACCGCGGCGAATTTGGCAATAGCGAGGAGTTCGAAACCTCAGGCGCCCTCTCCAGCCGCTTTAACGGCAACAGCGATGGTTCCAGCAGCGCACTGAAATCTACACTGGCCAACCGCCATCACAAGGTCACGGCGCTGGCCAGCCACGATGAGGGGGACGAGACCCGCATTGGCGACGATGATGACATCGGCGGCAGCCAATACCGCCGCAGCCGCTACGATCTGAGTTACGGCTGGCAAAACGACGACAGTCACTTCGAAATCTACGCCGGCGAACTGGACACCCGCGACACCGGCACCCCCGCCCTGCCCATGGACATCAACCATATCGACGGCGATATGGCGGGCACCCATGTCAGCACCACCATTGGCGATGTGGTGGTCAGCGGACAGCTGTCCTACAACCATGTCGATCACAAAATGGATAATTTCTCCCAGCGCACAGCACCCGCTTCCCTGGCGGATTACCGGACCAATAATGCCAGCGCCCACAACACCGCCTGGACATTTAACGCCCGCTGGCCGGTGAGCAACGGTTATCTGACCCTGGGAACCGATGGCAACCAGACGGTGCACACCGCCACTATCAGCAACCCCAACAACGGCATGTTCGAGGTGGCCAACTTCAACGACGCCGAGCGGGATAGCTACGGCATTTTCAGCGAGTGGCAAGGCGAGATCGGTGAGTGGCATGTAGAGACCGGCGCACGGGTCAACCGGGTGCAGATGGACAGTGAAACCGTGGGCGCCAGCGGCATGATGGGGATGATGGCGATGAATGCCAACCTGCTGGCCTCAGCTTTCAACAACGGTGATCGGGACGAGGACTTCACCTACCTGGACCTGGCCCTCAACCTCAGTCGGGTTCTGACCGACACCACCACCCTGAATTTGGGCCTCGGCCACAAGCACCGCGCGCCGTCCTATCAGGAGCGCTACCTGTGGCTGCCGCTGACGGCAACAGGTGGTCTGGCGGATGGCCGCAACTATATCGGCAACCTGGATCTGGACGAGGAAACAGCCCATGAAATCACTGTGGGCATCGACTGGCAAAACGGCACCGCCTGGTTGACCCCACAGCTGTTCTACCGCCGCATCGACGATTACATCCAGGGTGTTCCCACCACTGATGCCACGGCCAACATGCTGAGCACCATGATGGGGGGCCAGCCGGCGCTGATGTTCGACAATGTCAACGCCGAAATGTACGGCGCCGATATGGCTTACGGCTACGCCCTCTCCGCCACCCTGCGTATCGAGGGCACGCTCAACTATGTGCGCGGCAAACGCCGGGATGAGGATGACAACCTGTACCGGGTGGCCCCGCTCAACAACCGCCTGGCACTGATCTACCAGCAGCAGGCCGTCATCCTGGCAGTGGAATCGGTACTCTATGCCCCGCAGAACAAGGTATCTGGATTCAATCAGGAAGAGAAAACCCCCGGCTACGGCCTGGTCAACCTGTCGGGCAGTTACCAACTGACCCCGCAACTGACCCTGTCCGGCGGGGTGGAAAACCTGTTTGACAACCGCTATCGGGACCACCTGGCCGGCTACAATCGCAATGCCGACAGCGACATCGCGGTGGGCGAGCGCCTGGCGGGGCCGGGTCGCAATATTTACCTGGCCGCAACCATGCACTGGTAACGGGGGCATCTGTTAACATCCCACCATGACCGGAATCAACACATCCCTCCACTCGGCAGCGCGACACAACCTGCGCCAGCTGAGTATCATCCGCAACATCGCCCTTGGGGGCCAATTACTGGCCCTCCTTTTTTTCAGCCAGATACAGGATATCGGCCTGCCGGTGCTGGTACTGGGCGCGATACTCGCCCTCTACGCACTGGTGATTGCCACCACCTGGTGGCGCACCTTCCGCTACCCGGCCATCACCGAAATGGAATTTTTCTGCCACCTGCTGGTGGATATTGCCTTTTTCACCGCCCTGCTGTTTTTCAGCGGCGGCGCGGCCAATCCCTTCGTGTCCTATTACCTGGTGCCCATCAGCATCGCCGCCGCCACCCTGCCCCTGCGCTACACCTGGACGATAACGCTGCTGTCCCTGGCGGCCTACAGCTGGCTGCTGGGCAACAACCTGAGCATTCCGGCGCTGTCCCCCGGCCACCACCACGGCGAAAGCAACAACCTGCACATCCTCGGCATGTGGTGCAACTTCGCCGTCAGCGCCGGCCTGATCACCTATTTCGTTACCCGCATGGCCAGCACCCTGAAATGGCAGGAGGAACAACTGGCCAACCAGCGGGAGGATCAGTTGCGCGACGAACAGCTCCTGGCCATTGGCTCACTGGCGGCGGGCACCGCCCACGAACTGGGCACACCGCTCAATACCATGAAAATTCTGGTGGACGAGATGGTCGCCGAACAGTCCGCCAGCGGCGAAGATCTCAACATCCTGCAACAGCAGCTGGAGCAGTGCCGCACCACCTTGAAACAACTGGTGGCCACCGCAGAAGGTGGGGCCGGCAGCCTTGAACAGGGCTCACTGCGCGCCTATTTCGACAAATTGTTTGAGCGCTGGCAGGTCATGCGTCCACGGGTTCAGGCCCATATCCGCTACGGGGAAAAGCTGACGGACCACCCCGTGCAGTTTCACCCCACTGTGGCCCAGTCCCTCACCAGCCTGCTCAACAACGCCGCCGACGTCAGTCCCGAGCGAGTGGATGTTGAAGTGGGCTGGGACGAGCGGATGGTCGAACTCTGCATTCGGGATTCTGGTCACGGCATTGCCCCGCAATTGCAGGGCCGGCTCGGCCAACCCTTCCAATCCAGCAAACCCGATGGCATGGGACTCGGCCTGTTCCTCACCCAGGCAACCCTGAATCGCTACGGCGGCACCGTCAGTATCGAGCCCGGCGCGGAGGGTGGCACCCTCACCCGGGTACTGCTGCCCTTGAGGTCTGAGCCATGACGCTGCCCTGCCTGCTGATCGTCGACGACGACGCCACCTTTGCCAGCATCCTGGCGCGGGCCTTGGCTCGGCGAGGCTATCAAGCCATCACCGCCCACAATGCCAGTGAAGCCTTGGCCCAATGTCGCGACTACCAGCCCAGTCGGGCGGTGGTGGACCTGAAGCTGGAAACGGAATCGGGGCTCAACCTGCTGCCGCAACTCAAGGCCATCAACCCGGACATCCAGGTGCTCATTCTGACCGGCTATTCCAGCATCTCCACCGCCGTGGAAGCCATCAAAATGGGCGCCGCCAACTACCTCTGCAAGCCCGCCTCGGTGGACGACATACTGGCGGCTTTCGAGGGCGTAAAACCCAATTCCGAAGTGCCGATCAACGACACCCCTCCCTCGGTAGAACGCCTGGAATGGGAACATATCCAGCGCGTACTGGCCGAACACGACGGCAATATCTCCGCCACGGCACGCAGCCTGGGGATGCACCGTCGCACCCTGCAGCGAAAACTGCAAAAACGCCCGGTCAAACACTGAGCGCCCCCGCTGTGCAGAGCGACTGACCGGGATCGAGCCGCGGTCGGCCCGACGTGCCAAGATCACAGATCGAAACTATTCTTAAGCAAGAAAGCGCTTAAGCGAGCAAGCAGACAAGCTGTTTTCCTTCACAACTCACTCTGTTGGGAGGTAGGCCATGAGTGGAACCATCTGGGTACTGGTTGCCGACGCAACCCAGGCGCGACTGTTCAGCACAACTGGCTCAAAGGAACCCCTGCTAGAGCTGAAAGACATGCTGCATAGTGCTGGCCGCAGCAAAATTTCAGACCTGGTCACCGATCAGCCCGGCAGATACAGCGGCAGCGGTCATACGGGCATCCACGGCATGGAAGACGGCCAGGATATCAAGAATCAGGAACGGGATATCTTTGCCCGGGAAATCTGCGCGCTGCTGGAAAAAAGTCACCGACAGCAACGGTTTCACCGGCTCTACCTGGTCGCCCCCTCCCACATGCTGGGAGCCTTTCACAAACACCTCGGCAAGGACGTCAAAAAGCGCATCCCGGAGGAATTTGACTCGCTGCTGGTGAAGTTGTCCCCTGCCGAAATCCGCAACCATTTGCCCAAATACCTATAAGTGAGCAGACCGTGACAGATAAACCATTACCCCCGGCGCTGCCGATCGAAAGCCTCTACAGACGCTGTGATCCGGCAACCCTGAGTTTTAAAGACACCACGGAACTCGAACACCTGGACAATTATTTTGGCCAGGATCGCGCCCTGGACGCCATGCGATTTGGCCTCGGCATCCACCATGAGGGCTACAACATCTACGTCATGGGTTCTCCTGGCATGGGCAAACACGAGATGCTGCAGGATTTCCTGCAACAGCACATCGCCGACGACCCGCGTCCCAACGACTGGTGCTACATCAACAACTTCAGTGCCCCCCAGCAGCCCAAGGTGTTGAAACTGCCCTGCGGCGTGGCCGGTCGCCTGCAAAAGAATATGGAACAGTGCATCGAGGACCTGCTGGTGACCATACCGGGGGTGTTCCAGAGTGCCGAATACAAGGCCCGCCTCAATGAAATCTCCGAGGAATACAGCGACAAGGAACAACAGGCATTTACCACCCTGCGGGACAAGGCCAAGGAACGCGACATCGCGCTGATGCAAACCCCCACCGGCTACACCCTGGCCCCCCTGGCCAAGGATAAAATTATTACCCCCGAAGAATTCGAGGCCCTCGACGAAGCAGAACAAAAGACGATTGAAGAGAAAATCAGCGAGCTCAAGGAAGAATTGAAACAGGTGGTCCTGAAAATGCCCATGTGGATGAAAGAGGGCCGCGAGCGCATGAAAAAGCTCAACCAGAATATCGTGCTGAACGCTGTCAACCAGATATTCCGCGAGCTGGAGATCCGCTATGGGGAGCACGCCGAGGTACTCAATTTTCTCGCCGAAGTGAAACAGGATGTGATCGAAAACGTCGATGCCTTTCGCGAAGAAGAGGGCCATGCCAGTGGCCCGGAAGACCTCAAGGCACGGGTGCACGAATTTCCCATGTACAAGGTAAATGTGCTGGTGGATAACAGCGGCACCTGTAGCCCGCCGATCGTCTATGAGGACAACCCCTCACTCAACAACTTGATGGGCAGGGTGGAACACGAGGCGCAGTTCGGCACCCTCACCACCGACTTCACCCTGATCCGCAACGGCGCCCTGCACCGCGCCAACGGCGGCTACCTGCTGCTGGATGCCCTCAAGGTGCTGACCAACCCGTTCGCCTGGGAAACCCTGAAACGGGCGCTGCACGCCCATGAGATCCGCATTGAATCCATCGACCAGCTACTCAGCCTGGTGAGCACCAAATCGCTGGAGCCGGAGCCGGTGCCCCTGGACCTGAAGGTGATCCTGCTCGGCGACCGCATGATCTACTACCTGCTGGAAGCCTACGACCCGGATTTCAAGCTGCTGTTCAAGGTGCCCGCCGATCTTTCCGAAGACCTGCCGCGCACCGCCGACAACACCCTCGGTTATGCCCGGCTGATCGCCGCCCTGCAACACCGCAAATCACTGCGGCCCCTGGATCCCGGCGCGGTAGCCCGGGTGGTCGAACAAGGTTCGCGGATGCTGGAAGACGCCGAAAAACTGCCCCTGCGCCTGAACAGTCTCACTGACCTGCTGTGTGAAAGTGACTACTACGCCGCTATCGCCAAGGCCGACAGGATTTCCGCGCTCCATGTGCAGCAGGCAATAGAGGCCGCCGTCCGGCGTATGGATCAGTTCAGGGAACGGGTGCACGAAAGTATTCTGCGGGACATCCAGCTGGTGGATAGCAGCGGTGCGAAAGTGGCGCAAATCAACGGCCTGTCCGTGTATCAACTGGGGGAATATGCCTTTGGCGGCCCCACCCGCATCACCGCCCAGGCGCGGCTGGGCAGCGGCAAGGTGCTGGATATCGAGCGGGAGGTAAAACTCGGCGGCAACATCCACTCCAAGGCCGTGCTGATCCTGTCCGCCTTTATTGCCAGTCGCTTTGCCAAAAATCGTCCCCTGCCGATTTCCGCCAGCCTGGTGTTTGAACAGTCCTACGGCGGTGTCGAGGGCGACAGCGCCTCGGTGGCGGAAATTACCGTGTTGCTGTCCGCCATAGCCGATATCCCGATTCGCCAGAATCTCGCCGTCACCGGGTCCATCAACCAGCACGGACAGGTACAGGCCATCGGTGGTATCAATCAGAAAATCGAAGGCTTCTACGATATCTGTGCCGCACGGGGGCTGACCGGCGATCAGGGGGTTGTCATGCCCAGCGCCAACACCCAACACCTGATGCTGGCCAGCCGGGTCATCGATGCCGTGGCCAGCGGGCAATTTCACATCTATGCGGTCTCCACCATCGACGAGGCCCTGTCCCTGCTCACCGGTATCCCTGCCGGCGAACCCGATCAACAGGCGCAGTACCCGGCTAACTCGGTCAATGGCCGGGTCGCGGCAAAAGTGGCGGAATGGATTCAGCTGGCAAAAAAATACGCTGTCCACGATGACAAGGGTGACCGTCGTGAGCAGTAGCACTGAACGGCGCATCCTGATCGCCCTGGATGCCTACAGTGCCACCGAAACCGGGCTGGTGACGCTGGTCAGCATCGCCCGTCGACTGAATGCGTCGCTAACCGGACTGTACATCGAAGACAGTCAGCTGATGTCCGTGGCGGAATTGCCCTTCTCCACCGAGATCAACTACCTGTCGGCGGAAGAGCGGGAACTGCAACCGGCAGAACTGTTGCGGATCAACAAAATTGCCGCGGCCAGGGCGCGCAGGCTGTTGGAAAAACTCAGTAGCCGGGACAAGTTGGCCTGGACCTTTGCCGAGGAAAGCGGGGAGCTGGCGGTCTGCGCACTGTCCCATCAGGGCTGCGATATTTTTTTCCCCGGACGCAGCCGCCCCTATCTCAGCCTACAGCGGCAGTCTTCCCAGCCCCACCAGCAGCTGACCCTGATCTATCACTGCCAACCAGAGTTTGACCGCATGCTGGAAGTGGTCAGGCTGCTCTCGGTGAATGGCATGGTGTCGGATGTCACCATCGTCAGCGAAACACCCCTGCCCGCAGACATCGCCGAGAAATTGCCGGTGCAGGGTGTCCGCCTGCATTTTGAACTGGTGCGTTCAACCCGCCCGGAGCAACTGCGCTTCCTGAAACTGCCCGTTTCATCGCTGATTTTGATGTCGAAAAACGCCCTCAATGGGCTCACCGAACGACAACTGGCGGAACTGACTGAACAGTTCAGTTATCCGTTAATGCTGGTCAATTGACGGCCGGCAATGGCGGCGCTATCAGTTGAGCACCCGGTAACCCCTGCCCCGCAGGCAGTTTCTCACCACCTGTTGTTGTTCGCGAGTACCCGATGACACCCCTTTGACGGCGCCGGTAACCGCGCCGACCCCGGCACCGCGTTTGGCCGTATCGCTGTCGCCAACTATCGCGCCAACCACCCCACCCAATACCGCGCCGCCGGCGGTGGAAGTGGCAGTGCGCTGGGCCACGGGCACCTGGGAGGCATAGGATTGGCATTCCGCCAGATCGCTGTGGTAATGGGACATATCAACACCCTTGGTATCGATAATGATGCCGCCAGTGCTGCCATAGGGAGAACCAGCGGGGCTGGTGCAGCCGCCGAGAACCAGCAGCACTGCGCCGATTAGCAAACCCTTCTTCATTACTGTTCTACTCCCGGCCCGACTCAACGGTGCCCATATAATGCTCTGCTGTAATAAAACGCACGGATTCGCCCCGGGTTGACAACCTGCTGCGATTATTCCGCCTGGGACTGCAAACGCTCTGCCTCGTCGGCGATCATACGTTGCAGCACATCAATGTTCTCTGCCACATTGCGCTGGCCAATCTGCATGCCCTTCTGAAACAGTTCAGGAGACAAGCGCATTGCTTTTGCACCCGCAGGCGTCTGGTAAAACGCGGTGATCTGCTGGATCTCTTCCAACGTGAAGGCTTCGGTGTAGAGATCAATCAACTGTTCACTGATGGCCGGGTAGCTGAGGTACTGGTCGTAAAATGCTTTGAACACCCCCTGATAGGGGGCCAGGGCCGGGTTATTTTCCAGTTCCACCACCAGCGCTCGCTGGATCATGTCGTTCATGACTTGCTCGGCGTGGATACTTTCCAGCAGTCCCCTGGCGGCCTCCCGCTCGGGATCGGCAAAGCCCGGCGCGCTCACCAGGCTCAACACCATTGACAGGCTGAGCAGTTGCAATATTTTCATCACCGCACCTACTTCTGGAAGTTCATCAAGCCGCGTACTGCGGCGGGAATATCACCGGGTAGCAACACCAGTTTGGAATTGTCGGATTTGGCCATCTCACGCATGGCTTCCACGTACCGCTCCCCCAGTAAAAAGACCGCCGGCAGTTCTTTGTCCTGAATGCCTTCAGTGACCTTTTCGATCGCCTCTTTGGTCGCAGTGGCGAGAACCACCTTGGCTTCCGCATCCCGGCGCGAGGCTTCCAGGCGCCCTTCCGCTTCCAGAATGGCGGCGGTTTTTTCACCGTCGGCGCGGGTCACGGTGGCGCGCCGCTGGCGTTCGGCAGCGGCCTGTTCTTCCATCGCCTGCTGCATGGTACCGGAGGGATTGATGTCCTGAATTTCCACGGTTTTCAAGGTGATCCCCCAGTCGGAAATATCATCGGAGATGGAGGATTTCAGTTTGGCTTTGATCTGATCCCGCGAAGACAAGGCATCATCCAGATCCATTTCACCGACAATGGAGCGCAGCGATGTCTGCACCAGATTGCGGATCGCCAGTTCGTAGTCCTCTACGCCGTAGACTGCCTTTTCCGGGGAGAGGATATTAATGTAGGCCACCGCATTGGCGATGATTACCACGTTATCGCGGGTAATCACTTCCTGGGAAGGGATATCCAGCACGATATCCTTGGTGGATATTCTGTAAGCCACGCTATCGACGTAGGGAATAATGATGTTCAACCCCGGCGGTAGGGTTTTATGGTATTTGCCCAACCGCTGCACCACATGCTTGCTGCCCTGCGGCACGATCCTGACACCCAGTCCAATGGTAATCGCCGCCAGTACCAGCAGCGCAAAAACGACAATTGTGCCTTCCATTCCTTTCTCCTTTAGAGGGCTTAACTCAATATATTAGTGGGAAAAACTTAATCCAGTTTCACCACAATCAGGGTGTTGCCGGAAAATTCTTTAATAAAAACCCGATCGCCCTCGGCGACCTCCTGCTCACAGATAAACTCCCACTCATCGGCACTCAGTACCGGCGTGGTAAAACGCACGATACCGCGCCGTTCGCCCATGGGAACCTTGATCACCTGCCCGGATTCGCCGATGGCTGACTCGCGGGCAATGCCGGCGGTGGTTTTATCGATCATGCGCGGCTTGAAATACTTGAACCAGAGCAGCGCAAAAGCACAGGACGCCAGCAACCAGACCAATAGCTGTCCGGTCAGTGACAAATGGGGTATGAACAGTAACAGGACACCCACTATCAGGGCACCCAGACCAAACCAGAAAATGGTAAAACTGGGAATAAAAATTTCCATAATCACCAGCACAATACCGAGCACCAGCCAGTGCCAAGATGCGAGTTCAAATTCCATTGACAGGATTCCTCTGGATAATATTTTGTTAGTTAGCGGCGGCCTTGCAGCCTGTTGAGAATATGCAGTACCAACGGCAGCATCAGCACCAGTCCGGCCGCCACCAGCAAATAGTCGGCGGGGCCGCCCTCGTCGAGGGCGCCGAGAATGCCGATGGCGACCAGTATCGCCCCCAGCAGATCCAGCAGTATCAGCGACACCGGGATGTTAATTTTCTGCCTATCCATGTTCGTTGACCTTATACCAGATTGCGCAATTTAAGTTCTTCCGGATAGGGGTTCAGATACCACGACTGTTCAATGTATTCATCCGGGGCTCTGCGGAAATGGTGTCTGAGCAGGGTGATGGGCACAATCAGGGGTATCTCTCCCCGGCGGTAGCGTTCAAACACCTCCGCCAATTCCTGTTTGTCATCAGCGTCCAGTTGCTGCTTCAGATAGCCCTGGATGTGTTGCAGGACATTGACGTGATTTTTGCGGGAAGCCGCCTTTTTCAGGGTTGCCATCGCCAGGGCGATATATTCCCCGGCCACTGCGTCCAGATTCTCGCTGCGGGCACTGGCGGCAATACGCCCCAGTTCGCGACTGCCATCCTGATCGTGGCTCATGAAAATCAGTTTATGGCGGGCGTGGAATTCCGTCAGTTTCTGGACACTGAGCCCGTTGGCGTATTCAGTCCGCCAACGGTGATAGATAAACACCCGCTGGATAAAATTCTCGCGCAATCCGGGGTCACCCAAACGCCCCTCTTCCTCCACCGGCAGCAGCGGAAATTTCGCCATAATCTCACGGGTAAAAATACCGACGCCCTCCGGATGGGGCATATTTTTATCGTTGTAAAGTTTAACGCGCTCCATGCCGCAGCTGGGTGAGGCGCGTTTCACGATCATGCCGGATAATTGCTCGATCAGGGAAAGCTGCTGGCGACTGTAATCTATCAACGGCTCGGTGACATCCATTTCACTGTCGCGACTGCCCACCGCTCGAATGCCGCGCTCAGAGGCCACCAGCCGGATGGCCGGTCTGGGTACACCGAGGCCGATACCCACTTCGGGACAAAAACGGTGGAACGAAAAATAGCTGGCCAGGGTGCCATTGATATAGGCGTCGCGCTTGTGACCGCCATTGTGACGGACCTCGTCCCCCATCAGGCAGGCGCTGATACCGACCGGAATTTTCCCCACTAACCGCTCCCCACAACAAGGCCCCAACTATACCCTGTCTGGCGCACAGGGTGTACCGCAGCAGCTGTTACGACGTCCTGGCAATCAGGTAACCAGTTTCAGGTGTGCGATATTGTCCTGTTCGTCCCGATCATCGACCAACGCGGTGAACGACTCGACCGGCATGGGCTTATGGAAGTAGTAGCCCTGGAAGTAATTGCAACCCAGGGTCTGGAGTATGTTGTGCTGCAGTTCCGTCTCGACACCTTCGGCGATCACCTCCAGCGACAGGATATGGCAGAGTTTGATCACCGCCTTGACGATGGAGTAAGTATCCTCGGAGGAGCCCAGATTGCTGATAAATTCCCGGTCGAGTTTCACAAACTGCACCGGCAATTTCTGCAACATGGCCAGCGAAGAGTAACCGGTACCAAAATCGTCCAGGGCGATGCGCAGGCCAAAATCAATCAACTCCAGCAACTGTCCCTGCACCCGGTCCAGATTGTTAATCAGGCTCTCTTCGGTAATTTCCAGCACCAACTGCTGCGGCGAGATACCGTGTTTCCGGACGGTTTCCTTGATCTGCTCGGCGAATTGCTCGTTATCAAACTGTTTGGGGCTGATGTTCACGAACAGCGCCCGGTCCGAATTCCAGATTCCCTGGTCCATCCAGCTGCGCATGTTCCGGCACACGCTGTCAAATACCCAGCCACCCACTTCGTTCATCATCGGCAGTGAAGCCATGAATTCGATAAATTCGGCTGCCGGTACAACTCGCTGGGAAGGACGCTTCCAGCGCAGCAGGGATTCCGCAAAGACCAGGGTTCCGGCGGCGTCCACCAATGGCTGGAAGTGCAGCTCAAACTCGCCGTTCTCAATGCCGGCCCGCAGTTCGCGAATCATGGTGACGCGATACTCCGCCTCCACTGCCATGGAGTCGTCGTAGAAACTGAAGCCCTTGCGACCGTAATTCTTCACCCGGTACATGGCCAGGTCAGCCTGCTTGAGCAGGTCGTGGGAGCTGTAACCATTACCCCGGAACATGACGATACCGCCGCTGACCTCAATCTCGTATTCGAGTCCCTCCCGCTTGCAGACGGTTTTGCCCATCTCCATGATCTTGTCGGCAATGGACAGCACCTTGGCCCGGGCCTCCTGGGCCTTCCCCCCCAGGTCCTGCACCAGCACCACGAACTCGTCGCCACCAAACCGGGCGACCACGTCTTCCTTGCGGACCACCGAGCGCAGCAGCTCGGCAAAATATTGCAATACCAGATCACCCATATGGTGGCCCTGGGTGTCATTGATGTCCTTGAAATGGTCCAGATCGAGAAACAGCACCGCGCCAAACTGTTTGTGGCGCTGGGAGCGGGAAATGGCCGCCTCCAGTTCATCCATCATGCGGCGGCGGTTGGGCAGTGCGGTCAGGGTGTCAAACGTCGCCTGGCGCTGGATGGTCTCCTTGGCGCTGACCTGCGAGGTGATATCCTCGATAAACGACGCCACCCCTATCAGCCTTCCCTCCTTCAGCAGTGGTGTATTGTTCCACTCGCAAATCTTTACCACCCCCTGCTTGTCCTGAATCTCGTGGACACTGTGACTGCCCTCGGCTTTCCGGCGGGACAGCGCTGTCCACATTGACTGGTACTGTTGCAGCGACGCAGGGGGAACAAAAAACTCACAGTGCTTGCCCAGCACTTCCGCCTTGCTGTAACCAAACAGTCGTTCGGCACTGGGGTTCCAGTCAATGACGCGGTTATTTTTGTCCCACTGCACCGCCGCCAGGGGCGCATTCTGCCAATGCTGTTCAAACAGGTAGCCGAGTTCCGCGCGCTTGCGGGCCGATTCTTCCGCTTTGATACGCAGGGAAACATTCTTTTCCAGCAACTGATGCAACTGGATCAACACCACATAAAGGGTGGCGGTGTAGATCAGGCTAAAGGCGGCAAAATAAAGACTGGCGTCATGGCCTGACAGATAGACCTGAAGGGTACAGGGCAATAGCACCATGGCGACGCTGATCAGGGAGGCGCGCATACTGTAGTTAAACAGCATGCCGCTACTCGCCGCCGCACCGATCAGGGTGGAAAAATACAGCCAGTGGTCAGAATCGCGCAGATAAAACTGGATCACGCTGGCAAATGCCCACACCAGACCCAGTGCGATGGAAAGGACTACCGCCAGGTTATTAATGTCCTCGACCAGTTTGGCGTTTATACCCACCAGCTGGTGCGTTTCTGCCAGGCGACGTATCAGCAGCCAGCCCCCGACGAATACCGCCACCGCGTACCCGGACCACAGCACCAGCGGCCAGCTCAGCGAGGAGTTCACCCAGGCAAATACCTGGACAACGCAAAATCCCGCCATCACCCCGAGACACAGGGGCAATCTGTCGAGCAGCAAATGCGCAATTTCAAAGCGGGTGGCTTGCGTCGCCAACTCTTCCGTCGCTTTCATGGGCAAGGGCTCATCTTCCAATCAACGGAAACGATTTTAGAAAAACAATCTGTGGCGTAGGACGGTTAATGTCCGTTTTAGCGACGAACGGCAGGGATCAAGGGTGAATCACCAGCGTTTTGTGAACTGGCTCACAAAGACAGCGCGGAAATATTGGCGCTGGCGATGTGAATTGCCGCTGATCAACGGCAAGTGCCGAAGTCCATGGCCATGATGATGGCATCCATGGGACCTGCGGCGGTGCGGTAGTAATTCCTGCGCACGCAGATCTCCACCAGCCCGGCATTTTGGTAGAGGGTCTGGGCGGAAATATTGTCGGCGCGGACTTCGAGAAACAGGTGTTCCGCCTCACCTGAAACTCGCTCGATTACCGCGTCGAGCAATTGGCTACCCAACCCCCTGCCCTGCCACCGGGGAGCGATGGCAATGTTGAGAATTTCCGCCTCCCCCGCCACCAGCGTATAAATGGCATAGCCCACCAATTTCCCGTCCAGGGTCATGGTTAAACAGCGGTGCTTTGCGAAACTGTCCTGGAACTGGTTTTGATTCCAGGGATGCGGTGTCACCTGCTGTTCAATCGCCGCAATGGCCGCAATATCTTCGGCCAGCATGGCCCGCACAGAGGGGTTGTCACTCACGGCAACACGCTCAAATGCTGAATGGCCAACCAGCTGTCGCGCTTGCCGGCCGGTTCCCGCAGCATCTCCTGCAGGCTGCGGGTGACGATGGCACGCGCCCCGCCAGCCAGTTCCTCCACTGTCCCCAGGACTTCCGGATAAGGCCGTTGTGAGGGCAACAGCAACGCGGCCGGCAATTCGCCCATTAACAACACCGCCAGCACACCGCGCTTGCGAATGCGGACATCCACAAATACCGACAGCATGGCCTTGGCGCCGGCGAGATCCGATGACTCGCCCTTACCGAGCGGCCAGTCAATCAATTCAGGCGTTAATGAACCGCCGTCGCCACGGCCAATGGCCCGCAGCAAATTACCGAGCAGGGCGGTTTCATCGGCGACCGGCACGCCCCCGGAAGACAGGGCATTCAAAACCAGCAAATCCTCGCAGGGCTGCCAGCAGGCGAGCCGGAACGGCGCCTGATCCGCAGCGGGTATCTGTTCGACAGAAACCTGCTCTGACGGCTTCGGTGAGGGCAATGACACCTGTTGAGGCTGCAGCAGTTGCGCTAGCTGCTCTGTGTCGGAGGCCGGGGGCACCTGGCGGGCAAGAGGCGGCTCAACTTCCAGCGGTGCTACCGCCGGCGACGCCACATGGAAAGGCAGCTCAGCGCCGTCCTCTTCCCGGGGGCGATATTGCACGATCCCCAGGGTGCCGAGATACCAGTCACGCAGCGCCTGTCTCATGCCCGGGGCCTTTACACGCCGCCCAGTTGCGGGTGCAGCCGGTCGGGGTTCTCCAACAGATTCAGGGCATTCAGGTAGGCTCGCGCACTGGCGACGAGAATGTCGGTATCGGCACCCTGTCCGTTGACGATACGGCCACCCTTCTCGAGGCGCACGGTTACTTCGCCCTGGGAATCGGTTCCTTCGGTTACGGCATTGACCAGATACAGTTTCAGTTCAGCCTGGCTTTTGGTGAGCTTTTCAATCGCCTTGAAGACTGCATCGACAGGGCCATCGCCATCCGCGGTCGAGCGATAGGTTTCGCCCTTGTAGTGCAGCGTCAGCTCGGCGTGGGGCAATTGACCGGTTTTGGTAATGACTTCCAGCTCCCCCAGGGTAATCTGTTCCGCAGTGGTTTCACCAACCTGAATCTCAGAGACCAGTGCCTGTAAATCCTCGTCGTAGATTTCGCGCTTCTTGTCCGCCAGTTCCTTGAAACGGGTAAAGGCCGCGTTGAGATCGGCCTTGTTGTCGAACTGAATGCCCAGTTCTTCCAGCCGTGCCGAGAACGCCGCGCGGCCGGACAGTTTGCCCAACACAATTTTGTTGGTGCTCCAGCCCACATCCTGGGCCTTCATGATCTCGTAGGTCTCGCGGAATTTCAGCACCCCGTCCTGGTGGATGCCGGACTCGTGGGC